>NZ_CP108086.1:1517528-1821033 GCF_036186745.1 Microbispora hainanensis | reverse complement strand
CCAGGCCCCGGCCAAGTTCCAGGCGATCGGCGCCAAGATCCCCAAGGGCGTGCTGCTGTACGGCCCGCCCGGCACGGGCAAGACCCTGCTCGCCCGCGCCGTCGCGGGTGAGGCGGGCGTGCCGTTCTACTCGATCTCCGGTTCCGACTTCGTCGAGATGTTCGTCGGCGTCGGCGCCTCCCGCGTCCGCGACCTGTTCGAGCAGGCCAAGGCGAACGCCCCGGCGATCATCTTCATCGACGAGATCGACGCCGTCGGCCGGCACCGCGGCGCGGGCCTCGGCGGCGGCCACGACGAGCGCGAGCAGACCCTCAACCAGCTCCTCGTCGAGATGGACGGCTTCGACGTCAAGGGCGGCGTGATCCTCATCGCCGCGACCAACCGCCCCGACATCCTCGACCCCGCGCTGCTGCGCCCCGGCCGCTTCGACCGGCAGGTCGTCATCGACCGGCCCGACCTGGAGGGCCGCAAGGGCATCCTGCGCGTCCACGGCCGCGGCAAGCCGTTCGCGCAGGACGTCGACCTCGACGTGATCGCCCGCAGGACGCCCGGCTTCACCGGCGCCGACCTCGCGAACGTGATCAACGAGGCGGCCCTGCTGACCGCCCGGCAGGACCAGAAGCTCATCACGATGAACACGCTCGAAGAGTCGATCGACCGCGTGATGGCCGGTCCCGAGCGCAAGTCCCGGGTCATGTCGGACCAGGAGAAGAAGATCATCGCCTACCACGAGGGCGGCCACGCCCTGGTGGCCCACGCGCTGCCCAACTCCGACCCGGTCCACAAGATCACGATCCTGTCCCGAGGCCGCGCGCTCGGTTACACGATGACGCTGCCGATGGAGGACAAGTTCCTCGCGACCCGGTCCGAGATGATGGACCAGCTCGCCATGCTGCTCGGCGGCCGCACCGCGGAGGAGCTCGTCTTCCACGAGCCCACCACCGGCGCGTCCAACGACATCGAGAAGGCGACCTCGATCGCCCGCCGCATGGTCACCGAATACGGCATGAGCGAGCGGCTCGGCGCCCGCAAGTTCGGCAGCGGCAACGGTGAGGTCTTCCTCGGCCGTGAGATGGGCCACGAGCGCGACTACTCCGAGCAGATCGCCTCGGCGATCGACGAGGAGGTCCGCCGCCTCATCGAGAGCGCGCACGACCAGGCGTGGGAGATCCTGGTCCAATACCGCGACGTGCTCGACAACCTCGTGCTCGAACTGATGGAGAAGGAGACGCTCTCCCGCGAGCAGGTCCTCGAGATCTTCTCGCCGGTCGTGCAGAAGGAGAAGCGTCCCTCGTACGCCGGCTACGGCAAGCGTCTGCCGTCCGACCGTCCTCCGGTCATCACGCCCAAGGAGCGCGCGAACGGCAACGGCTCGGCGCTGCCCGCGGGCGGGAGCAGCTCCACTCCGTGGGTCAACGACCAGTCGACGCAGCGGGACGAGGCCTGATCCATGGCCGAACCCATGGCGGGGCCGCCCTCCGGCTTCGACCACGACCGGATCGAGAAGGCGGTCCGGGAGATCCTGTTCGCGATCGGGGAGGACCCCGATCGCGACGGGCTCCGGGACACCCCGGCCCGCGTGGCCCGCGCGTTCGCCGAGCAGTTCGCCGGCCTGGGCCAGCGGCCCGAAGACGCGCTGACCACGATGTTCGACGCGGACCACGACGAGATGGTGCTCGTCAAGGACATCGAGGTGATGTCCACCTGCGAGCACCATCTGCTCCCGTTCCACGGCGTGGCCCACATCGGCTACACCCCCAACGAGAAGGGGCGCATCACCGGCCTGTCCAAGCTGGCCAGGCTGGTGGACGTCTACGCCCGCAGGCCGCAGGTGCAGGAGCGGATGACCTCCCAGATCGCCGACGGCCTGATGCAGGTGCTCGAGCCGCGCGGCGTGATCGTCGTCATCGAGGCCGAGCACATGTGCATGACCATGCGCGGCGTGCGCAAGCCCGGCGCCAAGACGATCACGTCGGCCGTCCGGGGTGACTTCCGTTCCAGCGAGGCGACCAGGGCCGAGGCCATGTCGCTGATCCTGCGCGGCTGAGCGCGGACGACGGCCGATTGGGACACCGCTCCTGCCCGGCAGGCAACGAGTCCCGGGGCACTAGTCTTGACCCCATGACCGCAGCAAGTGTGCCCGGTATGCCCGACTCTGGGCGCTGTCTGGTCATGGGCGTGGTCAATGTCACCCCCGACTCGTTCTCGGACGGCGGGCAGTGGTTCGACCCCGACGTGGCGATCAGGCACGGCCTCGACCTGGTGGCCGAGGGCGCCGACATCGTCGACGTGGGCGGGGAGTCCACCCGCCCGGGCGCGGCGCGGGTGTCCCTCGAAGAGGAGCTGCGCCGCGTCGAGCCGGTGATCCGCGCGCTCACCGAGGAGGGCGTGACGGTCAGCGTCGACACCATGCGCGCGGAGGTGGCCGAGGCGGCCGTCGCGGCGGGGGCGAAGCTCGTCAACGACGTGAGCGGCGGGCTGGCCGACCCGGTGATGCCCCGGGTGGTGGCCGCGACCGGCGTGCCGTACGTCGTGATGCACTGGCGTGGGCACAGCCGCGACATGGACAGCCGGGCCATCTACGGCGACGTCGTGACCGAGGTGGCGGAGGAGCTGCGCAAGCGGGTCGACTCCGTGCTGGCCGAGGGCGTGCGGGAGGAGCAGATCGTGCTCGACCCCGGCCTCGGGTTCTCCAAGAACGCCGAGCACAACTGGGCGCTGCTGGCCGGCATCGGCGAGCTGAACGGCCTCGGCCGCCCGTTGCTGATCGGGGCGTCGAGGAAGCGCTTCCTCGGCCGCCTGCTGGCGGGGCCGGACGGCGAGCCCCGGCCGTTCGACGGCAGTGACGACGCCACACTCGCCGTCACCGCGCTCGCGGCGCAGGCCGGCGCGTGGTGCGTCCGGGTGCACCGGGTGCGGCCGAACGCCGACGCGGTGCGGGTGGCCGCCGCGTGGGGGGCAGCAGCCGTACGACATGCCGACGAGGGCCGGTGACGAGATGCCGACAGGGACGCCGATGAAGGACATCGAGGAGCTCAACGAGGCGTTCTACAACGCCATCGAGAGCGGCGACCTCGACAGGATGTCGGAGATCTGGATCGAGGACGTCCCGGGGCGACCTGCCATGTGCGTCCACCCCGGCTGGCCCATGCTGACCGGGCGGTCGGAGGTGCTGCGCTCCTGGGCGCTCATCATGGCGAACACGCCGTACATCCAGTTCGTGCTGACCGACGTGCAGACGGCCGTGATCGGGGACGTCGCCGTGATCACCTGCGCGGAGAACATCCTCACGGCCGCCGACACCGACGAGCCGGGCTTCGCGGCGGGCCGGGTCGTCGCCTCCAGCACCTATGTGCGCACCGGGACCGGCTGGCGGCTGTGGCTCTACCACGGCTCACCGGTGCTGCAGAGCGACGACGACGAGGAGGACCAGGAGCAGTGACGGCGCGGGCGGCGACCGGTCGGGACACCGTGCGGCTGGTGGGCCTGCGGGCCCGCGGCAGGCACGGCTGCCTGCCCGCGGAGCGCGAGCTGGGCCAGGAGTTCGTGATCGACGTGGCCCTGTCGTTCGACACCGCTCCGGCGGCGGCGGCCGACGACCTCACGCTCACCGTGGACTACGGGGCGCTGGCGACGGAGCTCGTCCGCATCGTGGAGGGCGAGCCGGTCAACCTCATCGAAACCCTCGCAGAGCGGCTGGCGGCGGCCTGCCTGGCCCACGAACTGGTCGAGGAGGTAGAGGTCAGCGTGCACAAACCGGCGGCGCCCATCCCGCTGCCGTTCGGCGACGTGGTGGTGACGATCAGAAGGGGCCGCGCATGAGGGTCGTGATCGCGCTCGGCAGCAACCTCGGCCGCCGTATGGAAAACCTCCAGGGAGCCGTCGACTCGCTGTTCGACGCCCCCGGGCTCACGTGCGTGGCGGTGTCGCCGGTCTACGAGACCGATCCGGTCGGCGGCCCCGAGCAGGGTCCCTACCTCAACGCGGTCGTCGTCGCCGAGAGCCTGCTCGACCCCCGTACGCTGCTCGACCGCGCGCACAGCGTGGAGAACGCGTTCGGCCGCGAGCGCAGGGAGCGGTGGGGCCCGCGCACGCTCGACGTGGACCTCATCACGGTCGGCGACCTCACGTCGGACGACCCCGAGCTCACGCTCCCGCACCCTCGGGCGCACGAGCGGGCGTTCGTGCTGGTTCCGTGGGCACAGGCCGATCCGGCGGCGGTGCTGCCCGGACGCGGGCCGGTGGCGGACCTGCTGGCCGGCACGGACCAGAGCGGGGTGCGGCCGCGGCCCGACCTCGTGCTCGAACCCCCGGCCTGAGACGAGGAGACCCCGATTGAAGCCCACCAACCCCGGCGTGCTCGTCGGTCTCGTGCTCGTGTTCGGTCTGCTCACCTGGGGACTGCTGCTGCGGTTCTACTCCACGGTGCCGACCCTGCCGTGGACCGCGATCCCCACCACGCTGCTGCTGGCCATCGGTGAGGCGTACACGGGGTGGCTGACCCGGGCTCGGATCCTGCGCCGCCCGAACACCAAGCCCGTCGAGCCGCTGGCCGTCGCCCGCCTGGCGGCGCTGGCCAAGGCCACGGCGTACGCCGGAGCGGCGTTCGGCGGTATCTTCGCCGGGTTCGTGGTGCACGTGCTCGAACTGCTCGACCTCGATCAGCCTCGCCAGGACGCGTTCGTCGGCGGCGGGTCGTTCGTGGCCTGCGTGATCCTGATCTGCGCGGCGCTGTTCCTCGAACACTGTTGCCGGGTGCCCGGCGAGCCCTCCGGGGAAGCGTAACCGGCTACTTGTCGATGTCGCCCACCACGAAGAACATCGAGCCGAGGATGGCGATCATGTCGGATACCAGGTTGCCCGGCAGCATCTCCCGCAGCACCTGGATGTTGTTGTAGGAGGCGCTGCGCAGCTTGAGCCGCCAGGGCGTCTTCTCGCCGCGCGACACGAGGTAGTAGCCGTTCAGGCCGAGCGGGTTCTCCGTCCAGGCGTACGTGTGGCCCTCGGGCGCCTTCAGCACCTTCGGCAGCCGCTGGTTGATCGGCCCCGGCGGCAGGTGCCGCAGCCGCTCCACGCAGGCGTCGGCGAGGTCGAGGGAGACCTTGACCTGTTCGAGCAGCACCTGGAACCGGGCCTGGCAGTCCCCGGCCGACCGGGTCACGACCTTCACCGGCAGCTCGCCGTACGCGAGGTAGGGCTCGTCGCGCCGCAGGTCGAAGTCGACGCCCGAGGCCCGCGCGATGGGGCCGCTCACGCCGTACTGCATGATCGTCTCGCGGTCGAGCACGCCGACGCCGCGGGTGCGGGCCAGGAAGATCTCGTTGCCGGCGATCAGTTCCTCGATGTCGGGCAGCCGCCGCCGCACGGCCGCGACGGCGGCGGTGACGCGGTCGAGCCAGCCCAGGGGCAGCTCCTCCTTCAGCCCGCCCACCCGGTTGAACATGTAGTGCATGCGGCCGCCGGAGATCTCCTCCATGACGTGCTGCAGGGTCTCCCGCTCGCGGAAGGCGTAGAAGACCGGCGTTATCGCGCCGAGCTCCAGGGGATAGCTGCCGAGGAACATCAGGTGGCTGAGCACGCGGTTGAGCTCGGCCAGCAGCGTCCTGGCCCACACCGCCCTGGGCGGGGGCTGCATGCCCAGCATGCGCTCGACCGCGAGCACGACGCCCAGCTCGTTGGCGAACGCCGACAGCCAGTCGTGCCGGTTGGCCAGCACGATGATCTGCCGGTAGTCGCGCACCTCGAACAGCTTCTCCGCGCCGCGGTGCATGTAGCCGACGATCGGCTCGGCGGCCGTGATGCGCTCGCCGTCGAGCACGAGCCGCAGCCGCAGCACGCCGTGGGTGGACGGGTGCTGCGGGCCGATGTTGAGGATCATGTCCTCGGTGGCCAGCTCCCTCGCCTGCACGGCGTCGGCGCCCGCGCCGATCCCCACGATCTGTTCCCGGCGCACGCCCTCCTGCTCGGTCGTCATACCGTCCATGCTTTCACGCTCGCCCCGCACGAGCGAAAGCCTCCGCCGGCTCGGTAACCCCCGTCAGGCGGCGGCGATCTCGCGTAGGGCTTCGATGAGGCGGTCGACGTGTTCGGTGGTGGTGCCGATGCCGATCGAGGCGCGTACGGCGCTGACCGTGCCGTCGGCGCAGCCGCCGTCCTGCCCGCCGCCGAGGAGGTGGCGGACGAACGGGTGGGCGCAGAACTTGCCGTCCCTGACGCCGATGCCCCAGTCGCCGGACAGCGCCTCGGCGACCTCCCGGGCCGTACGGCCCTCGACGACGAACGACACGATGCCGACGCGCGGGTGATCCTGACCCCACAGCGACAGCTCGCGGACGCCGGGGATCGTGGCGAGCCCGGCGCGCAGGCGGGCGAGCAGCCGCTCCTCCTCGCGCACCAGCGCGGCCCAGCCGGTCGCGGTCAGCGCGTCGCAGGCGGCGGCGAGCGCGATCGCGCCGAGCACGTTGGGGGTGCCCGCCTCGTGCCGCGTCTCGGGGTCGTCGCTCCACTCGGTGGTCTCGCCCACCGACCGTACGGCTCCGCCGCCGCGCAGGTACGGGTCGGCGTCGGCGAGCCAGTCGGGGCGCCCCACGAGCACCCCGGCGCCGAACGGGGCGTAGAGCTTGTGCCCGGAGAAGGCCACGTAGTCGAGGTCGAGCGCGGCGAGGTTGAGCCCGCGGTGGGGGACGAACTGGGCGGCGTCCACAGCGATCCGCGCGCCGTGCCGGTGGGCGATGTGGGCCAGCCCGGCGATCGGCCACAGCTCGCCGGTGACGTTGGAGGCGGCGGTCACGACGAGCAGGGCCGGGCCCTCGATCGCGGCCAGCGCCTCGTCGGCCGCCCGGAGCGCCTCGCCGGGGAAGGCGGGCGGCGCGAGCCGTACGGCGTCGGGCCAGGGCAGCAGCGACGCGTGGTGCTCGGTCTCGAACACGACGACGGTTGTGCCCTGCGGGAGGCTGCGGGCCAGCAGGTTCATGGCGTCGGTCGTGTTGCGCACGAAAATCAGGGCGTCGCCGGGGCGGGCGCCGACGAAGGCCCGCACGGTGTGCCTGGCCTGCTCATATCTGGCGGTCGTGAGCTGCGAGGCGTAGCCCGCACCCCGGTGGACGCTGGAGTAGGCCGGCAGCGCCGCCGCGACGGCGGCGTTCACCGGCTCGAGACAGGGCGCGCTCGCCGCGTAATCGAGGTTCGCGTACGGCACGAGCCTGCCACCCTTGACGGGCACCTCCAGATCGGCGCCGACGACGGCCGGCAGGAGGACGGGGGCGAGCTCGGGCTCGTCGGAGATGCGGGTGACGGCCTGCTGGACGAACGTGAGTGCGGACAACGCCAAGCCTCCTCGGGTCGGGGACCCCGGCCATGGCGTCGGAAGGCGGAGCCCGCGCTTGCCCGGCACACCTCGTGCCGAGCCCGGTCCTCACCCGGGGCACCCCGCCGCGAGCGCGAGGGTTGCCGGCCAGCAAGCCGGGGCTTGACGCTGGCACTCATGACCTGGACGGCACTATAACCCGGCACCTCCCTCCGGGCGCAAGTGCGGATGACCCGGGCGGAGTCAGTCGTCGCCGACCGTGACCCCCAGGACGTGGGCGAACATCGGCGCGAGCTGCATCAACTGGACGCCGCTGATGGTCGCGCCGCGCAGCGCGTCGTAGCCGTCGGAGATCCCCAGCGACACCGCCCCGCGCAGGTCGACCCGGGACATGCGGGCCTTGTCGAACCGCACCCGTTCGAGCGTGGAGCCGGGGAAGGCGACGCCGGTCAGCGTGGCGCCCGCGAAGTCCACGTCGCGCAGCGTGCACTCGACGAACGAGACCTCCCGCAGGTCGGCCGCGCGGAAGTTGACCGAGTCGAGCTTGCAGCGGTGGAAGAACACCTGGTGCAGCTCGGCGCCGGGCAGCGCCGTGCCGGCCGGGGCGCTCATGACGATCTCCGCGTCCGCCCAGACCGACTCGGTGAGGTCGCCGCCCACCCAGCGCACGCCGTTCAGCCACACGTCGGAGAACCGGGCGCGCCGGTATCGGCCGCCGATGAACGTCACCGAGGTGAACGCCGACTCGATGAACCGGGCGCCTCCGGCGTCGGCGTCCTCGAACTCCTGCCCGTCGAACAGGACCGTGTCGTAGTCGCCGCCGTGATCGAGCCGGCCGTCGAACGGCTCCAGGTGACCGGCGTACGGCAGGTCGCCGAGTTCGCGGGGTTCCCTGCGATGCGGTGCGCGGCGCTTGGGCATCGCCCCAACGTACGCCATGAGGGACCCGTACGCCCGCACTCCCGAGCGAGGCCTTTCATCCGTATTGTTGTCCATTGTGAAGTTTGATCCTTGGAACGCCGAGTTCATCGCGCACCCCTATGACGCCTACCGCGACCTGCGCGACAACGAGCCGGTCAGCTTCTTCGAGCCGACAGGGCAGTGGCTGATCGCCCGCCACGCGGATGTGAACGCGCTGCTGCGCGACCGGCGCCTCGGCCGGTCCTACCTGCACGTGGCGACGCATGAGGCGTTCGGCCGCGAGCCCGAGCCGGAGTTCCAGGAACCGTTCTGGCGGGTGATCCGGGCCGGGATGCTCGACGTCGAGCCGCCGGTCCACACGCGGCTGCGCCGCCTGGTGTCCAAGGCGTTCACGCCCCGCATGGTCGAGTCGCTGCGCCCCCGCGTACGGAAGATCGCGACCGAGCTGACCGAGGCACTGGTCGAACGCGGCGGCGGCGACCTGCTGGCCGAGGTGGCCGAGCCGCTGCCGGTCACCGTGATCGCCGAGATGCTGGGCGTGCCCGAGTCGGACCGGCACCTGCTGCGTCCCTGGTCGGCCGACATCTGCGGCATGTACGAGCTGAACCCCTCGCTGGAGGCCCAGCACACGGCCGTACGCGCGGCCACGGAGTTCGCCGACTACCTGCGCGGGCTGGCCAGGGCGCGCAGGGAGCGGCCGGGCGACGACATGATCTCGGCGCTGGCCCAGGTGGTGGACGACGGAGACCGGCTGACCGAGGACGAGCTGATCGGCACCTGCGTGCTGCTGCTCAACGCCGGTCACGAGGCCACGGTCAACGCCACCGGCAGCGGGTGGTGGGCGCTGTTCCGCAACCCGGGCGAGCTGGAGCGGCTGCGCGCCGACCCCGGCCTGATGCCGACGGCGGTCGAGGAACTGCTGCGCTACGACACCCCGGCGCAGATGTTCGAGCGGTGGGTGCTGGAGGACATCGAGGTCGGCGGGGTGACGATCCCCCGGGGAGTGGAGATCGCGCTGCTGTTCGGCTCGGCCAACCGCGACCCCGAGGTCTTCGCCGACCCCGACCGTCTCGACATCGGCCGCACCGACAACCCGCACATCTCGTTCGGCGCCGGCATCCACTTCTGCCTCGGCGCGCCGCTCGCGCGGGTCGAGATGGCCGAGTCGTTCGGCGCCCTGCTGCGGCTCGCGCCCAAGCTGGAGCTCGCCGAGGAGCCCGCCTGGAAGCCCAGCTACATCATGCGCGGCCTGGAGTCGCTCAAGGTGACCGTCTGAGCGAGCCACCCGAAGCCGCCGAGCCCCGCCGGGTCGATCAGCTCGGCCTCCTGTGAGGCCCGGCCGAGCGCGCGTACATATCCGGCGGGATCGGCGGACGCCTGCGCGAGCGGCGGCCGGGCGCCGGTGACCCCGAGGTCGCGCAGCGCCTCCCGCTGCGTGGTGAGCGTGGTCTCCCACGCCCCCGCCCGCTCGCCTGCCGCCGCGCAGGCGTCCAGCGCGACATGGGCCGTGATGTCGCACGACCCGTCGGGCGTGGCCGGCACCACCGCGCCGTCGCGATATCCCGTGATCGTGCCGAGCGGGGGCCGGTGGCCGTACAGGTGGGCGTAGTCGATCGCGACCGCCGTGCCGCGCGCCAGCCGCGTGATCAGCGAGGCCCACGCCTCGTCGCGCGTACGGCCGATCTCGGCGCGTTCCCCCGGTGAGCGCAGCGGCCACCAGCGTTCCAGCCAGGCCAGATCCTCGGGGCAGGGCGCGGGCCCGAGCCGTTCGTCGCCGGTGGCGGTGTCCACGAGCACCAGGCGAGGGCCGTCCGGCGTCATCTCGGCGACGTCGAGCGGCACGTTGTCGAGCCACTCGTTGGCGATCACCAGGCCCGCGATCCCGTACGGCGCCTCCGGCTCCCAGGCGACGCGGGGATCGAGATCGCCGGGCCGGGGGGACAGGTCCACGGCGGTGACCCGCAGCCGCTCCGCGAGGTCCGGCGGCGCGGCGGCGAGCACGCGGGCGGCCAGCAGGCCGTTGCCGCTGCCCATGTCGACGAGATCGACCGGGTCGGGGCGGCCGAGGTCGGCGTCGGCCCGCCGGAGCAGGCGCAGCACGGCCTCCGCGAAGACCGGTGAGGCATGCACCGACGTGCGGAAGTGCCGGTCGGGACGCTCCTGTATATAGAAGCCCTCCGCGCCGTAGAGCGCCCGCCGCATGGCCTCCCGCCAGGTGACCTCCACACCGGTGTACGTTACCGACACGCCGGGGCCGTGACGAAAAGTAGTCACTTTCGTACTTATGGCTCAACATAGGCCCGTGAGAAACGGGACAAAATCCGACCGTTGGGCCACGCCCGGGCCGGCGGGAGCGCCGCCGCTACGCTGAACCGAGGGGAGGCGTCATGGACACAAGTGACCGCCCGGCGCGGCTCGCCGTGGGAGTGCTCGGCGCGGGACGGGTCGGCTCCGTGCTCGGAGCCGCGCTCATGCTCGCGGGCCATCGCGTGGTGGCGGCCAGCGGCGTATCCGACGCGTCGGCGCGGCGCGCCGCCGACCGCCTCGGCCTGAACCTCAGCAGGCCGGACGAGGTGATCGCGCGGTCCGAGCTCGTGCTGCTGACCGTGCCCGACGACGTGCTGCCGGGCCTCGTCTCCGGCCTCGCCGCAACCGGCGCCGACCTGCGCGGCAAGCTGCTCGTGCACGCCAGCGGCGCGTACGGCCTGGGCGTGCTCGACCCCGCTGCCCAGGAGGGGGCGCTGCCGCTCGCGCTCCACCCCGTGATGACGTTCACCGGCAGGAGCGACGACCTGACCCGGCTCAACGGCTGCTCGTTCGGCGTCACCGCGCCCGACATGCTGCGGCCGGTGGCCGAGGCGCTGGTGATCGAGATGGGCGGCGAGCCCGTGTGGATCGCCGACCGCGACCGCCCGCTCTATCACGCCGCCCTGGCCGGCGCCGCGAACCACATGGTGACGTTGGTCGCCGAGTCGCAGGAACTGCTCGCGAAGATCGGCGTGGACCATCCGGGCCGGATGCTCGGCCCCCTGCTCAGCGCGGCACTCGACAACGTGCTGCGTCTCGGCATCAGCGGGCTCACCGGGCCCGTGGTCCGCGGCGACGCGGGCACCGTGCGCAAGCACGTAGACGCGCTCATCCTGGCCGCCCCCGAGGCCGCGGACGCGTACGTCGCCCTGGCGAGGCTCACCGCCGACCGGGCGCTCGCGGCGGGCCTGCTCAAACCGGAGGCGGCCGAACGCCTGCTGGACGCCCTGGGAGGGAACATATGGACCTGACCGTCGCCGCCGACCGCGCCGCCCTCGACAAGGCGAGGGACGAGCTCGGCCCCGGAAGGATCGCCCTGGTCCCCACGATGGGGGCGCTCCACGAGGGCCACCGGTCGCTGCTTCGGCTGGCGCGCGAGCACGCCGACCACGTGGTCGTGAGCGTGTTCGTCAATCCCCTGCAGTTCGGTCCCAACGAGGACTTCTCCCGCTATCCCCGTACGTTCGACGCCGACCTCCAGGTGTGCGAGGAGGAGGGCGTGGCCGTGGTCTTCGCGCCCTCGGCCGAGGACATGTACCTGCCGGACCGCCAGGTGCAGGTCTCGGCCGGCGGCATGGGCGGCGTGGTCGAGGGAGCGTTCCGGCCCGGCCACTTCGACGGCGTCCTGACCGTGGTGCTCAAGCTGTTCAACCTGGTGCGGCCGGACGTCGCGGTCTTCGGGCAGAAGGACGCCCAGCAGCTCGCGCTGATCCGGCGGATGGTGGCCGACCTCGACGTGCCGGTGTCGATCGTCGGCGCCCCGACCGTGCGGGAGCCGGACGGCCTCGCCCTGTCGAGCCGCAACAGGTATCTGTCCGAGGCCGACCGCCGCACCGCGCTCGCGCTGTCGCGGGCGCTGCGGGCCGGGGCGGCGCGGGCCGGGACCGCCGGGCCGGCCGGGATCCTCGACGCCGCCCGGGCCGTGCTGGAGGAGGCGGCCCGCTTCGACCCGCCGCTGCTGCTCGACTATCTGATCCTGGCCGACCCCGCGACGTTCGCCCCGGTGGCCGAGGACCATCGCGGCGAGGCGATCCTGGCCGTGGCGGCCAAGGTCGGCACCACCCGTCTCATCGACAACATGGTGCTGACCCTGTAGGGCTACCGGGTAGGGGTATCGTACGAGGCCGCGGCGCCCCCCTCTGCTGCGCGGGCTCGGCCGCACCCGGCCCCTGGCGCGCTCCGGGCGGCGTCTCCGGCCGGTGCCCTCAGCCGTCCCCGGGTCGGCGGCGTGGTCTCGGCCTTCCCCGCTGCGTGAGACTCAGACGTTCCGCGCCTGCAGCGTGAACCAGAAGGTGGGGAACGGGTTCGTCCCGGGCGTGACGTCGACCAGCTCCCAGCCCTTGAACCTGGCACGCAGCTCGTCGGCCGTGACGCCGGAGAGCGCGTCGTCGAGCGTGTCCGGGCCATACCCGAACATCAGCAGCCGTGCGCCGGGGGCGGCGCGGCGGGTGAGCCCGGCGGCGTAGGCGTCGCGGCGGTGCGGCGGGATGCCGCAGAAGCAGCTCAGGTCGAAGAACAGGTCGAAGGGGCCGGGCGCGTCCAGCTCGTCGAGCCGGGTGACGTCTCCCTGCAGCAGCCGTACGGCCACTCCCGCCGCGTCGGCCCGCTTCCTGGCCTCCTCGATCGCGCGGTCGATCAGGTCGACGGCCACGACCTCCCAGCCGTGCCGGGCCAGGTAGATGGCGTTGGTTCCGGTGCCGCAGCCGAGCTCCAGGGCGCGGCCGGGCGGCAGCGCGCCGTTCCCCGCCCGGCCGTTCCTTGTCTCACTGTCGCCGGCCCCGTGCGCACTGCCGTTCCCCGCGCCGACGTTGCCGGACAGGTGCGTCCGGCCGCTCCCCGCCCCGTTCCCCTCGCCGTCCCTCGCGCCGTGCCCATCGCTGTGCCCATCGCTGTGTCCCTCGCTGTGCCCCTCGATCAGGGTGACCAGCTCGGGCGGCGTCACGCCGGTGTCCCAGGGCGGCTTGCCGTCCCGGTAGTAGCTCTCCAGCCTTCGGCGTACGGCCTCCTCCAGGTCTCGTCCGGTGCCTGCGTCGGTGATGTTCGGCTTCTCCATGCCCCGGCTCCATATTTTTAGAGGTAAACTCTAGTGATTAACTCTAGAGATATACTCGCGCCATGGAAACCGTCAAGCGGCCGGACAAGCGGGCCGAGCGTTCACGCCGCACCCGCGAGAAGGTCATCCAGGCGGCGCGGGAGCTGTTCGTCGCGCAGGGTTACGGGGCGACGAGCCTGCAGGAGGTCGCCGACCGGGCGGGCGTGGCCGTCCAGACGGTCTACTTCGTCTTCGGCAACAAGCGTGCGCTGTTCAAGGAGGTCGTCGACACGTCCATCGCCGGCGACACCGAGCCGGTGGCCGTCATGGATCGTGAGTGGTTCCGCGCCGCGTGCGCCGAGCCCACCGCGGCCGGCCAGGTGCGCGCGCACGTACGCGGCACGAGCGAGATCCTCGGCCGGGTCGCCCCGCTCATGCCGATGATCGAGTCCGCCCGCGCCGCCGACCCGCAGATCGCCGCGCAGTGGCCGGACGGCTCCGACCCGCGCTACATCGTGCAGCGGGCCGCGGCCGAGGCGCTTTCCGGCAAACCCGGCGTGCGTCCCGGCGTTTCCGCCGAGACGGCGGCGGACCTGCTGTTCTGCCTGCTAAGCCCGGACCTGTACCTGCTCTTCGTGCGGGACCGCGGCTGGTCGCAGGACCAATGGGAGGAATGGGCCTGCGCAACTCTGACCGCCCAGCTCTGCGCCGACCCTGTGACGAACGCCGCACCCGCGACGGACACCGCACCCGCGACGGAATACCGGCCCCGCGACGAACATCAGCCCCGCGACGAACATCAGCCCCGCGACGGACACCGCCCTCGTTCCTGACACCAGCCCCGCGACGGACGCCAACGCTGCACCGCGCCACCCCCGGCACGGGCGCCACCCCCGGCACAGGCGTCGCGCCCGGCGCGGGCGCCGGTCCTGCGGCACGTCTCTTGTAGGAGGGGCCGGGGCGGCACCATCGACCCGGGGGCGTTATCGTCATTATGACGAAAGGGGACCCCCTCATGGTCGCGCTCGCACGCAGACTCACCGCCCCCGCACCCGGCTGGACCGTCGAAGCCGACGCGGTCGTGATCGGGTCGGGGATCGCCGGCCTCACCGTGGCGCTGCGCCACGTCGAACTCGACCCACGGGCGCGGGTGCTCGTGGTCACCAAGGATGTGCTGTCGGCCGGATCGACCCGGTGGGCGCAGGGCGGCATCGCCGCCGTCCTCGACCCCGAGGACACCCCCGACGAGCACCTGAGGGACACGCTCGTCGCCGGGGTCGGCCTGTGCGACGAGGAGGCCGTGCGCGTCCTGGTCACCGAGGGCCCCGACGCGCTGAAGCGGCTGATGAGCCACGGCGCGGAGTTCGACCGCGACGTCGACGGCGAGCTCCAGCTCACCCGCGAGGGCGGCCACCACCGCAACCGCATCGTCCACGCGGGCGGCGACGCGACCGGCGCGGAGGTGCAGCGGGCCCTGGCCGAGGCGGTGCTGGCCGAGCCCCGCATCGAGGTCATCGAGCACGCCCTCGCCCTCGACCTCCTCCGCGACGCCGAGGGCCGCGCCTGCGGGGTCACGCTCCACGTCATGGGCGAGGGCGCTCGCGACGGCGTCGGCGCCGTACGGGCCGGGGCCGTGGTGCTGGCCAGCGGCGGCATGGGCCAGGTCTACGCGGCCACCACCAACCCCGTCGTGTCCACCGGGGACGGCGTGGCGCTCGCGCTGCGGGCCGGCGCGGTGGTCAGGGACATCGAGTTCGTGCAGTTCCACCCCACGGTCCTGTGGCTGGGCGAGGGCTCGACCGGCCAGCAGCCGCTGGTCTCCGAGGCCGTGCGCGGCGAGGGCGCCGTGCTCATCGACGCGAACGGCGAGCGCTTCATGCGGGGCGTGCACGAGCTGGCCGACCTCGCCCCCCGCGACGTGGTCGCCAAGGCGATCATGCGCCAGATGGCGCGGACCGGCGCCGACCACGTCTACCTCGACGCCACCCACTTCGGCGAGGAGAAGTGGCGCTCCAGGTTCCCCACGATCTTCGCCGTCTGCCGCGAGCACGGCATCGACCCCGTCACCGAGCCCATCCCCGTCGCCCCCGCCGCCCACTACGCGAGCGGCGGCGTGCGTACCGACCTGTACGGCAGGACCAGCGTGCCCGGCCTGTACGCCTGCGGAGAGGTCGCCTGCACGGGCGTGCACGGTGCCAACCGGCTGGCCTCCAACTCCCTCCTGGAAGGGCTTGTCTACGGCGAGCGCATCGCCGCCGACCTGGTCGCGGAACGGCCCGCCCCGGGCGAGCCCGCGCCGGACGACCGTCCCGAGGGCCTGATCGACCCCCGTACGCGGACGAGGGTGCAGAGCCACATGAGCCGGGGCGCCGGGGTGCTGCGCAGCGACCGCAGCCTGGCGGAGGTCGCCCGCGCGCTCTCCGACGCCCGCTGGACGCCGGTCGCGGTCGAGCCCTGCACCGAGTCGTGGGAGGCGACCAACCTCCTCACGGTGGCGTCCGCGCTGGTCGCCGCAGCGGCCGTACGAGAGGAGACCCGCGGTTCGCACTGGCGGGAGGACCACCCCGACCGCGACGACGCCCACTGGCGGGCGCACATCGACATCGCCCTGACGGCGGAGGGACTGACCTTGACGTACACGCCTCACGAGGAACTGCGGACCGAGCTGGAGAAGGCCGGACTCGACCCGGACGCGGTGCTCGGCCTCGTCCGGACCGCGCTGGAGGAGGACCTGGCCGGGGGACAGGACGTGACCTCGGTCGCCACCATCCCGGCCGGCCAGCGGTCCGTCGCCGACGTCGTGGCCCGCAAGGAGGGCGTGGTCGCCGGGCTGGCCGTGGCCGAGACCGTCTTCCGGCAGGCCGCCGGGCTGGTCGAGGTCGAGCGGCACGCCTCCGACGGCGACCGCGTGCGCCCCGGTGACGTGGTGATGACCGTGCGGGGCACGACCAGGGACCTGCTCACGATGGAGCGCACCGCGCTCAACTTCCTCACCCACCTGTCCGGGATCGCCACCGAGACCCGCCGCTGGGTGGACGCCGTCGAGGGCACCGGCGCCCGCATCCGCGACACCCGCAAGACCCTGGCGGGGCTGCGCGCCCTGCAGAAGTACGCCGTACGGGCCGGGGGCGGGGTCAACCACCGGATGGGCCTGCACGACGCCGCGCTGATCAAGGACAACCACGTCGTCGCCGCCGGAGGCGTCGCCGAGGCGTTCCGCGCCGTACGGCAGGCCTTCCCCGGCGTGCTGATCGAGGTCGAGGTGGACCGCATCGACCAGATCGAGCCGGTTCTGGACGAAGGGGCCGACGAGATCCTGCTCGACAACTTCACCGTGGACCAGCTCGCCGAGGCCGTACGGCTCGTGGCCGGCCGGGCGCGGCTGGAGTCGAGCGGCGGGCTGACCCTCGACGTGGCCCGCGCGGTCGCCGAGACCGGGGTCGACTACCTGGCCGTGGGCGCGCTCACACACTCGGCCCCGGCACTCGACCTTGGTCTAGATCTTCGTGATGCATAATCAGGGAATGCTGCTCACCATCGACGTCAGCAACACCCATACGGTGCTTGGCCTGTTCGAGGGTGAAGAGGTGATCGAACACTGGCGCATCGCCACCGACCCCCGCCGTACGGCGGACGAGATCGCGGTGGTGCTCCAGGGTCTCCTCGGGCAGTCGCCGCTTCTCAAGGACGCCGACATCAGCGGCATCGCGATCTGCTCCACGGTGCCGTCGGTGCTCAACGAGATGCGGGAGATGTCGCGGCGCTACTACGGCGACGTCACGGCGGTGGTCGTCGAGCCGGGCGTCCGCACCGGCGTCCCGGTCCGGATGGACAACCCCAAGGAGGTCGGCAGCGACCGCATCGTGAACGCGCTCGCCGCCACCACCCTGTACGGCGGGCCGTGTGTGATCGTGGACTTCGGCACGGCCACCTCGTTCGACGCCGTCTCGGCCCGGGGCGAGTACGTCGGGGCGGTGACCGCGCCCGGCCTGGAGATCTCGGTGGACGCGCTGGCCACGGCCGGGGCCCAGCTCCACAAGGTGGAGCTGGTGCGCCCACGGTCGGTGATCGCCAAGAACACCGTGGAGGCCCTCCAGTCGGGCATCATCTACGGCTTCGCGGGCCTGGTCGACGGCATCGTGGACCGGATGACGGCCGAGCTGGCCTCCGACCCCGACGACGTGACCGTGGTCGCCACGGGCACCGGTGCCCCGCTCGTCATCGGCGAGGCCCGTACGATCGACGTGCACGAGCCCTGGCTCACGCTGATCGGCCTGCGGCTGGTCTACGCCCGTAACGCGTCCTGACGACTCCCTCGCGTACGGGACCATAGAAGGCAGGATCCCGTTCAGAGAGGACTGACGTGATGGACGCCGACTGGGTGGCGCGTTTCGCCGATGAGGTCATCGCCGAGGCTGAACGGCGCGCACCGGGCAAACCCGTCGTCTGCGCGTCCGGCCTCAGCCCGTCCGGCCCGATCCACCTGGGCAACCTGCGCGAGGTCATGACCCCGCACCTGGTGGCCGACGAGATCAGGCGGCGCGGCTACGAGTGCGTGCACATCATCTCGTGGGACGACTTCGACCGCTTCCGCAAGGTTCCGGTGGGCATCGACCCCGCCTGGAACGAGCACATCGGCAAGCCGCTGACCACCGTCCCGGCCCCGCCCGGCAGCGAATACCCGAACTGGGCCGAGCACTTCAAGGCCCCGATGATCGCCGCGCTGGCGGAGCTGGGCGTGGAGTTCCACGGCATCAGCCAGACGCAGATGTACACCTCCGGGGCATACCGGGAGCAGGTGCTGCTCGCCATGCGCGAGCGGCGGCGGATCGACGCGATCCTCGACCAGTACCGCACCAAGAAGGCCAAGGCCAAGCAGGTCACGGACGCCGACGAGGCCGCCGCGCTCGAAGGCTCGGGGGCAGCGAGCGAGGACGACGGCTCCGGGGCCGGGGGCTACTACCCCTACAAGCCCTACTGCTCGGTCTGCGACCGCGACCTGACCACGGTCACGTCGTACGACGACGAGACCACGGCGATGTCGTACACCTGCGTGTGCGGCCACAGCGAGACGGTCCTGCTGTCCGAGCACACCCGCGGCAAGCTGGTGTGGAAGGTCGACTGGCCGATGCGCTGGGCGTACGAGGGCGTGATCTTCGAGCCGTCGGGCGTGGACCACAGCTCGCCGGGCTCGTCGTTCGTGGTCGGCGGCCAGATCGTCCGCGAGGTGTTCGACGCGCCGCAGCCGATCGGCCCGATGTACGCCTTCGTCGGCATCAGCGGCATGGCCAAGATGAGCAGCTCCAAGGGCGGCGTGCCGACCCCGGCCGACGCCCTGTCGATCATGGAGCCCGCGTTGCTGCGCTGGCTGTACGCCCGCCGCCGTCCCAACCAGTCGTTCAAGGTCTCCTTCGATCAGGAGATCCAGCGCATGTACGACGAGTGGGACACGCTGACGAAGAAGGTGCAGGAAAGCACGGCGCTGCCGGCCGACCAGGCGGCCTACCGCCGGGCGTCGAGCACGGCCTCCCGGGTCCTGCCCGAGACGCCGCGGCGGCTGCCTTACCGGACGCTCGCCTCGGTCGTGGACATCACGACCGGAGACGAGGAGCAGACGCTGCGTATCCTGCGCGCGTTCGACCCGGAGATCGGCGGGCTCGACGAGCTGCGGCCGCGGCTCGATCGCGCCCAGCACTGGGTGAACACCTACGTGCCCGCCGAGGAGCGCACACAGGTGCGCGAGACGCCCGACAAGGAGCTGCTCGACACGCTCGGCGAGCAGGACCGCGAGTCGCTGCGCCTGCTGGTGGAGGGACTCGACGCGCACTGGTCGCTCGACGGGCTGACCACGCTCGTCTACGGCGTGCCGAAGGTGCAGGCCGGGCTCGACATGGACGCCAAGGCGGCCACGCCCGAGCTGAAGGCGGCCCAGCGGGCCTTCTTCGCCCTGCTCTACCGGCTGCTCGTCGGCCGCGACACCGGCCCGCGGCTGCCCACGCTGCTGCTGGCCGTCGGCCGCGACCGGGTGCGTGAGCTCCTCGGCCGCGCCTGATCGCCGCCTTCGACAAAAGGGCCGGACGGCATCGCCGTCCGGCCCGCGGCATGCCCGGCCGGGCATGCCGGAAGGGGAAACCAGCGCGCCGGGGAACCCAGAGCATCGGGAAACGCAGCGGGCCGGGAACCCAGAGCATCGGGAAACGCAGCGCGCCGGGGAACCCAGAGCATCGGGAAACGCAGCGCGCCGGGAACCCAGGGCGCCGGGAAACGCAGGGGATCGGGAGACTCAGGGCAGCAGGACCAGCCGGCCGCGCAGGCCGCCCTTCCGCAGGCGTTCGTACGCCTCGGCCGCCCGCTCCAGCGGGTAGGTGCCGGCGACCCGCAGGCTCAGCCGTCCCGCCTCGGCCAGCTTCGCGACGTCCCGCAGCTGGGCCGCGTCGGCGCGGATGAACACCGTGGAGACCCGGATGCCGCGCAGCGGCACGGGGGCCAGCCCGGCGTTGACGGCGACGAACGCGCCCCCGTTGCGCACGGCGTCGAGCGCGGGCAGGCCGACGAGCGCCGCGTCCACCAGGCCGTGCACGCCGCCGGGAACGGCGGCCCTGACCGCGGCCGCCAGGTCGGCGCCCCTCGGCACGAACCACTCCGCGCCGAAGCCCCGCACCACCGTCTCGTCGCCGGGCGCGGCGACCGCCGCGACCCGGAGCCCCCGCGCCACGGCCAGCTCCACGAGATAGCCGCCGACGCCGCCCGCCGCCCCCGTGACGAGCAGGGTCTCGCCCTCGGCGAGCCCGGCGAGGTCGAGTGCCTGGACGGCGGTGAGCGCGTTCAGCGGCAACGTGGACGCCTCGGGCGCGGCCACCCCCACGGGCGCGGGAGCCACCGCCGTCTCGTCCAGCACCACCAGGTCCGCCTGGGCCTTGAGCGGGTCGGTCAGCCGGTCCGACAGCCCGATGACCCGCTCGCCCGGCCGCAGACCCGTCACCCCCGGCCCGGCCCGGTCGACCACGCCCGCGACGTCCCAGCCGAGCGCGTACGTCTCCTGGTGCGGCATGAGCCCGTTGTCGGCGAGGACGCCCGCGGCCGTGGCCAGGTCGACAGGGTTGACGGCCGCCGCCTCGACCCTGATCCGCACCTGCCCCTGCCCCGGATCCGGCTCCCGCACGTCGACGATCCGTACGGCTCCATCCCGTGCCATCAGTGCTCTCATGAGCGTCTTTCTCCTTTCGCGATGGCACGGAGCGTAGGAAGATCTACTCTCTTTCGGTAAGAAGGCACCTGGAAGTGCGTAAGGGAGGAGAAGGGAAGACATGGCGACTCAGACGGCGGCCGAGCGGCGCGAGGAGGCGCGTCAGCGCTACAACGCCTACGTCGCGACCTGCCCGTCCAGGAAGCTGCTCGACACGCTCAGCGACAAGTGGGTGAGCCTGGCGCTCACCGCGCTCGCCGGCGGCCCGCGCCGCTACAGCGAGTTGGCGAGGACGATCGCCGGAGTCAGCCAGAAGATGCTCACGCAGACGTTGCGGACGATGGAACGCGACGGCCTGGTGTCACGCACGGTCACTCCGTCGGTGCCGGTGAGGGTCGACTATCGGCTCACGCCGCTGGGCGAGGACCTCATGCCGCTGCTCGAAGCGATCAAGCGCTGGGCCGAGATCCACATGGAGGATGTCGAAGCGGCCAGGCAGGCGTACGACCGCCGCTCCGGCCACCGACCTTGACGACCTTCAGGCGAGGCGTTTACCTTCCCTGAAGGGTGGGCCGACGACATCGTCGTGGGGGAGGGCGGACGATGGGTGTTCCCGAGGTCGTCTACCGAGGTGACAATCCTGCCTCGGACCTTGAGCGTGCCGGTCTCACCGAAGAGGATCTGCTTCTCCTCGCGGAGCTGGCCAAGGGAGTGACAGCAGACCGGGTGGGCCGCAGTCTCGACGTCAGCGGCCGAACCGTGCGGCGCCGGTTGCGGTGCATCTGCGACCGCATCGGTGTGGCGACGGCGATCGAGGCGGTCGCCTGGGCGGCACGCCGCCGCCTCATCTGAGTGTTTCATCTAAGCGCGTTATCCGACTGCGTTGTCCGGCCGCGTTCGCTGCGAAAGGGACCGGCGCCCCTCCAACGGAGGAGGGGCTCTCTGAAAGGCCCCCGGAAAGGCCCCCGGGAAGGCTCCGTGGAAGAGCGCCCGCAGACAGAGGCCCTCGCAGACCGAGGCGCTCCGTAGACGAAGGGCTCCGTAGACCGAGGCCCCTGTGACAGAGGCTCCGTGGTCAGAGGCCCCGTGGTCAGAGGCCCCGTGGCCAGAGACTCAGTCGGCGACGCGCACCGCGCCCGCGAACGGCCGGCCGTCGATCTTCGCGATGTGGACGACGTCTCCTGTGCGCGGCGCGTGGATCATGTAGCCGTTGCCGATGTAGATGCCCACGTGGTGCAGGTCGGAGTAGAAGAACACCAGGTCGCCGGGGCGGAGCTGGTCACGCGGGATGTGCGTGCCGGCCGTCCACTGGTCGCCCGTGTAGTGCGGCAGGCTGATCCCGACGGACTGGTAGGCCGCCATGACCAGGCCGGAGCAGTCGAAGGAGCCGGGCCCATCGGCGCCCCACACGTACGGCTTGAGCTGCTGCGCGAGGGCCCAGCGCGCCGCCTGGGCGGCCTTGCCGTCACCGATGATGGGGAAGTCCGTCCTCGTGCGCGTCTCTCTGCCGATCGTCTGGGAGACCTGCCGGTAGAGGCTGCTCTCGGTCTTCTTGATCAGACTGGTGATCTTGTCGCGCCGGGCGTCGAGGCCGCTGAGGAGCTTCTTGACCTCGGCCTGCCGGGCGGAGGCGCTCTGCCTGGCCCGCGCGGCGGCGTCCATGGCCTTGGTGACCTCCGCGACCTCCTGGCTCTGCTGCAGCTCCAGCGCGTACGTCGTGGAGGCCTGGTCGAGGTAGCGCCGGGGGTCGATGTCGCTGTCGATGAGCGCGAGCGCGTTGCCGAGCCCGTTGGTCATGTAGGAGTGCTGCGCGAGGGCGCTCGCCTTCTGCCGGCGCACCTCCAGCTCGGCCTCGCTCTTGGCGAGGTTCTTCTTGGCGAGGTCGGCGGACCGCTCGGCCGCCTTCAGACGCACCCGCTCGCCGTTGTACTGCTCGGTGAGCGTCTCGATTTCGTCGTAGAGGTCCTCGACCTGCTTGGTGAGCTGCTTGAGGCTCGGCTTCGGGTCGGCGGTGGCGCTGACGACCGGGGCGCCGAACGTGATCGCGCTGATCGCGAGTCCGACGAACGCCAAACGGCGGAGGGGACCCGGACCGGCCGTGCCGGATCCGGATCGCCGGCCGCGGGCGTGCCTGCCCGCCGGCCTCTTGCCACGCATGCGCAACCGAGCTCCTCTCCCATGTGCGCCCCGCGGCGGGCCCGTCGTCGAGACGGGGCCGTACGGCGGGGCGCTGCTGAGCGCCTACCGGGTTAGCTGACGGGTTCGGGCCGGAGTAGCCCTACCTGGCGGATTCACCCCTTGTCGATCTGAGACCGAACCGATCCTGGATCCTGCAGTTGGGTCCCCGGCTCCCCTTCGCACTCGGTGCTTCGAAGATTCGGCGCCCGGTCGCCGCGAGCGCTCACGATGACCGGCATCGTCGCTGGACGATAGTGCACCGCGAGTTCTTGCTCAACCAGAACTCCGAAACCCGTCTAGGTTTGACAACCAAAGGATCACGGTCGGATCACGGGATCGGTTGTGAAACGTCCGTGTTCACAGGGGTTTGGAGCGATCCGAGAGTTTGGATGTGCTGCTCGGGCTGGTGAAAAAACTGGGACAAAAGTGGACAGTGGCCTTGGGGTGTGACCGTACGTCCGTCCGCGTCCGGGCGGCTACACACGGTCAGAACTCATGTGGGGTCTGGCGTTTGGGGATGACCGTTATCCGGGGGACGCTCCGCGCATGGGATCAGGCCGCGCTGCGGCTAGGCTGACCGGTCATGGAGCAGGTCGCCGCGCAGACGCCCAGTGAGTCGGGTGCCACGGCCGTGACGGTGCGCCGGGCCAGGACGCCGGACGTCCGGGCGATCCGGCGTCTCGTCGACGCGTACTCCGGCAACGGGCCCCGCCTGCTCAAGAAGAGCACGGTCACGCTGTATGAGGACGTCCAGGAGTTCTGGGTGGCCGAGACGGCCGGGCAGGTCGTCGGCTGCGGCGCGCTGCACGTGCTGTGGGAGGACCTCGCCGAGATCAGGACCGTCGCGGTGGACCCCGCGGCGCGCGGCGGGGGCATCGGCCACCGGATCGTCGCCGCGCTCATCGAGACCGCCAGGGACCTCGGCGTGCGGAGGGTCTTCTGCCTCACGTTCGCGGTGGACTTCTTCGCCAGGCACGGTTTCCGGCCCATCCAGGGCACCCCGGTCTCCCCTGAGGTCTACGCGGAGCTCCTGGCGTCGTACGACGAGGGTGTCGCCGAGTTTCTCGACCTGGAGCACGTGAAGCCGAACACGCTGGGGAACACCCGGATGTTGCTGCACCTCGACCGTCATTGATCACCATTGATGGGCATTGATCATCGATCTTGACGGTGGTTGTCGACTGTTGCAAAGGTGACTGTTGATACGCCTGTCGCTACTTTTGGCAATATCAGCGTGTGCTACAGACGTGCGGCGCATGCGTCTTCGAAACGAGGTGACACGGTGAGCACCGGACAGCCGCCGTACCCCCAGGACGAGTCGGACGGAACGCCACCGCCGTCATCGAACCCCGGGTACAACACGGACAGACAACCCCAGGAATACGACCCCGACGTCACGGTGGTCAGCTATCGCGGGCAGCACACGGGTCCGCAGCAGCCGCCCGCCTACGACCCCGCTCAGGGCGGCTACGGCCAGCAGCAGGGCTACGGCGCCCAGCAGCAGCCGTACGGCCAGCAGGGCTATGGTCAGCAGGCCCCGCAGGCCCAGCAGCAGTACGGCCAGCAGACCGGTCCCCAGGACTACGGCCAGCAGCAGGGCTATGGGCAGCAGCAGGGTTATGGCCAGACCGGGCCGCAGCAGGGTCACCCCCAGCAGGGCTATGGTCAGACCGGCCCGCAGCAGCCGTACGGCCAGCAGCAGGGCTACGGCGCTCAGCAGCAGCCCGGTTACGGCCAGCAGGGCTACGGCCAGCCGCAGGCCCAGCAGCCATATGGTCAGGACCAGTACGGCCAGCAGCAGGGCTATGGGCAGCAGCAGGGTTATGGCCAGACCGGGCCGCAGCAGGGTCACCCCCAGCAGGGCTATGGTCAGACCGGCCCGCAGCAGCCGTACGGCCAGCAGCAGGGCTACGGCGCTCAGCAGCAGCCCGGTTACGGCCAGCAGGGCTACGGCCAGCCGCAGGCCCAGCAGCCGTACGGCCAGGACCAGTACGGGCAGCAGCAGTTCGCCCAGCCGAGCCCCCAGGCGGGCTATGGGCAGCAGCCCGGTTATGGCCAGCAGCCGTACGGCCAGCCCGCCTATGGTCAGCCCGGCTACGGCCAGCCGTACGCGCCCGCCGGCCCGATCCCGCCCGGCGCCCCGGCTCCGCTCGCGGAGTGGTGGCAGCGTCTCGTCGCCCGCATCATCGATGGCGTGATCGTCGGTATTCCGCTCGGGATCATCACGGTCGTGGTCGCGGCCATCGTCGTCACCAACGCGAGCGTCGACATTAGGAGCGGGGTTTACAACCCCGGAAGCGGTTACTTCCTGGCGTCGCTGCTCACGGCGATCCTGGGCGGCCTCGTCATGGTCGTCTACGAATTCCTCATGCTGCGGGCACAGGGCCAGACGCTCGGCAAGAAACTCATGGGCATCAAGGTCGTCCGGGTCGGAGGCACTCTCGACGCGGGTGGGCTTCCGCAGGACGCGGCGCTCAAGCGGGCCGGCGTGCTCTACGCTTTCGAGTTCCTGCAGTGGATTCCCGTTATCACCTACATCGCCAACCTCGGCACTCTTCTGAACGTGCTGTGGCTGTTGTGGGACAAGCCGCTGCATCAGGCGCTCCATGACAAGGTCGCCAACACCGTAGTGGTCAAGGTCAAGTAAGACGACGGACGGGGTCGATGGAACGGACCATCGGCCCCGTTTTTCTATGGGTCGCTATGGCTCCGATCGCACCGCGCCCGCGTGGCTGTGACGGAAAATCCTTGCGGCCTCTACGGGGCATGTCATGCTTGGGTTACCGTCCCGAGAGGTGCCCAATGACCGCGAGACCGCCCCCGGCGCCAATCCTTAAGACTCGCCCCCGCCGTCTCCGGGGTCATATCCCCCACGGGCGGCTTAAGGAACCGTCAGGGGCGCTTATGGGGCCGTATGGAGCCGCACAGGCCCTTATGGCACTCCCCGATGCCCGCCCGCTCCGGCCGCCCGGAGGCGGCGTCCGCGGAATGCGGGGATCGTTTGGCCGTGGGAAACTCCGGCGCCACGACCGTCCGGGCCGTCCGCGTGATTGTGCCCCCCGCTCCTTTTTTCGATCTTCGGACCTCCCTCTTGTCGATCTTGACGGAACCGGTGGTCCACTCTTTTTACGAGGCTTCCGGGCTGTGACGATCTGCTTGCGCGTATATCACGCAAGGCGTGCACGCCGTACGAGAAGGGTGCCGGGCTCCTTGTGAAGATCCGGCCGCCGTGACGCGGCTCCTCGTTTCAGCCGAGCTCTTCAACGGCCGTACGTCCCCGGTCCGGCCCTTTTCCGCGGGGTGTGTTTGCCGCTTGACGCGTGTTCCCCCACGCCTGTCCGTACGGATCGTCAGGTTCCTCACCTGCGGCTACGGCATGTTGTGGGAGGCGTGACCCCGTCGCCGGCCGTGGCCGGGGAAGCGCGCAAGCGGCTGAAACGACCGGACGGCCCGGGATCGGTGACCGGCGGGGTCGGCATTCTGGGTACGATTTCGAGTGCATCCGGTAAGGCCGCTGGAGAGACGAGGATTACCTCGGCCCTCCAGGGGCACCCCGGAAGGCGCGCCTGGTCCCTCCCGGCGCTATGGTCGTATCAGGGCGCCCGGCCCGGGCAAGAGGCCGGCAGCCTTGCCACGTCCTCGGAATTTCCTCGGGTGCACCTAATGACACCCCCGGCACGAGCGAGGCAGAATGACAGAGGTATTGTCCGCCTTGATACCTTCCGCGGTCGTCGCCGGCGCGGTCGTCTACGGCATCGTAAAGTTGGTACGTTCCGACGCGGCGGGCCTCCGCACGGCACGGGAGCCACGCGAGAAGTCACCGGACTCAGAGGTTCCTGAGAATCCGCAATCATGAATTGTCAGCCAGGGGAAACCGGGTATATGTTTGGCTGACGAATCAAACTATGGGCTGCGAAAGGATTGCCGGATGGCCAAGCACACGCAGGTGATTCTCATCGACGATCTCGATGGCGGCGAGGCCAATGAGACGGTCACCTTCGCGATTGACGGCACGTCATATGAGATTGACCTGAGCGACGGCAACGCGAAGAGGCTTCGCGAGGCTCTGTCGCCTTTCGTCAGCAGCGCGAGGCGCGCCGACAGCGGGCAGGCCCGTGGGCGCCGTCGTGGTGCGGGCGGCGGGGGCCAGCGAGCGATGACGCGCGAGAAGAGCGCGGAGATCCGTGCCTGGGCGAAGGCCCACGGACACCCTGTGAGCGAGCGCGGTCGCATTGCCGCCTCGATCGTCCAGGCGTACGAGGAAGCGCACTAGACAGTGTCCGGCAGATGCCGCCCCGCGGGCGGCAGGGCTTGATTTGCCGGGCACGACCTCTGGGTCGCGTCGCTCGGAACGGCTGTCTACTGGGGTCGTCCAGACGGCACCTGGCTGCGTCGCCGCCCTACCCACGGAGATTCTTCACGGCCTTCGAATCTCCGCAAGGGCGCGGAGCGGGTGTCAATAGCTCCGCTATTGGCTCCTCCTCCGCCTTGCGATGCATCCGCCTGGACGATCCTGGCTACGGCAAGATCTGCAGGACACTCTCTAACTTGAACCTTGATCGCGCGGTTATGGCAAGTCGTCGGAGGATCTGACGATCGCATAACCGCGCGATTGTGTTTGCGCTCCCTTAAAACCTCGTTCGCTTGCGGCGTATCGGGAACATGTCACCCCCGGCAGGGGGTTGGATAGAGCATGAACGCCCTGCGCTTGGGGAACCCTTCTGCCAAGGAGCGGGTCGCTGGGTCGGGGCTACCATGCGGAACGACGGGCCGGATCTCCCGTGCTCGCCTGACCGCTCTGTGAGGAGCGACGAGATGTTCGAGAGGTTCACCGACCGTGCGCGGCGGGTTGTCGTCCTGGCCCAGGAAGAGGCTCGGATGCTCAACCACAACTACATCGGCACTGAGCACATTCTTCTTGGTTTGATCCATGAGGGTGAGGGTGTGGCGGCCAAGGCTCTGGAGAGTCTTGGGATCAGTCTCGAGGGGGTGCGCCAGCAGGTCGAGGAGATCATC
Source organism: Microbispora hainanensis (assembly GCF_036186745.1). Lineage (NCBI taxonomy): Bacteria > Bacillati > Actinomycetota > Actinomycetes > Streptosporangiales > Streptosporangiaceae > Microbispora > Microbispora hainanensis. The sequence goes on along the minus strand of NZ_CP108086.1, from coordinate 1,793,367 downwards.
GGCCAGGGGCAGTCGGCGCCTTCGGGTCACATTCCTTTCACGCCGCGGGCCAAGAAGGTTCTTGAGCTGTCGCTGCGCGAGGCGTTGCAGCTCGGGCACAACTACATCGGCACCGAGCACATTCTTCTGGGCTTGATCCGGGAGGGTGAGGGTGTCGCGGCGCAGGTGCTGGTGAAGCTGGGCGCTGATCTGAACAGGGTGCGTCAGCAGGTCATCCAGTTGCTGCACGGGTATCAGGGCAAGGAGCCGGCGGCGGCGGGCGGGCCGCAGGAGTCGGCGCCGTCGACGTCGCTTGTGCTGGATCAGTTCGGGCGGAATCTGACGCAGGCTGCGCGGGAGGGCAAGCTCGACCCGGTGATCGGCCGGGACAAGGAGATCGAGCGGGTCATGCAGGTGCTGTCCCGCCGGACGAAGAACAACCCGGTGCTGGTGGGTGAGCCCGGTGTGGGCAAGACCGCCGTGGTGGAGGGGTTGTCGCAGAAGATCGTCAAGGGCGAGGTGCCCGAGACGCTGAAGGACAAGCAGCTCTACACCCTCGATCTGGGTGCGCTGGTGGCGGGTTCCCGCTACCGCGGTGACTTCGAAGAGCGCCTGAAGAAGGTGCTCAAGGAGATCCGCACCCGGGGCGACATCATCTTGTTCATCGACGAGCTGCACACGCTGGTGGGCGCGGGCGCCGCCGAGGGCGCCATCGACGCCGCCAGCATCCTCAAGCCGATGCTGGCCCGCGGTGAGCTGCAGACCATCGGTGCCACCACGCTCGACGAATACCGCAAGCACCTGGAGAAGGACGCGGCGCTGGAGCGGCGGTTCCAGCCGATCCAGGTGGCCGAGCCGTCGTTGTCGCACACGATCGAGATCCTCAAGGGGCTGCGGGACCGGTATGAGGCGCATCACCGGGTGTCGATCACCGACGGTGCGCTCGTGGCGGCGGCGACGCTGGCCGACCGTTACATCAGTGACCGGTTCCTGCCGGACAAGGCGATCGACCTGATCGACGAGGCGGGGTCGCGGATGCGGATCCGCCGGATGACGGCGCCGCCGGACCTGCGTGAGTACGACGAGAAGATCGCGAATGTGCGGCGGGAGAAGGAGTCCGCGATCGACGCGCAGGACTTCGAGAAGGCCGCGGCGTTGCGGGATCAGGAAAAGCAGCTGCAGCTCAAGCGGGAGCGGCGGGAGAAGGAGTGGAAGGCCGGCGACATGGATGTCGTGGCCGAGGTGACCGAGGAGCTGATCGCCGAGGTTCTGGCCACCGCCACCGGTATCCCGGTGTTCAAGCTGACCGAGGAGGAGTCGCAGCGGCTGCTGCGGATGGAAGACGAGCTGCACAAGCGGATCATCGGTCAGGACGACGCGATCAAGGGGCTGTCGCGGTCGATCCGGCGTACGCGGGCCGGTCTGAAGGATCCGCGGCGTCCGGGTGGGTCGTTCATCTTCGCCGGCCCGTCGGGTGTGGGTAAGACGGAGCTGTCCAAGGCGCTGGCGGAGTTCCTGTTCGGCGACGAAGACGCGCTGATCATGCTGGACATGTCGGAGTTCATGGAGAAGCACACCGTCTCGCGGCTGTTCGGCTCCCCGCCCGGCTACGTCGGGTACGAAGAGGGCGGTCAGCTCACCGAGAAGGTGCGGCGCAAGCCGTTCTCCGTCGTCCTGTTCGACGAGATCGAGAAGGCCCACCCCGACATCTTCAACAGCCTGCTGCAGATCCTGGAGGACGGTCGCCTGACCGACGCCCAGGGCCGGGTGGTCGACTTCAAGAACACCGTCATCATCATGACGACAAACCTCGGCACCCGGGACATCTCCAAGGGCATCGGGGTCGGGTTCGCCCGCTCCAACGACACCGAGTCGAACTACGACCGGATGAAGGCCAAGGTGCAGGAGGAGCTCAAGCAGCACTTCCGGCCGGAGTTCCTCAACCGCGTCGACGACATCGTGGTCTTCCACCAGCTCACGCCCAAGGAGATCATCCAGATCGTGGACCTGATGCTCGCCCAGGTGGCCGAGCGTCTGAAGGACCGCGACATGGGCCTGGAGCTGACCCCGGCCGCCAAGCAGCTGCTGGCCGACCGGGGGTACGACCCGGTGATGGGCGCCCGTCCGCTGCGCCGCACGATCCAGCGCGAGCTGGAGGACACGCTGTCGGAGAAGATCCTCTACGGCGAGCTGCGGCCGGGCCAGGTCGTCAAGATCGACATCGAGGGCGAGGGCGACGCCGCGAAGTTCACCTTCGTCGGCGAGGCGAAGAGCCCGGCGGTCCCGGACTCGGCGGCCTCCATCGCGGAGGCGGTCCAGCGCTGATCCGCCTGCGATAACCCGTTCCACCCGAGGGGCGCTCCGCAAGGAGCGCCCCTCGGCGTTTTCCTGCCTGCCTCGGTCACGGTGCGGTCACCTTCCCGTCGAGAGGGTGAGAACAGGTATCGCACCACCGGGCGTAGTACTACACTTCGTAGAGCCGTTCGCGGCACGTTCTGGGCGCGGGCGGATGGAATGTCATCCCTGCGGCGTACCGGACAATCCGCTGCGGGGCGGACGCGGAGGACCGGGCGCACGGGGGAAGCTCGGTCAGCCCGGGAGAGATCCCGGCGGTAGGAGGACCGAGGTCCCCATTCGAGGCGGGACGCGCCCTGTGGGCGGATTGGCGGTCCGGAAGTGCACAAGCCTTGGAGGCACCTGATGCGCCTGCTGCACGACGATGGGACGCTGGTTCACCTGGCCTACAACGCGGGCGTACATCCCGCCGAGGATCTGGAGAACCTGATCGCCCACCTCACGCGCTATGCCGTGCCGGTGCGCAGGAAGCTGGGAGTCGACCGGCTTGGCGTCGGCCTCTGGCTCGCTCCCGCCGTGGCGGACCACCTCGTCGCCGACCGCATCGAGCTCGTACGGCTGCGCCGGTCGCTGGAGGAGCGGGGCCTGGAGTGCGTCAGCCTCAACGGCACCGGCGGGCGCAACCAGGAGGTTCCCGGGCCCGACTGGGCCAAGCCCGAGCGCTACCGCTACACCATGGCGCTGGCCAAGATCCTCGCGTTCCTGCTGCCGGACGACGTGCAGTCGGGCGGCATCTCCACGATCCCCATCGGCTGGCGCCGCGACTGGCCCGCCGACCTGCACGCCATCGCCTCCCGCCGGCTCGAACGGCTCTCGCGTGAGCTGCGCGGCCTCTACAGCGTCACCGGCAAGACCATCAGGGTCGGCTTCGAGCCCTGGCCCGGCTGCGTGCTGGAGACCACCGAGCAGGCTCTTGAGCGGGTCTGCGACATCGACTCCGATCACCTCGGCGTCTGCCTGGACGCCTGCCACCTGTCGTGCGGCACCGAGAAGCCCGACGCGGCGCTGCGCGGGCTGGCTCTCGCCGGGGCTCCCGTGGTCAAGCTCAGCCACGTGCACAACCACAGCCAGGAGATCCCCAGCACCCAGCCGGTGATAGCCGACACGCTCACCGCGATCCTGTCCGGTGCCGTGAACGGCACCGCGCACGTCGAGGTGGAGGCCCACGACGGGACCTCTCCCAAGGCGAAGGGGCCCGCCGCCCTGGTGGCGAAGCTCGCCGACGAGCTCGACTGGACGCGCCGCAACCTCACCGCGCTCGGCCTCAAGCTCGCCGCCTGACCGTCGGCAAGCGCCGGGGCCGGCCGCCGTCGACTGCCAGCCCCGCGCCCACTCGGGCGGTCGGTCGTCCCGGCCCGCCGGGAGTACGAGCCGGACCTCACGCTCGCTCTCCGGGGCGGCGGGCGGCGGGGGTCACGAAGGCGACCGGCATGTGCCGTCGGGGAAAGGCGCCGGCTCCTTAGCAGTGCCGTGCGCGCCTTCCGGGGGTCAGGAGGGCAACTGGTAGGTGCCGTCGGGGAGGACCTCGGCCAGGCCGTCGTCCAGGAGGCCGTCCAGTGCGCGTTCGCGCTGCACGTGGTCGGCCCAGACGGCGTCGAGCGCCTCCTTGGGCACCGGCCCGTGCGCCTCGCGGAGGACGGCGAGCAGGCGTCCCCGGCACTGCCGGTCGGTCCCCGCGTACGTCTGGCCCTGCCGCGCCGGGCCGTCGTGGGCCGGACGCCCGGCCAGCCGCCACGCGCACTGCGCGGTGACCGGGCAGCGCTCGCAGCGGGGCGCCCTGGCCGTGCACACCAGCGCGCCCAGCTCCATCACGGCCACGGCCCAGCGGGGCGCGCCCACCGGGGGCACCAGCGACTCCGCGAGCCGCCGCTCGGCCGCCGTGGTCGTCTTCGGCGGATACTCCTCGCCACGCACCGCTCGGGCCAGCACCCGCCGCACGTTGGTGTCGAGCACCGCGTGGCTGCCGCCGTACGCGAAGCTGGCCACGGCCGCCGCCGTGTAGTCGCCGATTCCGGGCAGGGCCCGCAGCTCGTCGTAGGTGGACGGCACGCGGCCGTCATGGTCGGCCATGATGGCCCGCGCGCACGCGTGCAGGTTGAGCGCCCTGCGCGGGTAGCCGAGCCGCCCCCAGTGGCGTACGGCCTCGCCGGGGGACTCCTTCGCGAGCGCCTCGGGAGTGGGCCAGCGCTCCATCCACTCGGTCCAGACGGGTAGCACCCGGGCGACGGGCGTCTGCTGGAGCATGATCTCGCTCACCAGGATGCCCCACGGGGTCGCGTCCGGACGCCGCCAGGGCAGGTCGCGGTTGTGCTCGGCGTACCAGTCGAGGATGGGCTCACGTAAGGAGGCGGACACGCCCCCGACTGTACCGAGCGAGCCGGAGGGGCGCGGCCGTGCGCCGGACCGAGGAACGCGCGGGAGCGAAGCGGCCGAGCGGCGACGTGGGCGATGCTCCTGGTGGAGCACGTCTTCGGCATCGGCGGCCGAGCCGAGCATCTCGTAGGCCACGGTGAACAGAAGCCTGCGATGGGCGACGAAGGCCGCGGTGCGCCCCGGCACGACCCCACGGCCTGGAAGCGCCCCGACGAGCGAAGCGGGAGTCGCCGAGGAGCGTGCGGCGCTCGATTGCGCAAAGACCCGGCGAGGCTGCGATCTGGGAACGGGCAAGGATCAGCGAGGCGTTCCCGCCGGGCCCCCAGGGCTCCCCATACTGTCCGCATGGATCCGGACACTTTCCGTGGTGACGTGGGCGTCGAGGGGGCGGACGTCTACTGGCGCCGCCGGGTGTCGGTGCTCACGGGGATGCTCGTCGTGGTGGCGGTCGTGGCATGGGCGTGCAGCAGCGCCTCCGGACGGCCTGACGAGACCGCCGCCGCCGTCAAGGCGACGCCCTCCGACCGGCTGGTCGTCTCGCTGCCCGCCGGGCCGGCCCCGAAGACGCCCGCCGTCTCCGGCGCGGTCGCGGGTCAGCCGTCGCCGTCCGCCTCCGCGGGCGTCTCGCCCTCGCCCGGCAAGCCGCGGCGTCCCGGCGACCCCTGCGACGAGAAGGACCTCGTGCTCGCGCTGCAGACCGGCCAGGACGTGTACGGCAAGGGGGTCACGCCGTCCTTCCTGCTGACGGTGGTGAGCACGAGCAAGGTCGAATGCACGGTGGACGTCGGGCCGCGCACCCTGGAGATGCGGGTGCTGTCGGGCGGCGATCGCGTGTGGTCGACGGCCGACTGCGTGGCGGGCGACGGCGTGGACAAGCAGCTGCTGGAGCGCGGCATCCCCTATGTCCGCTCGATCCGGTGGGACCGCCACCGCTCGGGGAGCACGTGCGCAGGCAAGCGGTCGCCCGCCGACCCCGGCACGTACGTCGCGACCGCGCACTCGGGCCGGCTGAAGAGCCCGAAGGTCGTCTTCCACCTGCGCTGAGAGAGGGTGCCGGTCGTCCAGCGCCTCGGCCGGCGGCTGATCGGGCATTCCACCCGGCACGCCGGGCGTCGTACGTCAGCCGGCAAGCCCAGCATCGGTGCGGAGCGCTGGGTCCCCTGGGTCCGGGAGGCGGACGTCCTGCTGGTGAACGGCGGCGATCCGCTGTTCCTGTGTCACTGGATGCGGAGGTCAGGGCTGGCGGATCTGTTGCCGTCGCTGAACGAGACGGTCCGGGCGGGGCTGAGCGCCGGGAGCATGGTGCTGACTCCCTGTATCGGAGAGCACTTCGTCCGGTGGAAGCCGCCCTCCGGTGACGACAGCACCCCCGGGCGTCGTCGACTTCTCGATCTTCCCGCACCTGGATCACGAACGCCTGCCGGAGAACACCATGGCCAAGGCGGAAAGGTGGGCGGCCGGGATCCCGAACCAGGCGTACGCGATCGACGACGAGACCGCCATCAAGGTGATCGACGGGCAGGTCGAGGTCGTCTCCGAGACACCCTGGAAGCTGTTCACCCCCTAGATCATGAGCGTCGGCGACCTCTCCGTCCTCGTGCTCGCACCGCCGTGCCCGAGCGCGCATCGATCAGAGGTAGCGCTCCAGGATGGACGACTCGGCGAGCCGCGACAGGCCCTCGCGGACGCTGCGTGCCCGGGTCTCACCCACGCCGCCGACGGCCTGGAGATCGTCGGTGCTGGCCGCGAGCAGCTTCTGCAGGCCGCCGAAGTGGCTCACGAGCCGGTCGATGATCGCCCCGGGCAGGCGGGGGACCTTGGTGAGCAGCCGGAAGCCGCGCGGGCTGACCGGCATGTCGAGCGCGTCGCCGCCGTGGTGACCCAAGATCTGCGCCACCTTCGACAGGTCGAGCAGGTCGCCCGACGACAGCTCGTCCAGCTCCCGCATGGCGTCGGCGTCGCCGTACGGACGCGCGCCGAGCGAATCGGGCGCGTAGTCGCGGATGATCTGCACCCGGTCGGTCTCCACGCCCGCGAACAGCTCGTCGAGCTGGAGGGACAGCAGCCGCCCGTCGGTGCCTAGCTCGACGACGTAGCCCTCGATCTCGCGGGCGATGCGGCGGACCATCTCCAGGCGCTGGACGACGACGGCCACGTCGCGCACCGTGACGAGGTCCTCGATCTCCAGGGCCGACAGGTTGCCGGAGACCTCGTCGAGCCGCTTCTTGTAGCGTTCGAGCGTCGCAAGGGCCTGGTTGGCCTTGGACAGGATCGCGGCCGACTCCTCCAGCACATAGCGGATGCCGTCGAGGTAGAGCGCGATGATCCGCATCGACTTGCTGATCGCGATGACCGGGAGCGAGGTCTGCCTGGCCACCCGCTGCGCCGTACGGTGCCGGGTGCCGGACTCGTCGGTGGGGATGGCCGGGTCGGGCACGAGGTGCACGGCGGCCCGCACGATCCTCTGGTGGGCCGTGTCGAGCACGATCGCGCCGTCCATCTTGGCCAGCTCGCGCAGGCGCGTGGCGGAGAACTCGACGTCGAGCGTGAACCCGCCGGTGCAGATGTCCTCGACCGTGCGGTCGTATCCCAGGACGATCAGGCCGCCGGTGTGGCCGCGCAGGATGCGCTCCAGCCCGTCACGCAGCGCCGTCCCCGGGGCGACCGCGGCGAGCACGGCCCTTCTGCGGTCGTCGATCGCCTTGTCGTTGTCCAGCACATCCACCCCAGTGGGCTCGCCCGGTCGTTAGCCGTCAGATCGTCTTCCCACCGATCCCTGTCGCGGCGAGATCCGCGAGGCGCTCCGCAGGCGCCCGGTGAAGCCCGTCGGGGGCGCGGGGGCGAGGCCACGGCCGACCGGGCAGGCAACAGAGTTTACCGGCGTGATGCCGTGCTCACCGGTGTGACGAGGGATCACCTGGCGGATCCCATGAGATTGAGGGCGTCCCACACGTTCTCCACCTCCGTGACCTCGAAGCCCGGTGCGAACGGCGTCGTACGGCCGGCAGGCGAGCGCAGCGCCACGAGCCGGCCGCGGCCCGCCGATGTCTCCGGACGCGGCTCCTCGTCCAGCGAACCGGTGGGCACCAGCGCCCTGGTGAAGCCGAGCCGGGCCGCCTCGGCCAGCCGCCGCCGGACGTCCCGTACGGGCCGCAGCTCGCCGGCCAGGCCGACCTCGCCCAGCGCGACGAGCCCGGGAGGCAGGGCCTGGTCGCCGGCCGCGCTGACGACCGACAGCATCAGCGCGAGGTCCACGGCGGGATCGGTCAGGCGGATGCCGCCCACCGTGGCCGTGAAGACGTCGCACTTGCCGATATTGGCGCGGAGCCGCCGCTCGATGACGGCGAGCACCATCGCCACCCGGTAGGAGTCGAGCCCGGAGGACGTGCGCCGGGGCTGGGGAGCCTCGGTCGGGCCGACCAGGGCCTGCAGCTCGGCCGGGATCGGCCGGGTGCCCTCGATGGTCACGGTGATGCAGGTGCCCGGCATCGGCTCGGGATGGCGGGAGACGAACAACCCGCTGGGGTCGGCGATCCCGGTGATGCCGCGCTCGTGCAGGTCGAAGCAGCCCACCTCGTCGATCGGGCCGAAGCGGTTCTTCACCGCGCGCACCAGGCGCAGCCGCGAGTTGCGGTCGCCCTCGAAGTGGAGCACGACGTCGACCAGGTGCTCCAGCACCCGGGGGCCGGCGATCGTGCCGTCCTTGGTCACGTGGCCGACGAGCACGGTGGACATGGCCCGCTCCTTGGCCAGGCGGACCAGGTTGCCGGCGACCTCCCTGACCTGGGTCACGCCGCCGGGCACTCCGGTCGCGTCGGCCGACCCGATCGTCTGGACCGAGTCGACGATGAGCAGGCTCGGCTGCACCTTCTCGACGTGCGCCACCAGGGCCGACAGGTCGGTCTCCGCGGCCAGGTAGAGCCTGTCTTCGATCGCGCCGATGCGGTCGGCGCGCATGCGCACCTGGGCGGCCGACTCCTCGCCGGTCACGTAGAGGACGGTCTCGCCCCGCGCGGTGCGGGCGGCGGCCTCCAGCAGCAGCGTCGACTTGCCGATGCCCGGCTCTCCCGCCAGGAGCACGACCGCGCCGGGGACGAGGCCGCCGCCGAGCACGCGGTCGAGCTCGGAGACTCCGGTCGTCCGCGCGCTGACAACCTCGGCCTTCACCTGTCCGATCGGGACGGCGGGGGCGGAGACCGCGCCCGGCTTGACCACGTGGACGCCCTGCCGGGCGCCGGCCTCCTCGACCGTGCCCCACGCCTGGCACTCCCCGCACCTGCCGACCCACTTGACCGTGGTCCAGCCGCACTCGCCGCACCGGTACGCCGGTTTCGCTGCCTTGCTCACGTGCGGGAGGTTACCGGCCGCCGCCGACAATCCCGCCGGAAACCGCGGCGGCCCCTCACGAAAGCGGTGCCCCTTCCGGCCGATGGCGTTCCTTACGAGCAGCGGTGGCCCTTCCGAGAGACAGCGGCCCCTCCGCGCAACGGCGTCCCTTTCCGAAGTGGCGGCTTCTCCGGAAAGCGGTGCCCCTTCCGGCCGACGGCGGCCTCTCCGGGAGAAGGCGGCCGGACTAGCCTTGCGGCTTCTCCGGCACGTAGAAGGCGGTGGTGCCGGCCACAGCCGCGTTCACCACGTCGTCCGGCGCGCCGGAGGCCCGGTATGCCTCGCCCCACAACGTGCTGCTGAGCCGCATGAGCTCGCGCGCCTCCTCCGACTGCTCCCACGCGGAGGGGTCGTCGATCATCTCGCCGCGCAGGTGCAGCCCGAGCCCGAGCAGCGCCAGGTCCCAGCCGACGCCCGTGGCCCCGGGACCGAACTGGTCCCAGAACTCGGGCGGGACCACGGCGACGTGCTCCAGCTCGAACACGGTGCGGTCGTCGCCCTCCGGGCTCAGCCGCACCTCGACCTCGCTGAAGCCGGGGTTCTCGCCGAACAGCCAGCTCACCCGCAGCAGCCGGGGCGGCTCGCAGCGCAGGATCTCCCCGCCCGCGTTGCCCTGGAGCTGGTAGTGCCCGCCGAGCTTCAGCTCGCCGCTCACCGGGAGGAACCAGCGGCTGATCCGCTCGGGGTCGGTGCAGGCGTCCCACACGTCCTCGATGCCGGCGTCGTAGGTGCGCCGCAGCAGCACCGTGCGGGCGTCGCCTTCCGGCAGGTCGCGCGAGCCGACCGCGCGGTGGACTTGGTTGATCATGTCGATGAAGTCGCTCATTGGCCGTTCTTCCGTGTCGGTCCGTCCGTCGTGGGCTGTGTGCCCGGCAGCGTGACGGTTGCGTCAGCGGCCACGCTGATGGCCGCGCTGGTGGCCGCGCTGGTGGCGGCGTTGGTGGTCGCGTCATGCGCATCGCCGCCGTGCCGCCGTCCGAGCCGCCGCTCCCGGCTGCCCCGCGCCAGTTCGGTGCCGAGCGCGTCGCTGCGCTGCCCCCAGAAGCCGCGGAACCGCTCCAGCCAGGCGTCCGCCTCCCGCAGCGGCGCGGGTTCGAGGGCGTACAGCCGTCGCGTGCCCGCGGCGCGTACGGACGCGAGCCCGGACTCGCGGAGCACCCGTAGATGCTGGGAGATGGCCGGCTGTGAGATCCCGAACTCGGCGCGGATGGCCGAGGTGAGCGCGCCCGACGTCTGCTCTCCATCGGAGAGCAGCTCCAGGATCCGGCGTCGCACCGGATCCCCCAGCGCGTCGAATGCGTGCACGCGCCCACTATGCCGAGAGCCACTTATAAAAGTCAACGCTTATATAAGCGGCCCCCGGTGGACGGGCATGACTAGAAGTGGCCCGCGAGGTCGGCGAGCAGCAGGCGCTTGGGCTTGGCGCCCCTGATCTGCTGGACGATCTCGCCGTCCCGATAGAGGTTCAGCGTGGGGAAGCCCAGGACGTGGTAGCGCTGGGCGATCTCGGGGTGCTCGTCGGCATTGATCTTGGCGACCGTGAGGCGGTCGCCGTACTCGGCGGCGATCTCCTCCAGGATCGGGGCGATCATCTTGCACGGCGGGCACCAGTCGGTCCAGAAGTCCACCAACACGGGCTTGTCGCTGTGCAGCACCTGCTCGTCGAAGTTCTCCGTGGTCAGTGTGATCATGACTCTCCTCGTCGTGTGAGAAGACAGCCGGGGCAGGCGTCGGCGAACTGGGCGGCGACCTCGGCGCGGCGGGCGAGCAGGTCGCGGATCTCCCGGTCGATCTCCGCGAGCTTGCGCCGATAGACGGCCACCGACTCCGGGCAGGAGCCTCCCGACGGGTGTCCGGATCGCAGGCAGTCCACGAACGGGCGGGCGTCCTCCAGTGTGAAGCCGACCGACATCAGCTCCCGGATCTCGGTGACGATCCGGACGTCCGACTCGTCGTACTCGCGATATCCGTTGGCCGAGCGGCGCGACCGGATGAGGCCCCGCTGCTCGTAGTAGCGCAGCGCGCGGGTGCTCACTCCCACGCGCCGGGCCAGCTCGCCGATCCGCATCGGCCCCTCCTCGGCTGTCCTGGCACGACGCTAAAGCTTGACGCCGGTGACAAGGTCAAGCCCGGATTCAGAATTCCCGCCAGCGCAGGACGTTCGGATAGCCGATCTCCAGGCCCTCGACCTCGCGCAGCGCCTCGGCGGCCACCTCGGGCGTGAACTCGATGCGCAGCACCGCCTCCAGGTCGGCCCGGGAACGGAACGTCATCCGCAGGTCGAGCTCCTCGCGCCGCCAGCCCTGCCGGGACCAGAAGCGCTCTACGGCCTCGGGGGAGTACGACGGCAGCGAGCGGCGGAACCAGCGGCCGAACGCCCCGCGCGCGGCGTCCACGTCCACGACGAAGGCCGCGCCGCCCCGGCGCAGCACCCGCCCCAGCTCGCGCAGGCCGGGTTCGCAGCCGGGCCCGAAGAAGTACGCCCACCGGGCGATCGCCACGTCGGCCGACGCGTCGGGAAGGGGCAGCGCCTGCGCGGTGCCCGTACGCACCGAGACGTTGGGCAGCGACGCGCAGCGTGCGGCGGCCTGCGCGGCCAGGCCGCCGTGCGGCTCGACGCCCACGACCCGCCCGGCGGACGCGGCGAGCGCGGGCAGGTGGAAGCCGCTGCCACAGCCGATCTCGACCACGGTCGCGCCGTCCCACGGCCGTACGGCCCGCATCGCGGCCTCGGCCGCGCCCGCCGGCCCGACGGCGAGGTTCTCCAGCTCGTAGATCTGGGGAGTGTTCCAGATGTTCGGACTGGGTACGGCTCCGCTCACGATCCGTGCCATGCGCCCCACATTAGTTGGCGACCTTGGGTAGTTGATTGTGGCGAAGCGGCGCAGGGCGCGGGTGCGGCTTAGGCTGGATCCGTGAACGGGCGCATGGAGCGAACGGACGGCCACGGCCACGGCACTGGAACGTGCCCGCGGGCCGCCAGGGGAGGCTGGCCTCATGAGTGACATCCGCGTGCCCAGCGGCAAGGTGGCGCTGTCGACGGCGTCGGTGTACCCGGAGCGGACGCCGGACGCCTTCGAACTTGCCGCCCGGCTCGGGTACGACGGCGTAGAGATCATGGTGGGACAGGACCCGGTCAGCCAGGACGTCGAGGTCCTCGAACGGCTGCGCGACCACTATGAGATCCCGATCCTGGCGGTGCACGCGCCCTGCCTGCTGGTGACCCAGCGGGTGTGGGGCCGCGACCCGTGGCTGAAGCTGCGCAGGGCCCGCGAGGCGGCCGAGCGGCTGGGCGCGCAGACGGTCGTCGTGCATCCGCCCTTCCGGTGGCAGCGCGACTACGCCAGGGACTTCGAGAGGGGCCTGGCCCGGATGCGCGAGGAGACGGACGTCGTCTTCGCGGTGGAGAACATGTTCCCGTTGCGGGCCAGGGGCAACGAGGTCGTGCCGTACGCGCCGGACTGGAACCCCATCGACTACGACTTCCCCCAGGTGACGCTCGACCTGTCGCATACGGCGGTGTCCGGGTCCGACGCGATGGAGATGGCGACCAAGCTGGGCGACCGGCTGGCCCACCTGCACCTGGCCGACGGGGTGGGCACCACCAACAAGGACGAGCACCTGGTGCCCGGCCGGGGGTCGCAGCCCTGCGGGCCGATCCTGGAACGCCTCGCCGGCAACGGTTATCAGGGCCTTGTCGTGCTGGAGATCAACACGCGCAAGGCCGCCAGCCGCAGCGAGCGGATCGAGGACCTGACCGAGGCCCTCGCCTTCGCGCGGCTCCACTTCGCCGCCTCCTCCACGGCCTCATGAACGAGCGGATCGCGGACAGCCACCGGGTCTTCGACCGCGTCTCGGAGGAGTACGACGCGGCGAGGCCGCACTATCCCGAGGCCCTCTACGTCGCGCTGGAGAACCTGTCGGGGGTCCGGCTCGCGGGGGCGACCGTGATCGACGTTGGGGCGGGCACCGGCATCTCGACCCGGGGGCTGCTCGACCGCGGCGCCCGGGTCGTCGCCGTCGACCGCGGCGAGCGGATGCTGGCCCGGTTGCGCGCCCGCACGGCCTGCCCGGCCCTGCTCGCCGACGGGAACGACCTGCCCTTCCGCGCGGGCGTGGCCGACCTCGTGACGTACGCCCAGGCGTGGCACTGGCTCGACCCTGCCCTGTCGGTGGCCGAGGCCGTACGCGTGATCGCGGACGGCGGCGCGATCGCGGGCTGGTGGAACAGCGTGGATCCCGGCAAGGCCGACTGGCTGGCGGCCAACCAGGTGCGGCTCGCCGAGTCGTGCCCCGGCTACATCGGGCCCGTGCTGCCCGGGTGGAGCATGCCGCCGATCGCCGCGGCCATGTCCGACGCCGGTCTCGCCGTGGCCGACACCTGGGTCGGCTGGACCAGGTCGGTGCGGCTGGAGGACTTCCTGACCGACCTGCGCTCCCACTCGTACATGGCGAGTATGGACGGAGACGTGGTGACGGAGCTGCTCGCCAGGGAGCGTGCCGAGCTCGGCCGGGTGTTTCCCGACGGGCGGCTGACCGTCCCGATGCGCGTGTATCTTGCGGTGGGCCGCAGGGGCTGAACTGAAGCGGGGATCGATGTGACGACGGAGGTGCCGGAGGTCTCGGGCGGCAGGCGGCGACCGGGGCGGCGGCCCGGCCGGCGTCCGGGCTCGGCGGACACCCGCGGCGAGATCCTCGCCGCGGCGCGCAGGGTCTTCGCGGAGAAGGGGTTCGACAAGGCGACGATCCGCGGCATCGCCCGGGAGGCCGGGGTCGATCCGGCCCTCGTCCACCATTATTTCGACACCAAGGAGGGCGTGTTCGTCGCGGCCATGCGGCTGCCGCTGGACCCCTCCTCGGCGCTTCCGCTCATCCTGGCGGGGCCGCGTGAGGAGGTCGGCGAGCGCGTCGTCCGTTTCGTCCTGATGATGACGGCGGACCCGGCGGCCAGGGAGCCGCTGCTGGGTCTGGTGCGGACGGCGATGGTGAACGAGCAGGCCGTCGGCATGGTCAGGGAGTTCCTCTCGACGGCCGTCCTCGGGCGGGTGGCCGAGGCGCTGGACGTCCCGCCGCTGCGGATGGAGGCCGCCTTCGCGCAGTTGTTCGGCGTGGTGATGACGCGGTACATCCTCAGGTTCGAGCCGCTCGCCTCCGCCGACGTCGACGAGATCGTCGCGCTGGTCGGGCCCACCGTGCAGCGCTACCTGGCCGGATAGATTACGGCCACCCCACTCGTACCCTCTTGTAGAGCTTTGTTCTAGTATCGTGCCGTCGGCGGGAAACGCAGTGACGAGCGCCACTCGCCGAGCGTGACGCAGGATAAGTTACTCGCCGGTACCATTCGGGAAGCGCAGACGTTATCCACAGGGCGGGGCACAACCGCTCTTGCGAGGGCGCCGCGCCCCTACGCTGGCCGCCGACGTTCGATATTGGAGGGACTCGTGCTCTGGGTAGCGATTGCAGGCCTCATCGCGACCGCCGTGGCGGTCGGGCTGGCGGGCCGTCGCGTGCTGTTCCTCTATCGGCTTGCCACCAGCGGCCAGCCGGCCCCGGAGCGGATCGAGTACGCCAAACAGCACGCCGGCGCCGAGATCAAGGCCCAGCTCGTCGAGGTCTTCGGCCAGCGCAAGCTGCTGAAGTGGACGCCGTCCGGCACCGCCCACTTCTTCGTCATGTGGGCGTTCTTCATCCTGCTGACCGTCTACATCGAGGCGTACGGCGCGATCATCCAGGGCGCGATCACCGGGCACTCGGACTTCCACATCCCGCTCATCGGGACCTGGCCGGTGCTGGGCTTCCTGCAGGACTTCATCGCGGTCGCCTGTCTGCTCGGGCTGGCCGCGTTCACGGCCATCCGGATCAAGAACTCGCCGAAGAAGCTCGGACGCGGCTCCCGGTTCTCCGGCTCGCACCTGGGCGGGGCCTGGCTGGTCCTGTTCATGATCTTCAACATCATCTGGACGCTGTTCCTCGCCCGGGGCGCGGCGGCGGCCAACGGCAACTTCCCCTATGAGTCCGGCGCGTTCGTCAGCCTGGCCATCGGGAAGGTGCTGCCGCACAGCGAGCTGCTGGAGCAGATCGCCCTGCTGCTGCACATCGGCTTCATGCTGGTGTTCCTGGTCATCGTGGTGAACAGCAAGCACCTGCACATCTTCACCGCGCCGCTGAACGTGCTGTTCTCCCGCCGTCCCGACGGGCTGGGTCCGGCCCAGCCGATGCGCAGCAACGGGAAGGTGCTCGACTTCGAGGAGGCCGACCCCGAGGTCGACGTGTTCGGCCGCGGCAAGATCACCGACACGACGTGGAAGGGCTTCCTCGACTTCTACACCTGCACCGAGTGCGGCCGCTGCCAGTCGCAGTGCCCGGCCTGGAACACGGACAAGCCGCTGTCGCCCAAGATGCTCATCCTCGACCAGCGCGACCACGCCTTCGCGATCGCGCCCTACCTGCTGGCCGGGGAGAAGGAGAAGGAGAGCTTCTCCGAGGACGTGCTGGCCCTGCTCGACAAGCCGCTGGTGGGCGAGGACGGGGTCATCCACCCCGACGTGCTGTGGTCGTGCACCAACTGCGGCGCGTGCGTCGAGCAGTGCCCGGTCGACATCGAGCACATCGACCACATCCTCGACATGCGCCGCTACCAGGTGATGATCGAGTCGTCGTTCCCGTCCGAGGCGGGCGTGATGCTCAAGAACCTGGAGAACAAGGGCAACCCGTGGGGCATGTCCGAGATGAAGCGGGCCGAGTGGATCGAGGAGTTGGCCACCTCCGTGGACGGACAACGCATCGAGGTCCCGATCATCGACGAGAAGATGCCCGACGACGTCGAGTATCTCTTCTGGGTCGGCTGCGCCGGCGCGCTGGAGGACCGGGCCAAGAAGACCACCAAGGCGGTCGCGGAGCTGCTGCACATCGCCGGGGTCAAGTTCGGCGTGCTCGGCCCGATGGAGGCGTGCACCGGTGACCCGGCCCGCCGCCTGGGCATGGAGTTCCTGTTCAACATGCTCGCCCAGCAGAACATCGAGACGCTCAACGAGGCCGGGGTCAAGAAGATCGTGGCCACCTGCCCCCACTGCTTCAACACCCTCGCCAACGAATACCCGCAGCTCGGCGGCACGTACGAGGTCGTGCACCACACCCAGCTGCTGGCGCATCTGGTGGAGGAGGGCCGCCTCACCCCGATCACCCCGATCGAGGAGAAGATCACCTACCACGACCCGTGCTTCCTGGGCCGGCACAACAAGGTGTACGCCCAGCCGCGCGACATCATGGCCAAGGTGCCGGGCGTCCAGACCCAGGAGATGCACCGCTGCAAGGATCGCGGATTCTGCTGTGGCGCTGGCGGCGCGCGCATGTGGATGGAGGAGCGAATCGGAAAGCGCATCAACACCGAGCGTGTCGACGAGGCGCTGACCACCGATCCCGACACCGTCTCCACCGCCTGCCCGTTCTGCCTCGTGATGCTCGGCGACGCGATCAACGAGAAGAAGAACGCCGGTCAGGCCAAGGAGTCGCTGGAGGTCGTGGACGTCGCCCAGCTCCTCATCAAATCCATCAAGCAGGGGTAAAGCATCCTTGCCATGATCGTGAACTTTTTGTGGAAAACACCAGTCAAGGCGATGGAATGATCCGTGTTTCATGGAAGAGTGACAAAGGCTTTCTCCACATAACAGGAAAATCACGGTAACCTCAACGTTGGCTCAATCGACGGGGAGGGGGCTGGACGGTGGGCGTGGTCGTCATCGACGCGGAGGTCACCCTGGCGGACGTCCTCTCCCTGCGCCTGTCCATCGCCGAGTCGCTGGCGGACGGCACCCACCTGGTCCTGCGGCAACGCGGCACGGGTGAGGAACGGCAGGTGCCGCTCGGCGCATCGGGCGGGCGCACGAGGGACGCCAGCGTCGCGGTCTCCCTCGCGCCCCTCGACCTCGGTCCCGGCCGCTGGGACACCTACCTCGAACGGGGCGGCGTCCGCACCCGCATCCAGAGCGCCGACCCCGGGTTCTCGCTCGACCGTCTCGACGCGTACGCGCTGGGCCGGCGGACGCTCGCCTACCGGGCCTACCGCACGCGCAACGGATTCCTGGCCCTGAAGATCGATCCGGCGGAGCCGGTCGCCGACGTCCGCGCGGTGTGGTTCCGCGAGGGGCGCTTCGAGGTGACCGGGCTGCTGGCCTACACCGGCCTGGACGACGACGACCAGCACCGCCACGCCACGCTCGCGCTGCGGCACAGCCACTCGGGCCACGGCGATCCGGACGTCGATGCCGCGGTTCTCGGTGACAGCGGTGACAACGAGCCGGGGCACGGCGATCCGGGGAACGACGATCCGGCCGCGACCGTGCGGTTCGCCGCCACCGTCCAGGGGGTCCGGTTCCACGCCGCGCTCTCGCTGTGCGACGTGCTCGCTGCCACCCCCGACTCGCAGGGCTCCTGGGAGCCCTACCTTGAGGTGGACGGCGTCGACCGCGCGCTGCCGCTGGGCGCGAGGCTCGACGACGTCGAGGGCAAGCGCCGCCGCGTCCACTATCCCCACGCGCTCGTGGACGGCGTGCAGATCCGGCCCAGCTTCACGCCCGCCGACGAGCTGCTGCTGGAGGTGGGCGCGTGAAAATCGCGTTCCTGCTCCCGTCGGCGTACGGCATGCGGGGCGACGTGCGGGCGATGCTCAACCTCGCGGGCGGGCTGGCCGCACGCCACGAGGTCGAGGTGGTGAGCATCCGGCGCACCAGGGAGACGCCGTTCTTCCCGGTCGACCGCCGGGTGACGCTGCGCTGGCTCGTGGACACCCGGCCGGGTGTCCATCACCTGCTGCCCCGGGGACAGGTGCGCACGGAGGTCGCGCTCTGGCGCATGCTGCGGGGCCTGCAGGCCGACGTCCTGGTCACCACCCGGCCGTCGCTGAGCGTCCAGGCCGCCCGATATGCGCCACGAGACGTCGTCCGCATCGCGCGGGAGTGGAGCAGACCGTCGGTGCCCGGCCCGGTGCGCCGGTTCTATCCCCGTCTCGACGCCGTGGTGGCGAGCACGACCGGCCGGCGAGACGAGTGGGCGCGGCTGCTCGACGACGACCTGTCGGTGCACGCCATCCCCGACGCCCTGCCCGCGACGCCCTGGCCGCGCTCCCGCATGGACAACCGGATCGTCAGCGCCGGGGGCAGGCTGGTGCCCGGCAAGTCGTACGACCAGCTCGTGCGGGCCTTCGCGATCGTCGCAGACAAGCGGCCCGACTGGCGGCTGCGGTTGTACGGCGGGGGCCCGGAGGAGCGGCGGCTGCGCGCCCTCGTCCGCGACCTCGACCTGCACAACCACGTGTACTTCATGGGCACCACTCCCGACCTGCCCGGCGAGTTCGCCAAGGCGTCCATCGTCGCCGTGCCGGCGCGCCACGAGGTGCTGGGCATGACCGTGATCGAGGCGCTGAGCTGCGGGGTGCCGATCGTGGGCTTCGACGGATCGCGCGGGCCCGCCGAGTTTCTCCGGCCGGGCCACGACAGCGTGCTGGTCCAGGAGGGGGAGAGCGGCGACGTCGAGCCGCTCGCCTGTGCGCTGCTCACCCTCGTCGACGACGAACGCCGCCGCATGAAGCTGGCGGCCGGGGCGCTGGAGACCGCGTCCGCCCACGCCGCGACGGCCGTCGCCGTCCGCTGGGAAGAGCTCATGTACGGCCTGCGCTCCCGCCCCTGACGAGCGTCGGCGGACGGATGCCCCCGTGCTGTCCCCCGGCCCGTCCAGGAGGGCGGCGAGGCGAACGGCCAGGAGGCTGTCACGGGCGCGAGCGTAGTTGAGTAGGCCGTGCTCATGCGAGGACGATTTCCGGGTGGCAGGCTGGGCCCATGATCCTGAGACCGGCCACCGATGTGACGGATCTGGTCCGCGAGATCCTCGGCGATTCCCTGGCCGAGATCGCGGAGCAGCACGTCGAGCCCATCCACCTCGCTTCCGGGGCCGTGTCGACGGCCTGGCTCCATCGCGTGCGCGGCACGACGACCAGCGGCGTGCGCTGGTCGTTCTTCGTCAAGTCGATCCACTCGATCGAGCACTCGGCCCGGCTCGAGAACATGCCCGAGCAGATGCGGGCCGTCCTGTCGGCGCGGTTCCCCTGGCGGGCCGACGCGGACGTCCACCTCGCCCGTCACCCGCTTCCCGACGGGCTGCGGCTCCCCCGCATGTATCGGCTGGACGACCTGGGGGACGACCGGCTCGTCATGTGGCTGGAGGACGTGCCGGTCGCGCCCGCCACGTGGGATCTGCACCGCTACCGCGCCGCCGCCCGCCTGCTCGGCGGGATCAGTGGGAGGGGGCAGTCAGCGGGGCCAGTCGGCGGGCCGGTCGAGATGTGCGGTGGCGGCGGCGACGGAGTCGTGGATCGGCAGTTCCGTGTCGAGGCCGGTGATCCGGAGCATCCGGGCGAAGCGTCCGTGGGCGCCGCTCAGCGCCAGGCGCCCGCCGGCCGCCCTCACGGCGCTCAGGCCTCCCATGAGGACGCTCAGCCCGGTCGAGTCGCAGAACTTGAGCCCTTCGGCGTCGACCACGATCCGTGGCGGTGTGCGCAGCCCGACCGCCTCGGCCAGGCAGGTGCGCAGTGAGGCGGCGGAGCCCAGGTCGAGCTCGCCGAACAGCCGGATGACGACGACGTCCTGGTCCAGGACGGTCAGCATGGAGAAGATGCCGGGCTGTCCGTGCCTTTCCGGTTCCACCGCGCTCGCCCCTGCCCACTGGCCCTGCCGCCGGGCCGTCGCCTCACGGCCCGCCGGAGCTGCTGTGCGTCCATGATTGCATATGGCAAATGATGCCGGGGCCGGACAGTCAGGGCCGTTCCCTGCGGACGAGCAGCATGGCGGCGTCGTCCGGGACGGGCCCGCCGACGTGCTCGACCAGGTCGCGTTCGAGCATGTCGAGGGCGTCCTGCGGCTCGCGATCGCGCAGCAGGCGAGGCGCCCGGTCGCCCAGGGGATAGAAGTTCCCGTTCCGGTCGCGTGCCTCGTACACGCCGTCGGTGTAGAAGAGGATCTCGTCGCCCTTGCGGAACTCGCATCCGTACGGCTCGGGTCCGGCGTGGGCGAGCGCGACAAGGCCGAGCGGCGGCGCCTCCTGAGTCGGTTCGAGCCACCGGACACGGCCGTTGCGGCCGAGCAGCAGCGGCGGCGGGTGGCCGTAGTTGAGCAGCGCGATCTCGTGCTCGCGCACCTCCGCGAGCACGGCGGTGACGAACTTCTCCCCGCCCAGCCCGCGCGCGAGGTGCTCCTCCAGATGCCGGCCGACGTCGGCGAGCGTCGGCTCGTCGTAGGCGGCCTCACGGAAGGCGCCGACCACCGAGGCGGCCGTCTCCACCGCGTCCAGCCCCTTGCCCTGCACGTCGGCGACGATCAGCCGGATGCCGCCCGGCCCTCTGGCGATGTCGAACAGGTCCCCGCCGATGCGGGCGTCCACCGCGGCGGAGGTGTACGAGAGGGCGATGCGCAGGTCGCCCGCACGGCGGGGCACCGGGTGGAGCAGCACGCGCTGGGCCGCCTCGGCGACGAGGCGGACGTCCGCCAGCTTGCGCCGGCCCTCGGCCCGGAGCCGGCTGGCCAGCATGGCGGCCGCGGTGACCCCGACGATCGCGACCAGCGTCACGGTGATCCGCGGATGACTGAGCTGGTGGTCGTGGTAGGCCAGCGGCGCGGACAGGACGAGCGCGACCAGCCCGGCCAGTGCGGTGTGGCGTGGCCCGCCCGTCACCGCGGCGAACGCGGGCCCGAGGGTCAGCAGTGGCAGCAGGCCCAGGGACGGCCCGGCGAGCAGGTCGACCACCACCACCGTCGCCATGGCGGCGAACGGCAGCGTACGGAGGACAGCCTGGGTTCCCATCCGCGACTCCAGCGTCGCCACGAGCCGGTTCATGGATGCATTCCCGCGCCCGCCCGCCCTACCCTCGGGATGGAGACGCGCGATACCGGTTATGGGTATCGTTGAAGGATGCACGGGTACAGCGGGGACAAGCAGGCCTATCTCACCCGCCTGCGCCGGATCGAGGGACAGATCCGAGGGCTCCAGCGGATGGTGGACGAGGACGTCTACTGCATCGACATCCTCACGCAGGTCTCGGCGGCCACCCGCGCTCTGCAGGCGGTGGCGCTCGGGCTGCTGGAGGACCACATCGCCCATTGCGTCGCCGACGCCGTCAAGACCGGAGGCCCGGAGGCGAGCGAGAAGGTGAAGGAGGCCTCGGCGGCCATCGCCCGGCTCGTCAGGTCATGATTCCGGCCCGCAGGTCATGGCTCCCGGTCGTCACGTCATGATTCCGGGTCACGTCATGATTCCGGGTCACGTCATGGCTTCGGGTCGTCAGGGTGTCGCTCCGGCGCGTCGCGGTCGGTTCGCCCCTGCTTGATCGTGACCCCGTGTGCCTGACCCCGTGTGCCTGACCGCGTGTGCCTGATCGCCGGTGCGTGACGGCGGGTGTATGACGGCCGGTGTGACGACCCATTGGCACTTGCCCGTTCGTGACGGCTTCGACCGCCAGTACGAGCGGGCGGACGACGAGGACGCCGGTCACCAGGACCCCTACGCCCCGGCACGCCGATCCCGGTGACCATCTGCAGCGGGCTCCTGCTCATGGCGGCACTGGGCGCCCTGACCGCCGTCTTGGACGGGTCATTTCGGTCGAGCAAACCGTCCCGGGCCCACCAGATGCCCGGGACGGTCCGTGCCCTCAGTGCCTTCAGCGGCTCGCCGAAGTCCGCAATCCGAGCGCGTTGTCGAGCTCTTCCAAGGTCAGTCGGTTCTCCGTGATGTTCACGGCCTCCAGCACCTCGGCGTAGAGCGCGATTTCGTCCAACGCGACACGGTCGTGGACCCGAGAGTCCAGGTCATCGTGCCCCACCGCGTCGTCCTTCCTTCCGCAGCCCACACCCATCACGAGGTTACGTCCGGGTACCCTGCCGCGACATGGCCCATCGTGACCATTCCGACCCGCACCCCTCGTCCCTCCGGGACCATTTCCCCGATACTGAGATCACAATTCGATGAAAAAGACGGTGATGGGGGGAAGGGATTGCTAAAGCGGAGGTAAGGACGAAATATCCGAATTGGAGGTTTCGAACAGCCAACTGCCCGACTCGTCCAGGTCGGGCCTGCGCCGATCCGCCGCCTCCTGCGGACGCGGGTCGTCCCGCTGGTGGATCAAGCACTTCACGACCGCGGAGCACACCGCGAAGCCCTCGGACGGCGCGGGCGTGCCGGTCAGGGCACACCAGGCCAGGCCGGTCGCGTACGCGGAGCCGAGCAGGGCGGCGGCCGTCTCCCGATCGGGTGGGATCAGCCCCGGCGGCAGCTCACCACCGGCCGGCCAGCAGCCCCGCAGCGGATGGGCAGGCTCGGCGAGCGCGAGATAGAGGGCCTGCCGGAGCTCGTCGTCCATCCACGGATAGAGCGCGGTGACCACCTGTGCGGTGTACGAGCTGCCCGGCGCCGCCCAGGCGGGCTCGGACACGCCGCACACGCCGGCCACGTCGGCGGCGAGCAGCGAGGCCGCCACGGCCCGCGGATCCATCCCGCGCGCGGCCGTGTAGCCCAGGGCCTCCACCAGGTCGTACAGCGTGTGCCGGAAGTGCTCGCCCGGCGCCCATTCGGGGAGCGTGGCCGGCACGAGGTGCGGCGGGCAGCGCGCCAGCCAGGCCTGCCGTACGGCGCCACTGGGCATGGCGTGCTGGTCCAGCCAGGGGCTGCCGAGCAGCGGCTCGGCCATCGCGATCAGCGCGTCGGCGCGCGGGCGGAACCGGGGGTCGGCGCGCAGCACGGTGGCGGTCTCGGCCATCAGCCCGGCCAGCCGCAGGCCCGCCTCCCCGGCGCCGGAGCGCATCCGCTCGGCGTAGAGGCCCACGAGCGCGTCGAGCGAGCCCATGGGCAGCCAGCGCACCCAGTCGTCCCCGGGCAGCGGCCGGGCCAGGAACTCGCCGAACATCGACAGCATGACCTCGTTGCCGTCGAAGGCGGGCGCGTAGGCGCACCACATGATCGTGCCCCACACGGCGGCCACGGTCGAGGCCACGTCGCGGGCGAAGACCTGCTGGTAGACGCTGCCGTCGAGAGGGAAGTCCTCCCGGCGCAGCCCGCGGTGGGCGAGCAGCAGTGCGCGGAGCCGTTCGGTGATCTCGTGCGGGACGTCCGGGCCGACGAACCCCTGGGTGGACCCGCGGTCGTACGCGAAGTCGGGGCCCGTGGGGATCAGCACGGGCGGGATGGCCACGCCGGGCGGGCTCGGCCGCGCGGCGGCGCGTACGGCGGGATGGGCCGGGGGAGCGGACAGGTGCCAGCGGCCGTCCACGCGGTCGAGGCGATACCAGCGGGCGTGCGCGCCGAACAGCCACCGGGCGCCGTCGGGGGTGACCAGGGCCCGCTGGGCCAGCGTGTGCGCGCGGGTGACCGGGGGGAGCAGCGTCCACCGGGGGTCGCCGACGACGGCGCGCACGTCGCGCTCCATCGTGGTGAACCCGTCCCAGTGCACGCGGCAGTGTCCTCCGTCCTCGGAGAGGACGGCTTTCGCTTATCCCGGATGAGGCGGCCGGAGCAGGCGGCGGCCAGGCCCCTGACCGATGCCCTCCGGGGCACACGATGCCGGGACGAACCCGGCGGTCCCCTCGCTGGATCCGATGGTAGCCCCCCGGTCCGGGAGGCGGCGGGAGCGCGGTGGGGTGGAGGAGCGGCGGGCGGAGGCCGTCGGTGAAAGTTTCACGCGCCGGGAGGCGGTGAGCAGGACATATGCGTATTTCCCCGGGTTGGAGGGTATCTCCGGGAGCGCCCGCCACTTGGCATGGGCAGCCGTGACGGGTTCCATAGGTGCTCGTGACGGAGATCCAGGAGGCCGGGGCAGCCCGAGAGCGGGACGCGGACGAGGCATCGGAGAAGATGGCGCCCGTGGACACCTATGGCGGCGCGGCGACCGGCGAGCAGACGGGGCCGCACGCGCGCAGGGAACGCTGGGCGGTGTGGTGGCTCATGCGGTCGTCCGACCGCACGGCCCTGCTCATCTGGTTCTTCTGGCAGGTCGCGTCGTACATCTACCTGATCCTCGCGGCGCCGGGCCGCACGGAGGACCCGATCCTCGACCGGTTCAACCGGTACGACTCCTACAACTTCATGGACATCGCGCAATACGGCTACGACGGCCGGCCGGACGACCCCGACGCGCCGCGGCTCGTCGCGTTCTTCCCCGGCCTGCCGCTGCTGCTGCGCGTGCTGCACCTGGTCATCCCGGACATGAGGCTCGCCCTCGTCCTGATCTCGTTCGTCGCGACCGCCGTCGTGGCGGTGGCGCTGTCGCGGCTGAGCGAGTCCTACCGGGAGGGCAGCGGCCACTGGACCGTGCTGGCGTTCTTCCTCAGCCCGTTCGCGGTGTTCCTGATGGCCGGCTACACGGAGGCGCCGTTCCTCGCGCTGGCCATCCCCGCGTGGCTGCTGGCCCGGCGGGGCCGCTGGGAGGCCGCCGCCGTGTGCGCCGCCTTCGCGGCGTCGATGCGCATCTCCGGGCTCTTCCTCGCCTTCGGCCTGCTCGTGATGTTCCTCGTCTCACGTGACGGCCTGCGCGCCCCGCGCGGATGGCGGAACGCGCCGTGGCTGCTGCTGCCCGGTGTGCCGGTGCTGGCCTACATGATCTACCTCTGGAACCGTACGGGCGACCTGATGGCCTGGAAGTCGGCCGAGGCGCAGTATTGGGGCCGCTATCCCGAGCTGCCGTGGAACGTCTTCATCGACACCTGGCACAGGTCGCTCAACGAGCCCGTCCTGGCGACGTCGTATCGCGAGGAGATCCTGTCGGCGCTCGTGCTGGTTCTGCTGATCATCGCGCGGCTGGTGCGGCGCAACTGGCCCGATCTCGCCTATCTGGCGCCGCAGGCGGTGGCGCTGCTGGCGATGTCGTCGTTCTACATGTCGGTGGGCCGGGCGTCGCTGCTGTGGTGGCCGCTCTACATCTCCGTGGGCGTCGTCGGAAGCCGAAGGCCCTGGGTCATGATGGCCTATCTCGCGGTGGCCGCGCCCGTCTGGGCAATCAATGTCGGAAATTTCACCACAGGTGCCTGGGTGGGTTGATCCACCTCTGACTAGCTTCTCCGTGTATGGGGGTATTTATCGCAGGAGTGGCGGTTGTTGCGCTTGTGGTGGCCGGTCTTCCATCGGCGGCGGACACCTATCGGGTGAACGTCCTCACGTACAACGTCTGCGCGGCGGGCAACAGCGCCGGCACCTGCGTACGCGACCTCACCCCCGAGCGCCGAAAGACCTGGGCAGGTCAGGTCTCCGCGCTGATCCGGTCGAGGAACGTGGACGTCGCCTCGTTCACCGAGATGTGCTACGCCCAGGTGGGCCTGCTCAAGCGTGCGCTGCCCGGCTATCGGCTGGTCTGGTACGGCTACGCGAAGGGCGGCGGGCCGGGCCGCGAAGACCGGTGCCGCACACTGTGGAGCGACCTCACCCCGGACACGGTCCCGCCGGACGGCAAGACCTTCGGCATCGCGCTGGCGCTGAAGAACGGCATCGAGGGCCCGCCGCCGCTGCGGCGGCTGCTGCGCGCCGACCACGCCCCGTCCACACCGGGTGAGACGATCCACCCGCGCGGCCTGCTGTGCGCCACCGGCCGGGTCGGCCCGCGCCGGTCGGTCTGCTGCGTGACCCACGTCTCCGACACCGAGACCCCGCGTCAGATCGTCGATCTGGTGTCGGCGTACGCCGGGGACGCCCCGGTGATCCTCACCGGGGACTTCAACCGCGAGCCCGGCCACAACCAGCTCACCGACGTGTACGGCATGGGCCTCGGCCAGGGCGGCTACACCGAGGTCGACGCCGAGCCGTGCGGGGTCGCGCGCCGGGGCGGCGAGCACACCACACGCGGCGGCCGGAAGATCGACTACATCTTCGCGAGCGAGGCCGACTACCGTCCGGGCGGCGCCGAGGTCGTCAGGACCGACCCGGAGCTGTCGGACCACCTGGCGCTGACCGGCACGCTCATCGGGACCGAACCGAGGCCGCGGCGTGACGGCGGGCCTTGGCGAGGTAGTTATCCGGCGTCCGAGCGAAGGAGGCGCGGTCGTCGTCGGTGAGCTCGCGGACGACCTTTCCCGGGACGCCCGCGACCAGCACGCCCGCCGGGATGCGGCGGCCGGGCGGCACGACGGCCCCCGCCGCGATCAGGGACCCGGCCCCGACGACCGCCCCGCCGAGCACGACCGCACCGATGCCCACCAGCGCGCCGGTCTCGACGTGCGCGCCGTGCACCATCGCCCGGTGACCGAGGCTCACCCGGTCTTCCAGGATCGCGGGCTCCCCGGGATCGGCGTGCAGGCAGCACAGGTCCTGGATGTTGACCTCGTCGCCGACCTCGATGCGTTCGTCGTCGCCGCGCAGCACCGAGCCGTACCAGACGTTCGCGCCGCGTCCGAGCCGCACCCTCCCGACGATCACCGCCCCCGGGGCCACCCACGCCTCGGGGTGGATGATCGGTGTGGCGTCGTCGTCCAGGTCGGCGATGTACGGCATGGGCTTATGATTCCACGGGCCCTCGGGCCGGGCCCGGCGTGTGTCCCGGTTTCGCTGACCGCTCGGGGCGTTCAGGTTGCGATGTGCGACGGATAGCAGGAAAGTCGTGTCCTGGCTGCGTTTACCGTCGTTATCTCCAACCCCAGGGTTTCTCATGACGAATCAGACCGACAACTTCCCCGACCTGATGAGTGACGACTCCTTCGAAGTCGTGATGCGCGGCTACAGCCGCAGGCAGGTCCACGACTACATGGTCCGGACCCGCAACCAGATCCGGGACCTGGAGGAACGGCTCGCCCGCACGATCGACCAGGCGGAGCAGACCCGCCTGGAGCTGGCCGACGCGCGGCGGAGGATGGCGGAGTCGCCGCAGAACCCCGACGAGCTGGGGGAGCGGCTGAGCCAGATACTCAAGCTGGCGCAGGAGGAGGCGGCGGCCAACAAGGAGGCGTCCGAGGCGGAGGCCAGGCGAGTACGCGAGAGCTCGATGGCCGAGGCCGAGCGGCTGGTGACGTCGGCCCGTGAGCAGGCCGACGCGATCAGGGCCGCCGCGCAGGAGGAGGCCGAGCGCCGTGTCGCCGACGCCAGCGCCACGTCGGAGCGGCTGCTGGCGCAGGCGGGCGCGGAGGCGGAGCAGACGCTGGGCTCGGCCCGCGCGGAGGCGGAGGAGACGCTGCGCACCGCCCGCGCGGAGGGGGAGCGCCAGCTCACCGCCGCCCGGATGGAGGCGGAGCGGCTGCTCGCCGAGGCGCGCGGGCAGGCCGAGGCCATGCTGGCGGCGGCGCAGCAGCGGGTGAACGCGCTGGACGAGCACA
This sequence comes from Microbispora hainanensis, assembly GCF_036186745.1. Classification (NCBI taxonomy): domain Bacteria; kingdom Bacillati; phylum Actinomycetota; class Actinomycetes; order Streptosporangiales; family Streptosporangiaceae; genus Microbispora; species Microbispora hainanensis. The sequence continues at coordinate 1,765,945 of NZ_CP108086.1, read as the reverse complement.
CCGGCCGCCGGGTGGCCTACCTCACCGACACCCACGCGGAGGTCGTGCGCCGGCTCAACGAGATCGGCTCGGTGCTCGGCGACCTGATGCACCGCGAGAGCGCGGCGGGACCGCTGATCGACGAGGCCGCCGTGCTGCCGCCCCCGCCGCAGGTGCACGCCATCCCCGCGGGCGCGCCCGACCAGCGACACGACCAGCACCGGCCCGATCAGCCGCACGAGCAGCAGCCGCACGACCAGGCGCACGGGCAGCAGCCGCACGCGCCGGTCGATGACCCGCAGCAGGCCCTGGAGGCCGTGCCGTCCGGGCCCGAGGCACATGACGCCGCCGCCGGTGAGGGGCAGATGGACGGCGACGAGGACGACGCGGTCCTGATCGTGGACGACGGACGCCACGCCAACGGTCACGACGGGCACCACGAGAACGGGCACGGCATGCCGTCGTCGCCCGAGGACACCGACGTCAACCTCGGCCGGGTGCGCCGCGCCACGCCGAACGGCGAGTCGGTCGCCGGTCAGTAAGCGCGACGTGAGCCCGGCCCGGCTGCGGTGACGCGGGTGAGGACTGATAGCGGACTGGTAGCGGAAGCCCCCGCCCCCGATCGGGTCGGGGGCTTCCGCGCTCATGGATCGGCGGCGCGCGCCTCCTGTTCGCGCAGCAGCTCACGCAGCCCGTCGGGCTCGTCGGCGTCGATGGTCATCGCGCATCCCGCCGTCCGCTGCGCGGAGGTGAGCGGGTGGTGCCGGGTCGCCCACCACCGGCCCGCGTCGCTCCGCCAGATCGTCCACTCCGGAAACTCCCGGGCTATCTCGGCGAGGTGTCGGTCCAAGGACATCCGTACACCTTCCCTCGCCTCATGCCCGGGTGCTCTTAGTGCTCTTGACCTCTCCACCTCAAGGTGCGGGACATCTCTAGAGAAATCAATGATCGGTACAGACAGGTCAACGTTGCCTCTTGACCTAGGCGTCGAAGTCGTACTGGAGTACATACGACGCCGCGTCCAGGATCATCTCGTTGACCTCGACGGGCACGCCTCCCTCCGCGAAGGCGACCCGGGTGACGGCGATCACCGGCGTGCCGGCCGGGAGGTTCAGCGACTCGGCCTCCCCGGGCAGCGGCATCCGGGCCCGCACCTCCTCGCTGAAGTGGACGGGAGGCCGGCCGAGCTCGCCAAGCCGGGCGTACACCCCGCCCGGGCCCGTGTCGGGCAGGACGACGGCCGTGCCCTCCACGAGATCGGCGGGAAAGTGGGAGGCCGCGAGCTGCACCGGACGGCCGTCCACCGAGTAGCGGCGGCGGCGCACCCATACCTCGCCGGTGCCGAGCACGCGGGCGACCTGCTCGTTCGCCGGTTCGCGCAGGATCGTCACCTCGTCCACGACGTACGACCGGCCACGGGTGTCGGAGTCCCAGATGGCCAGGCCCTGGGCCCACTGCTCCCGGGAGAGCCGGCGCGACCCGTGGCGGCGGATAGGGCGGAACAGCCGCACGTAGACGCCCGATCCCCGCTTCGGCACGGCGAGCCCTTCGTTGATGAGCACGGCGAGCGCCTGCCGTGCCGTGGCCCGGGCGATGCCGTGCTCCTTCATGAGTGCGTTCTCGCCCGGTAGCCGGTCGCCGTCACCGAGCGCTCCGGACAGGATCTGATCGCGCAGCCGGTCGGCGATGCGGCGATAGATCGGGGACTCGTGATGCACCGACGGGGACTCCGTCACGTTTGATCACCCTCTGTCACCAACGGGGGTTTGGCGTCTCCAGAGAACTTGCCCCGTCTTGTCCACGATCGCACAGAGTCTTGGGTGCGTCTTGTGCTTACTTTTGGCTGATCGTGCCGGTGTGGCGATCTCTGGGGGTTATAGCCGTCCGCATCCATGGAACGGTCCCTTCCGCTATTGCCGGTGCCGGGAACGCTCCGTCATCATGACTACGACAAGATCGGATATTTCGGTACATAATGCGGTGACGAAGGAGTTGCCGATGGTACTCAGCCGGGCCGAATGCCAGGACCTCGACGCCAAGGACCCGCTCCGGGAGTTCCGGGACGAGTTCTCGCTGCCTCCCGGGGTCGTCTACCTGCTGGGCAACTCGCTCGGCGCGCTGCCGAGGCGTACACCGGAGCGGGTGGCGCACACGGTCGAGACCGAGTGGGGGGTGCATCTCGGGGCGAGCTGGAACACGGCCGGCTGGTGGGACATGCCGCAGAGCACCGGCGACCGCATCGCGCCCCTGATCGGAGCGCGTCCCGGCGACGTGCTGGCGGGCGACTCGACCTCGGTGAACATCTTCAAGGTGGTCACGGCCGCCCTTCCGCTGCGGCCCGGCCGCCACGTGATCGTCTCCGACCTCGACAACTTCCCCACGGACCGGTACGTCGTGGAGGGCGCCGCCCGGGCGCTCGGCGCGTACGAGATCCGGGACATCGGCGAGGGCGGCCCTTCGCTGGAGGACGCCCTCGGCGACGACGTGGCGCTCGTGCTGCTGTCGCACGTGGACTACCGGACCGGCGCGGCCAGGGACATGACGGCGGTGACGGAGCTGGTGCGGGCGGCCGGCGCGCTCATGGTCTGGGACCTGTGCCACAGCGCCGGGGCGCTGCCCGTGCGGGTGGGCGAGGCCGACTTCGCCGTCGGCTGCACCTACAAGTACCTCAACGGAGGGCCCGGCGCCCCCGCGTACCTCTACGTCGCGCCGCGTCACCAGGACGCCGTCCAGAACGTGCTGTCGGGGTGGCACGGGCACGCCGCGCCGTTCGACTTCGAACCGCACTATCGCCCCGCGCCCGGTGTGCGGCGTTTCGCCACCGGCAGCCCGCCGATTCTGTCGTACGCCGCGCTGAACGCGTCGCTCGACATCTGGGAGCGGGTGGACCTGGACGAGGTCAGAGCCAAGAGCGTGGCCCTGACCTCGCTGTTCATCGACCTGCTGGACGATCTCGTGGACCCGGGGCTCGGGCTCGCCCTGGCCTCCCCGCGCGACCCGGAGCGGCGGGGAAGCCAGGTCAGCTACCGTCACCCGCAGGGTTATCCCGTGGTGCGCGCGCTCGCGGACCGTGGGGTGGTGGGCGACTACCGCGAGCCGGACTTCGTCCGGTTCGGCTTCGCCCCGCTCTACCTGCGCTATGCCGACGTGCACGACGCGGCGACGACGCTGGCGGAGGTGCTCCGCGAGGAGCTGTGGCGGGACGAGCGCTACGCGCGGCGGCTCACCGTCACCTGACGGGGTGTGTCAGCGGCCGCGGCGGGCCAGCCCGGCGACGATGTTTCCGGCCAGTGCCACGCAGCGGTCGCAGATGCGCCCGCCCTCGCCGTGGACCATGTGGACGCGCGGACCCGGCGGCCTGCGGCAGAAGGAGCAGGCGGCGTCGCGCTTCATGCGGCGGTTGACCAGGTGCCGGTGGGCGAAGGCGGGCGTGAAACGCCTGCGCGAGCTTCGCCTGATGAACCCGAACCGCTCACCGATGGCGGTCCAGGACGCGCCGGCCTCGCGGGCCCGGCACACCGCGAGATCGAGCAGGGCGTCCACCTCGCCACCCGGTTCGCCGGACAGGTCCCGGCACAGGGTGATCGCGGCGGACAGGATTTCCAGAGGGTCTTCGGGGTCGGATGCGCGCGAGCGGGCCCGCTCGAGTAACTCAGATGCCTCCATGGCCGACACCATAGGCCGCCGCATAAAAACGATCAAGCGACGTACGTGTTCACCGTGCGTAGGCTGGCCAGGTGAGAGTGCCCGAGGAGCGGGCCAGGAAGCTGTTCGAGCAGGCCCGGGTGGCCCGCCTCGCGACCGTCGGGGCCGGGGGCGCGCCGCGGCTCGTCCCGGTCACGTTCGCCGTGCTGCCGGACGGCGAGAAGGGCACCGTGGTGACGGCGGTGGACCACAAGCCGAAGACCACCACCGACCTGCGACGGCTGCGCGACATCCGCGGCAATCCCCGCGTCTGCCTGCTGGCCGACCACTACGAGGACGACTGGGAACGGCTGTGGTGGGTGCGCGCCGACGGGCACGCCCGCGTCGTGGAGGGCGGCGACGAACGCGAGCGGGCCGTGGCGTGGCTGGTGCGCAAGTACGCCCAGTATCGCGATCGGCCCCCGGCCGGGCCCGCGATCCTCGTCCGGGTCGAGCGCTGGTCGGGCTGGTCGTACGGCGAGCCGTAGGCGGGCCGGCGTGGTCAGGCGGACGGGAAGGGGTCGTCTCCCCGGGCGATGGCGTCCAGCATGCGGGTAGTGAGCGCCTGGGCCGCCCGGTGGATGCCGGGGCCGAAGCTGATCCTGGCCACGCCGAGGGCGGCGAGGTCGCGGATGGACGGCACGCCCGGCCGCATGAGCACGTTGACCGGGCCGCCGATCTCCCGGGCGAGCGCGCCGATCACCTCGGGATCGCCCGCGAGGATCGGATAGACGCAGTCGGCGCCGGCCGCGAGGTAGCGGCGGCCCCGGTCGATCGCCGCCGCGAGCCTCTCGTCCGGGGTTGCGGAGCCGTGGATGAAGGTGTCCGCGCGGGCGTTGATCACCAGGCCGGTGCCGGCCTCGTCCGCCGCCGCCCGCACGGCGGCCAGGAAGTCCGCCTGCTCGGCGGCGTCGATCAACGCGCCGGTCGCCGGGTCGGAGTCCTCCAGGTTGCAGCCCGCGGCGCCCGCGGCGGCCAGCCGTTCGACGAGCTCGGCGGGCTTCAGGCCGTAGCCGCGCTCCACGTCGGCGGTGACGGGGACGGTCACGACCCGGCTGATGCGGGCCACGGCCGCGAACATCTCGTCGGCGGGAGCGTCGTGCCCGTCCTCGTAGCCCAGGACTGCGGCGACGGCGGCGCTACCGGTGGCGACGGCGGGGAACCCGGCCGCCTCGACGGCGCGTGCCGACGCGGCGTCCCAGGCGTTGGGCAGCACGACAGGGTCGCCGGGCACGTGCAGCGCCCGCAGGGCGGCCGCGTTCTTCTGCAACTCGGTCACGAAACCACCCTAGAGAGCAGGGTGGGCGGGAACGCCACCGGCTGCCCCGAAATAGGGGGAAGCCGGTCGTGCTTTAAGGGGTCGAGACCGGTGTCGTCGCCTTCCCGTCATTGGATACGCTCGCGAAACCGGCCCCCCCACCCCGTTCGTCAGGAGTGTTTTCATGAGCGACATCGACAGCGCCGCCGACCAGGCCGGAGCGGGCAGCCGTCCCCGAGTGGACTTCTACTTCGACCCCGTCTGCCCCTTCGCGTGGGTCACGTCGCGGTGGATTCTGGAGGTCGAGAAGCAGCGCGACATCGACCTGCGGTTCCGGGTGATGAGTCTTTCCGTGCTCAACGAGGGCAAGGAGGACCTGTCCGACTTCTACCGCGAGGCGGTGCCCCGGTGGCGCGGCCCGGTCCGCGTGTGCATCGCCGCCGCGCAGCAGCACGGCGAGGGCGTGCTGCGCGACCTCTACACCGCGATGGGCACCCGCATTCACAACCAGGACAACAAGGACTACGGAGTCGTCGCCAAGGAGGCGCTCGCCGAGGTCGGCCTGCCGGTCGAGCTGGCCGACGCCGCCGGCACCGACGAGTACGACGAGGCACTGCGCCGCATGCACCACGAGGGCATGGACCCGGTCGGCGACGAGGTGGGCACGCCCACGATCCACATCGACGGTGTGGCGTTCTTCGGCCCGGTCATGACCCGCATTCCGCGCGGTGAGGAGGCCGTCCGCATCTTCGACGGCGCCCTGGCCATGGCGAAGTTCCCGTACTTCTACGAGATGAAGCGCAGCCGCACCACCGACCCCGAGTTCGACTGAGCGCTCCTCACCTCGGCGGCTCCTCGTGGGGCCGCCGGGGTGTCGTCTTGCCGGTGTTCCTGAACAGCGAACGCATGGTCGCCAGCGCCGGAGACCTGTCGTCGGACCGCCAGGCCAGGCTGATCGTCCGGTGCAGGCCCGGCGGGGCGAGCCGCCGTACGCTGAGGGGGTTTTCCGCCAGGTCGGCCACGGTCCTCGGCACGAGGGCGAGGCCCATGCCCCCGCTGGCGAGGGCGCAGGACATGCCGTAGTTGCCCGTCTCGTACGCCACGACGGGCGGCGCCAGCCCCTCGCGGCGAAACAGCGCCTCGAGCGCCTCCCGGTTGGCCAGCCCGCGCGAGCCGCTGATCAGCGGTCGCCCGGCGAGCTCGGGCCACGGCAGCGGCTCGGCCGGATCGGTGAGCGCGTGCCCGGGGGCGGCCACCAGCACCAGCTCCTCCACCAGCAGTGCCTCGACGGTGACCCCCGAGGGGAGTGCGGGGTCGGGCTGATGCTCGTAGGTGTGGGTGAGCACGAGATCCGCCTCGCCGGTGGCCAGCGCGGGCAGCCCCGACGGCGGTTCGTACTCCTTCACATTCACCTCCACGGCGGGGTGAGCCCGCCGGAACGCCGCGAGCACCGGTGGTAACAGGTGGATGCCTGCGGTTGTGAAGGTGCCGATCGTGATGTGCCCGCCGGACAGGCCGGCGAGCGCGGACAGGCCGTGGCGGGCCCGTTCGAGCTCGTCGAGCACCCGCCGGGCGTGCTCCACCAGCAGCTCGCCCGCCGCCGTGAGGGTGGCGCCGCGGCGGTGCCGGATCACGAGTGCGGCTCCCGCCTCCCGCTCCAGCTTGGCGATCTGCTGCGACAGCGCGGGCGGCGTGTAACCGAGGCGGGCCGCCGCCCGGGTGATCGAACCGGCTTCGGCGACCGCCACCAGCGCCGCCAGCCGCGTCACGTCATGCATGAAGCAATGCTTAACACCGCCTCGCCAAATGTGACATACCTCACGAAGGCTTCGCTACCGCATCCTCGTCTCACGACCTGATCGGAACTGAGGGGAACCGGAGGAGCGGATGAACACGACGACACGATCGACCCGGCCGTTCGAGGTGTGCGTGATCGGAGCGGGGCCGCGCGGCATGTCGGTGATCGAGCGGCTGTGCGCCAACGCGCGCCGGCTGCCGCCGCGGGCACGCCTCCTGGTGCACGTCGTCGATCCGTACCCGCCGGGGGCAGGCCAGGTGTGGCGCACCGACCAGCCGGGGCAGCTACTGATGAACACCGTCGCCTCGCAGGTCACGCTCTTCACCGACCCCAGCGTCGACATACGGGGGCCGCTGGAGACCGGCCCGAGCCTGTACGAGTGGGCGCGCCACCTGGTGCTCTTCCCGGACGGCGTCGAGGAGCACGTGCTCGCCGAGGCGCGGCGGCTCGGGCCCGACACCTACCCCACCCGCGCCTTCTACGGCCGCTACCTGCGCTGGGTGTTCGAGCGGGTGGTCGCGCGGGCGCCCCGGCAGGTGGAGGTGCGGGTGCACGCCACCCGGGCGACCGCGCTCGACGACGTGCCCGGCACCGGCGCGCAGCGGGTGGTGCTGGAGGACGGCACCGTGCTCGGCTCGCTCGACGCGGTGGTCCTGGCGCAGGGGCACCTGCCGGTCGAGCCCACGGACGCCGAGCGGGAGGCCGCCGCGTACGCCGCCGCCCACGACCTGGTCCACGTGCCGCCCGCAAACCCCGCCGATGTCGACCTCGGCGACGTACGTCCCGGGGAGGCGGTGCTGCTGCGCGGCCTCGGGCTCAACTTCTTCGACCACATGGCGCTGCTGACGATCGGGCGCGGCGGCCGGTTCGAGCGGGGTGAGGAGGGCCGCCTCGTCTATCGGCCCTCCGGCCAGGAGCCCCGCCTGTACGCCGGATCGCGCCGCGGCATTCCGTATCAGTCGCGGGGCGAGAACGAGAAGGGCGTCGAGGGCAGGCACGAGCCGCTGCTGCTCACGCCGGGCAGGATCGCGTCGCTGGCCGCGCGCTCGGCCGCCCGCGGCGGGCTCGACTTCCGCGCCGACCTGTGGCCGCTGATCGCCAAGGAGGTCGAGACCGTCTACTACGCCACGCTGCTGGCGCGGCGGGAGTGCGAGTGCGTGGCCGATCGCTTCCGCGCCGCCTACCTCGCCTTCTCCTGGGGCGACCCCGGGGAGGCCAAGGTGCTCGACGCCTTCGGCATCGGCGAGGCGGTCCGGTGGGACTGGGAGCGCGTCGCCGAGCCCTACCGGGGCATCGGCTTCACCGGGCCCGACGACTGGCGCGAGTGGCTGACCGCCTATCTGCGCACCGACCTGACCCAGGCCCGCGCGGGCAACGTGAGCGGGCCGCTGAAGGCCGCCCTCGACGTGCTGCGCGACCTGCGCAACGAGGTCAGGCAGGTGGTCGACCACGGCGGGCTCACCGGGCGCTCCCACCGCGACGACCTCGACCGGTGGTACACGCCGCTCAACGCGTTCCTGTCCATCGGGCCGCCGGCCGAGCGGGTGGAGCAGATGATCGCGCTCATCGAGGCCGGTGTGCTCACCGTCATCGGTCCCGGCATGCGGGTGCACGCCCGCGACGGCGTCTTCGAGGCCGAGTCGGCCGCCGTGCCGGGCTCCGCCGTACGGGCCAGGGTGCTCGTCGAGGCGCGGCTGCCCGAGATCGACCTGCGGCGCACGGCCGACCCCCTGCTGCGTCACCTGCTGCGGACCGGCCAGTGCCGGGCGTACGTGATCGGCGGGCGGCGCGGCGACACCGGCTACGAGACGGGCGGCCTCGCGGTGACCCGCCGGCCCTACCGGCTGCTCGACGCGGACGGGCGGGCCCACCCGCGGCGGTTCGCGTACGGCGTGCCCACCGAGTCGGTCCACTGGGTGACGGCCGCGGGCGTGCGGCCGGGGGTGAACTCCGTGATCCTCGGCGACTCCGACGCCATCGCCCGCAGCGTGCTCGCGCTGACGCCCGCGCGTGCCCTGCCGGACCGCCGCCGCGTCGCACGCGTGGCCCCCGGACCCCGTACGGCTCTCGCCGCCTCCGCGTGCGCCGCGACCCGGGCGGGTGTGTGATGAACGAGCTGGATATGGGCCTGCTGGCCCCGGTGCGGGTGGGTTCGGCGGCGGAGCGGGCGACCGGCGACGGCGCGTGGCTGCGCGCGATGCTCGACGCGGAGGCCGCCCTGGTCCGCGCGCAGGCCCGGCTCGGGGTCGTCCCCATGGAGGCCGCGGAGACCATCGGCAAGGTGGCGGAGGCGGGCGGCCTCGACCTCGCGGCCCTGGCCCTGCGCGCCCGCGAGGCGGCCAACCCGGTCGTGGCGCTGGTCGAGGACCTGACGGCGGCCGTGGCGGTGGTGGATCCGGCCGCGGCCGAATATGTGCACCGCGGCTCGACAAGCCAGGACATCATGGACACGGCCGCCATGCTGGTGGCCGCGCGGACCCTCGATCTGATCACCGCCGACCTCGATCGTGCCGCGACCGCGCTCGCCGGGCTCGCGGCGCGGCACCGCGACACGCTCATGCCGGGCCGCACGCTGACCCAGCAGGCGGTGCCCACGACCTTCGGCCTGAAGGCGGCCGGGTGGCTGCACGCCGTACGCGAGGCCGCGGCCCGGCTGCGCCGGGTGCGCGCGGAGCTGCCCGCCGAGCTCGGCGGCGCGGCCGGCACGCTGGCGGGCTACGTGGAGTACGCGCGGATCGCGGGGGTGCCCGGCCCGGAGTCGTACCCGGACCGGCTGATCGCGGCGTTCGCGGCCGAGGTGGGGCTGGCCGAGCCGGTGGTCCCCTGGCATGTCCTGCGCATTCCGATCGCCGACCTCGCCGGGGCGCTGGCCCTCGCCGCCGGGGTGCTCGGGAAGATCGCGGTTGACGTGCAGTCGCTGTCGCGCACCGAGGTGGCCGAGGTCGTGGAGCCTGCCGCCCCCGGCCGGGGCGTGTCGTCGGCGATGCCCCACAAGCGCAACCCGGTCCTCGCCACCCTCGTGCGGTCGGCGGCGATCCAGGTGCCCGCGCTCGCCGCGAGCCTCCACCAGTGCCTGCTCGCCGAGGACGAACGGCCCGCCGGCGCCTGGCACGCCGAGTGGCAGCCGCTGCGCGAGTGCCTGCGCCTGGTCGGCGGGGCCGCCGCCGTGACGGCCGAGCTGGCCGAGGGACTGGTCGCGTTCCCCGAGCGCATGCGGGCCAACCTCGCGCTCACCGGCAGCCTGACCGTCACGGAACGGGCGGCGGCCGTGCTCGCGCCGGTGCTGGGGAAGGTCGCCGCCAAGCGGCTGCTCGGGGAGGCGTCCGCGGAGGCCGCCGCGTCCGGGCGTCCGGTGGCCGAGGTGCTGGAGGAGCTCCTGCCCGTGCCCGAAGGGCTCGACCTGGCCCGGTTGTTCGACCCCGCCGACTACACGGGGGCCGCCGGAGCGCTCGTCGACCGCGTTCTAGGCTGCTGTCCAGACGAGTGAGGAGGCACCGTGACCGGTCGCGCCCTTCCCTTCGGGCCGTCGAGCCCGATCATCCAGGCGCCCATGGCGGGCGGCCCGTCCACCCCGGCTCTGGTGGCGGCGGTGTCCGGGGCGGGCGGCCTCGGGTTCCTCGCCGCGGGTTACCGTACGGCGGAGGACGTGCGCCGGGACATCGCGGCGGTGCGCGAGCGGACGGACCGGCCGTTCGGGGTGAACGTCTTCGTCCCCGACTTCGCGGCGCGGCGGGAGCCGGGTGACGACGCGGCGGTGGCCCGCTATCGCGAGGAGCTCGCCCCCGAGGCCGAGCGGTACGGCGTGACGCTGCCGGAGGCCCCCGCCTGGGACGACGACGCGTGGGACGCCAAGATCGACGTGCTGGTGGACGAACGCGTGCCGGTGGCCTCCTTCACCTTCGGCTGCCCGCCGCCCGAGGTGACGGCCCGTCTCCACGACACCGGAGCCGTGATCATGGTCATGGTCAACACCCCGTGGGAGGCGGTCGCGGCGGCCGAGGCCGGCGCCGACGCGGTGGTGGTGCAGGGCCCGGGAGCGGGCGGGCACCAGGCGGCCTTCCTGACCCCGCCGCCGGACTGGCCGAACTCCTGGACGGCACCCGACGACCTGCCGGAACTCGTGCGGCTCGTGCGTGAGACGACCGATGTGCCGCTCGTCGCGGCCGGGGGGATCATGGACGGCGCGGACGTCGCCGCCGCCCTCGCCGCGGGCGCGGTCGCCGCGCAACTGGGCACGGCGTTCCTGCGCACCCCGGAGAGCGGGACGCATCCCGTGCACAGGGCCGCCCTCGCCGACCCCCGCTTCACCCGCACCGCGTTCACCCGGGCATTTTCCGGACGCACGGCACGCGGCCTGGCCAACCGGTTCATGGCCGAGCACGAGGCGTCGGCGCCCCCGTACTACCCCCAGGTGCACCACCTGACGAAGGGCCTGCGCCGGGCGGCGGCCGAGCACGGCGACCCCGAGGCGATGGCGCTGTGGTGCGGCCACGGTTACCGCCGCTGCCGCGACCTCCCCGCCGCCGCCCTCGTGGACACCCTCATGAAGGAACTCGCGACCGCCCGCGCCTGACGGCCGGAGTCACAGCGTGATCACGATCTTGCCGTGGACGTGGCGTCCGGCCTGCAGCGTCACGGCGTCGCGGATCCGCTCGATCGGGAAGGTCGCGGCGATGGGCACGGTGATCGCGCCGGCGAGGATCGCGTCGGTGATCCGCTCCAGGTCGGCAGGGGTGGCCTGCTCGCCCCCGGTCGCGCGTACGCCGCCGGGAGGGTTCGGGCCCGCGGCGATCGTGGAGATCCGCTCGGGTGACACGCCGAGCGCGAGCGCCGCCTCGGCCGTCTCGGTGCCGAACAGGTCCGTCGCGGCGGTCACACCACCGGGAGCCAGCGCCCGCACCCGGTCCGCGAGCCCCGGGCCGTAGGTCACGGGCTCCGCGCCCAGTGATCGCAGGAAGTCGAACGTGCCCTCCGCGGCGGTCCCGATCACCCTTGCGCCGGCGAGCCGCGCGAGCTGTACGGCGAACACGCCGACGCCGCCGGCCGCGCCGCCGACCAGGAGGGTGTCGCCGGATCGCAGGCCGATCGCGTCCAGAGCGGCGACGGCGGTCAGACCGGCCACCGGGAGCGTGGCCGCCACCTCGTCGCCGATGCCGTCCGGCGTGTGGAACAACGCGCCGGGCGCCGGAGCCTTCATCACCAGGAAGTCGGCGGCGGCCCTCGCCATCGCGCCTCCGTAGACACGGTCGCCCACGGCGAAACCGCCGGCCCCTTCGCAGGCCCCTTCGCCGGCCTCGTCGACGACGCCCGCGAAGTCGTAGCCGAAGCCGGACGGCAGGGTGAGACCGAACATCGTGGCCGCCTCGGGGGTCGAGGTGATGATCCAGTCCATCGGGTTCAGGCCGGCGGCCGTCACGCGGACGCGTACCTCGCCCGGACCGGCGTGCGGCTCCGGGACGTCGCGCAGCTCCAGCACCTCGGGACCTCCGAACGTCTCGTAAACGACGGCTCGGCTCATGGGGACCTCCGGACAGCACTGATGGGACTTGGTCCCATCACCATACATGAGTGATGGGACCAAGTCCCGTACACTTGCCTCATGGCCCGCTGGCAGCCCAACGCGTCGGAACGACTGATCCTCGCCGCCCTCGAACTCTTCGAGGAGCGGGGCTACGAGAACACGACCGTCATCGAGATCGCGGAGCGTGCCGGGCTGACGAAGAGCACCTTCTTCCGCCACTTCCCGGACAAGCGGGAAGTGCTCTTCGGCGGAGACACGATGAGCGGCCTGCTCGCCAAGGGCATCGCCGAGGCGCCCGCGACCGCCACGCCGTTGGAGGCGGTGGCGCACGCTCTCGACGTGGTCGGGAAGGAGGTCTTCACCCCCGACCGCCGCGAATTCGCCGCCCGCAGGCTGGCGGTGATCGCCGCCCACCCTGAACTGCAGGAACGCGAGGCGCTGAAGGGCCTCGGCCTCACCGCGTCGATGGCCGACGCGCTCACGCGGCGCGGAGTGCCGGGCCTGACCGCGTCCGTGGCCGCGCAACTGGGCGCGCTGGCCATGAAAATCGCCTACGAGCGCTGGAGCGCCACGACCGGCGGCGACGACTTCGGCGAGCTCGCCCGCCAGACGATCATCGAGCTCCGCGCCGCCGGCACCCTGTGCTGACCGCGTCTTCCTGCTGACGCCGCCCGGTGGCCGCCGTCAGGCGTCGGGCCGCGTGCTCCGCATCTCGTCGCGGAGGCGTTCTCGCGCTGCCGTGACGTCGGTCTCGAACGCCGAGTCCGAGGTCCCTGCGCTGCTCGCCAGAAACGCCTCGACCATGCGGCCGTCCGCGACGGGGTGGGAGCCGATCACCGGAGCGGAGTAGCCGCGGGGCGCATGCGGTGTCAGTTCACGGTCTGGAAGAAGGGTGGGGACGACACCGCGTCGTAATGGACGGGTAATCCGGAGATGGCACGGTGAAGAGGTCGGACAAGGGCGGAGGTGCTTGTTTTCGCCTCTGAACTAAGATGACCGTGTCGCGACGGGGAGGGTGGTCATGGCGAGGCCTCAGCGCAGGACGGTTCGGGATATCCGCAGGGGCAACCGGGCCGTGTTGCTGCGCACGCTCTACTTCTCCGGCCCGACCAGCAGAAACGACCTCACCGCCCGCACCGGGCTGAGCGCCGCCACGGTCAGCACGATGACCGCCGACCTGCTGGGCGAGAACATCGTCATCGAGGCGGGCCAGGTGGAGTCGGACGGCGGCCGGCCCCGCGTGCTGCTGCGGGTCAACCCCGAGTACGGCTTCGCGGTCGGCGTCGACGTGGCGGAGACGCACGTCCGGGTCGGGCTGTTCGACCTGGAGATGACCGAGCGGGCCAAGGTGGACTACATGCTGCGGCCGGCCCGCCACGATCCCGAGCTGATCGCCCGGCACATCCTCGCCGGGGTCGACGTCGTGCTGTCGGACGCCGGGGTGTCCCCGGAGCAGGTGCTCGGCATCGGCGTGGGGGTTCCCGGCATAGTCGAGCCGGGCGCCGACGGCGTCATCCACGCCAAGACCTTCGGCTGGGACGGCGTGCCGCTTGGAGCGCTCCTGCGCCGGGGGACCTCGCTCCCGCTGTACGTGGACAACGGCGCCAAGACGATGGGCCAGGCCGAGCTGTGGTTCGGCTCGGGCCGGGGCGCCTCGGAGGCGGTCATCGTGCTGCTCGGCGTGGGGGTGGGCGCGACCATCGTGGCCGACGGCACCACGTTCCGCGGGGTCAGCAGCAGCGCCGGGGAGTGGGGCCACACCAAGATCGTGGCGAACGGGCGGCCCTGCCGCTGCGGCGGCCGCGGCTGCCTGGAGGCGTACATCGGGATCGAGGCCATCCTCGACCGGGCGGGAGTCACCTCGCGGGGCGACTGGGAGGAGGACCTCGCGGGCGTACTGGCCTCGAATTCTTCGGTGGTCGAGGAGACCGTCACCTATCTGGGCGTGGGCCTGGCCAACCTGGTCAACCTGATCAACCCCGAGAAGATCGTGATAGGCGGCTGGGTGGGGGTCCAGCTCGGCGAGAGCCTGCTGCCCGACATTCGCCGCGCCACCGCCGCCAACTCGCTGGCCGAGCCGTACGCCGCGACGTCGATCGTGCTGGGCCGCCTCGGCCCCGACGCGGTCGCGCTCGGGGCCGCCACGCTCGTGCTGGAGGAGTTCCTGAACGCGCCGCAGGTCGCGCGGATCACCGCCGCCGGCTGACGACACGGCCCGGGCTTCACGGAAGGGCCCTGCACGCGGCCGGGCGCTGGCCGGGCTTCATGCGACCCCGCACGCGGCCGGGCGACGTAGGAAACCCCGCGCGTGGCGGGGGGATGAGGCACGCCTTACGGGACCTCCTTGTGCATGCCGGGACCGAGCCGCGCGCCGAAGTGCCCCGGAGGCGGGCGCCGCGCGAGGGGAAGGGGAGCGGCGGCCGCGGGTGATCCGGCAGTGTTAACGGGCGGGGAATCGGTCGGACTCGTGACGTTGGAGAGCGCTCTCCCGGAGACTAACATCCGCCGGGGCGCCGGAGTCAACCGATAATTCTGGTCGTGAACTAAGCCTTGACATAAGCGATCAGGGGGCGCACGCTCATGCCGCTGGACCTCTCTCATCCCCCGCACCCTCGCCCGAGGGGCTCCGCACCGAGGAGACGTACATGCCTCCATCCTCCCCGCCTCACCCCGCGCACGGACGGCCGCGCAGGCGGCGCGGGCGCTCCGGCCTGGTCGCGGCCGGGCTCGTGGCGCTGGCGACCTTCGCGGCCGTGACCGGCGTCGTCCCCGCCACCTACACCGCCGCGGCGGCGGCCTGCGGCACCACCAACGTCGCGCAGGGCAAGACCGCGTCGGCCTCCTCGACCGAGAACGCCGGGACGCCGGCGTCGGCGGCGTTCGACGGCGATGCCGGCACCCGGTGGTCGAGCGCGTTCAGTGATCCGCAGTGGATCCAGGTGGATCTCGGCAGTTCGCAGCAGATCTGCCGGGTCGTGCTCAACTGGGAGACCGCACGCGCCCAGACGTTCAAGATCCAGGTCTCGGCCGACGGGTCCACTTGGTCGGACGCGACCGCCACGGTCAACGGCGTCGCCGGGACGCAGTCGCTCGACGTGTCGGCGACCGGCCGCTACGTCCGGATGTACGGGCTCACCCGCGCCACGGCGTACGGCTACTCGCTCTGGGAGTTCGCCGTCAACACGGAGACGGGTGGCGGTGGGACCACCTGCGGCACCACCAACGTCGCGCAGGGTAAGACCGCGTCGGCCTCCTCGACCGAGAACGCCGCGTCCCCGGCGTCGGCGGCGTTCGACGGCGATGCCGGCACCCGGTGGTCGAGCGCGTTCAGTGATCCGCAGTGGATCCAGGTGGATCTCGGCAGTTCGCAGCAGATCTGCCGGGTCGTGCTCAACTGGGAGACCGCACGCGCCCAGACGTTCAAGATCCAGGTCTCGGCCGACGGGTCCACTTGGTCGGACGCGACCGCCACGGTCAACGGCGTCGCCGGGACGCAGTCGCTCGACGTGTCGGCGACCGGCCGCTACGTCCGGATGTACGGGCTCACCCGCGCCACGGCGTACGGCTACTCGCTCTGGGAGTTCGCCGTCAACACGGAGACGGGTGGCGGTGGGACCACCTGCGGCACCACCAACGTCGCGCAGGGTAAGACCGCGTCGGCCTCCTCGACCGAGAACGCCGCGTCCCCGGCGTCGGCGGCGTTCGACGGCGATGCCGGCACCCGGTGGTCGAGCGCGTTCAGTGATCCGCAGTGGATCCAGGTGGATCTCGGCAGTTCGCAGCAGATCTGCCGGGTCGTGCTCAACTGGGAGACCGCACGCGCCCAGACGTTCAAGATCCAGGTCTCGGCCGACGGGTCCACTTGGTCGGACGCGACCGCCACGGTCAACGGCGTCGCCGGGACGCAGTCGCTCGACGTGTCGGCGACCGGCCGCTACGTCCGGATGTACGGCCTGACCAGGGCCACGGCGTACGGCTACTCGCTCTGGGAGTTCGCCGTCAACACCACCGGCGGCGGTGACGACGGCGGTCCCGGCCTGCCGGGTGGCGGCGACCTCGGGCCGAACGTGAAGATCTTCGACCCGTCGATGTCGAGCGCGAGCATCCAGAACACGCTCGACACGATCTTCAGTCAGCAGGAGTCGAACCAGTTCGGCAGCGAGCGCTACGCGCTGCTGTTCAAGCCGGGCACCTACAGCGGCCTCAACGCCCAGATCGGCTTCTACACCTCGATCTCCGGCCTCGGCCAGTCGCCCGACGACGTGACGATCAACGGTGACATCACCGTCGACGCCGGATGGTTCAACGGCAACGCCACCCAGAACTTCTGGCGGTCGGCGGAGAACCTGGCCGTCGTGCCGGTCAACGGCACCGACCGCTGGGCCGTGGCCCAGGCCGCGCCGTTCCGGCGGATCCACGTGCGCGGCGGGCTGAACCTCGCCCCCAACGGGTACGGCTGGGCCAGCGGCGGCTACATCGCCGACAGCAAGATCGACGGCACGGTCGGCCCGTACTCCCAGCAGCAGTGGTTCACCCGCGACAGCACCATCGGCGGCTGGACCAACGCGGTGTGGAACATGGTGTTCTCCGGCGTCGTCGGCGCTCCGGCGCAGAGCTTCCCCAACCCGCCCTACACGACGCTGGCGACCAGCCCCGTCACCCGGGAGAAGCCGTACCTGTACGTGGACTCGGGCGGCGCCTACCGCGTGTTCGTCCCGTCGCCGCGGACGAACTCGAGCGGCGTGACCTGGGCGAACGGCCCGACCCCGGGCTCGTCGATCCCGCTGACGCAGTTCTACGTCGCCAAGCCGTCCGACAGCGCCGCCACCCTCAACCAGGCGCTGAGCCAGGGCCTCAACCTGCTGTTCACGCCTGGCGTCTATCACCTCAACCAGACGCTCAACGTGACCAGGGCGAACACGGTGGTGCTCGGGCTCGGCTACGCCACCCTGATCCCGGACAACGGGGTCGTCGCGATGAATGTCGCGGACGTCGACGGCGTGAAGATCGCCGGTCTGCTCTTCGACGCCGGCACGGTCAACTCGCCGGTGCTGCTGCGGATCGGCCCCGACGGCGCCTCGGGGAGCCACGCCGCCAACCCGATCTCGGTGCAGGACGTGTTCTTCCGGATCGGCGGCGCGGGACCCGGCTCGGCCACGACGAGCCTGGTCGTGAACAGCGACAACACGATCATCGACCACATCTGGGCGTGGCGGGCCGACCACGGCGCGGGCGTGGGCTGGAACACCAACCCGGCGGACACCGGCGTGATCGTCAACGGCGACAACGTCATCGCGTACGGCCTGTTCGTCGAGCACTACAAGAAGTACGAGGTGATCTGGAACGGCGAGGGCGGCAGGACGATCTTCTTCCAGAACGAGCTGCCCTACGACCCGCCGAACCAGGCGTCCTGGATGAACGGCTCGACCCGGGGCTACGCCGCCTACAAGGTGGCCGACAACGTGAACACGCACGAGGCCTGGGGCATGGGCAGCTACTGCAACTTCAGCACCGACCCCTCGATCGTCGCCGATCGCGGCTTCGAGGTGCCCGACAAGACGGGTGTGAAGTTCCATGACCTGCTCACGGTGTCGCTGGGCGGCGTCGGAACGATCGCCCACGTCATCAACAACACGGGCGGCGCGGCCCAGGGCACGGCCACCGTCCCGGTCAACGTGGTCAGCTACCCCTGACCCCTGGTGTAGGCGACCCTTGATGTAGGCGACCTGAAAAGCCGGGCGCGGCGGGAGGCGCATCGCCTCCCGCCGCGCTCCGCGCGTCCACGACTACATCCGGACGCCGGCGGTCTCCAGCAGGTGGATCCGTACGGCGTCCCGCACGCGTATCTCCAGCTCGTCCAGCTCGGCCGGGGTGGCGGCGTCGATGAGGAACGTCACCGCGCGGTCGTCGGAGCTGTGCAGCGGCCCGAGCTCGGCGCCGCGGTCCTTGAGCACGAGCACGGCGCGCAGCGTGGGCGGGTCGTCCGGGGCGCCCGGCTCGACCTCGGGCCACAGGCCGCCCTCGCCGACCCAGGCCGGTGAGACGCCCGGCCAGTCCACCGTGACGTCGCCGAGCCGCCCGGGCTCGTGCTCCAGGTAGACCTGGCGGGCGTACCGGCGCGGCGCGGGATAGGCCGCGGGCTCGCCGAGGGCGATGCGGATGATCTCCGGCTCCATCGGGGCGCCGGTCGCGAGCGAGTAGAGGATCGACAGGCCGTCGCCGGGAGTGCGCGCGGCCACCTCCATCAGATAGGGGCGGCCCTCGCCGTCCACCCGCCATTCGGCGTGCGCGATGCCGTCGGCGAAGGCCAGCCGTTCGAGCATGCGCCGGTTGGCGTCGAGGATGATCTGGTTCACGCCGTCCAGCTCGTTCGGCACCGAGTGGGACAGCTCGACGAAGGTGCGGGCGCCCGACTCGGTCGTCTCCTTGCGGGTCACCGAGGCGAACAGGACCCGGCCGTCCTGCACCAGGCTCTCCACGGAGAACTCCTGGCCGGTCACCTTCTCCTCCACCAGCACCGTCTCGTGCGGCAGATACGCGTCGAGCCGGGCGCGCAGCTCGGCGGCGTTGTGCACGGTCTCCACACCCGAGCTGGAGTGCCGGCTCGCGGGCTTGACCACGGCGGGGAACGACACGCCCTCGCCGGTGAACGCGGCGCGCCCGGCCGCGGGGACGACCACCGAGGCCGGGCTGAACTCCGGCAGATACCACCGCTGCAGATACTTGCTGCGGCAGGCGCGGGTGGCCCGCAGGCCGGGAGAGGGCAGCCCGAGAGCGTCGGCGACCAGGCCGGTCGGCTCGACCAGGGTCTCGCCGACCGCGTAGACGCCGGTGATGTCGTAGCGGTCCCGCCATGCCCGTACGCCGGAGATCACGCCGGCCGTGAACGAGTTGTCGGTGTTGACGTCGCCGTCGGTGAAGGCGATCTCCTCGATGACCGAGGCCGGGTGCGCGGGGTCGCGCATCTGGGCCAGGGCCTTCTCCCGCCAGGAGGCCGGCGTGACCACCAGGATCTTGAGCCCCCGGCGGGACAGTTCGCGCAGATAAAGAGGGGCCCGGCAGATCACCAGGAATGATCCGGTAAGTACGAATGCTCGAGGTTTCACTTTCGCCACCGCCGTTTCTCGCACGTGCTCACAGGCACTTCGCGAACGGACATTAGTTCCGCCATTTTCGGACGGTCAATGAAATTTCCCGATCATTCGGGATGACCGGTTTCCCGATAGGGGTGGACCGGGGTCGCCGGCCGCCTCACGCCCGCCCTGCCTCGGGGTTCCGAGAAGTCCGAGGTCGTCCTGGATTGTCCGGCCGCGCTGTGGGGCCGTTAGGGGTTGTGAGAAATGCGCGCCCGACCGAATCCTGAATTCGTTCCGATAGGGCCGGAACATCCGTGAACCCCCGATTGGAGGGCTGTTCAATGGCTGGCAACGGCGCCGGAGAAGACGGTCTGGAGACGCTGCGGGCCTCGCTCGACCGTATCGACGAGTCGCTGCTCGACACACTGCGCAGGCGTATCGAGTGCTGTGTGGAAATCGCGCATTTCAAGCGTGAGCACAACGTCCCGATGATGCAGCCCCACCGCATCGGCATCGTGCAGCGGCGGGCCGCCCGATACGCGCAGGACCACGGAATCGACCCCGACTTCCTGCGCCGCCTCTACGACCTCGTCATCGCGGAGACCTGCAGGGTCGAGGACCTGGTGATCGGCGATGTCGCCGCTCGGTGAGCGCGGCGCCGGCGACTCACCCGGCTATTTCGACACGGCTTGGAGGAACCCCGGCATGAGAACGATCCTGATCGACAATTACGACTCGTTCACCTACAACCTCTACCAGCTCCTGGGTGAGGTGAACGGACAGCCGCCGGTCGTGGTGCGCAACGACGCCGACTGGTCCCAGGTGCCGATCCACGAGTTCGACAGCGTCGTGATCTCCCCGGGTCCCGGCCGGCCCGAGCGGGCCCGCGACTTCGGTGTGAGCGCGCGGGCCATCCGTGAGAGCGGGCTGCCCGTGCTCGGCGTCTGCCTCGGCCACCAGGGCATCTGCCACCTGTTCGGCGGCACCGTCACCCACGCGCCGCAGCCGATGCACGGCCGCGTCTCGCAGGTGCGCCACACCGGGGCCGACATCTTCGCCGGCCTGCCCTCGCCGTTCTCGGTCGTGCGCTACCACTCGCTGGCCGCCACCGACCTGCCGGACGAGCTGGAGGCCGTGGCCTGGACCGACGACGGCGTGGTCATGGGGGTGCGGCACCGCACCGAGCCCATCTGGGGCGTCCAGTTCCACCCCGAGTCGATCAGCAGCGAGCACGGCCGCGAGCTGCTGGCCAACTTCCGCGACCTCGCGCTGGCCCACCGCCGGGCGAGGGAGGAGCGCGCCGCCGCCGCCCGCTCGCCGTACCGGGTGCACGTGCGCAGGCTGCCGCTGCTGCCGGACGCGGAGAGCGCCTACCGGGAGCTGTTCGCGGGCAAGGAGCACGGCTTCTGGCTCGACAGCAGCTCGGTGATCGAGGGGCTGTCGCGGTTCTCGTTCATGGGCGACGGCTCCGGCCCGCTCGCCGAGTACGTCACCTACCGGGTGCCGGAGCGGACGGTCACCGTCAGCCGGGCCGACGGGTCGCGGCAGCGCATCGAGCAGCCGTTCTTCGACTACCTGGACGAGCAGCTGCGTGAGCGCGCCGTGCCGGCGCCGGAGGGCCTGCCGTTCGACTTCAACCTCGGCTACGTCGGCTATCTGGGCTACGAGCTCAAGGCCGAGGCGGGCGGCCAGGCCGCGCACCAGGCCGAGGAGCCCGACGCGGCGCTGCTGTTCGCCGACCGGATGCTCGTGCTCGACGCCGTGGAGAAGGTCTCCTACCTGCTCGCGCTGACGACGAACGAGGAGGGGGACACCGACGGCGGCGCGCTCGCCTGGCTGGACGAGACCGCGGCGCGGCTGTTCTCCCTGCCGCGGCACGAGCCGCCCGAGCCGGTCGCGTTCGCGGGGATCGGCATGACCGACCCGGCGATCGCCGGCGTGGTGGAGATGCGGCACGACAAGCAGGGCTACCTCAGCCGGATCGGCGAGTGCCTGGAGGAGATCTACCACGGCGAGTCCTACGAGATCTGCCTCACCAACGCGGTCACCGTCCGCGCCGAGATCGACCCGCTGCGGACCTACAGCCACCTGCGGAAGATCAGCCCGGTGCCGTACGGCGCGCTGCTCGACTTCCCCGACGTCGCGGTGCTGAGCGCCTCGCCCGAGCGGTTCATGACGATCGGCCCCGACCGGGTCGCCGAGTCCAAGCCGATCAAGGGCACCCGGCCGCGCGGCGCGACGCCCGAGGAGGACGAGGCGCTCCGCCACGACCTGCTCAGCCGGGAGAAGGACCGCGCCGAGAACCTCATGATCGTCGACTTGATCCGCAACGACCTGAACACGGTCTGCGAGGTCGGGTCGGTGCACGTGCCCCGGCTCTTCCACGTCGAGACGTACGCGCCGGTGCACCAGCTCGTCTCCACGATCCGCGGCACGCTGCGGCCGGAGGAGTCGGTGGTGACCTGTGTGCGGGCCGCCTTCCCCGGCGGTTCGATGACCGGCGCCCCGAAGATCCGCACGATGGAGATCATCGACCGCCTGGAGGAGGGCCCGCGCGGCGCCTACTCCGGCGCGCTCGGCTGGTTCTCCCTCGGCGGGGCCACCGACCTCAGCATCATCATCCGCACCCTCGTCGCCACCCGCGACCGGGTCAGCTTCGGGGTCGGCGGCGCGATCGTGGCGCTGTCGGACCCCGAGGAGGAGTTCGAGGAGACGGTCGTCAAGTCCCGCGCCATGATCACCGCGGTGCTGGAGACCGCGGCCCAGACCGTGGGGGCCTGACGATGACCCGCGGGGACCACACGACGACGGATCACGGGGACCGCCGGACGGCGGACCACGGAGACACGGACCTGCTGCGGCGCTGCGTCGTCGTCGGCGGCGCGGGCGCCGTGGGCGGCCTGTTCGCCGGGCACCTGCTGCGGTCCGGCGCCGAGGTGCTCGTCGTCGACCCCGCGCCCGGCGCCGCCACCGGGGAAGGCGCCACCCGGTCCGCGCCGGCCGTGAACGTCGCCTCGCAGGAATCCACGGCAGGGGCTCCCCCGGCCGGTGAGGCGAGGGTCCTGCGGGGCGACATCACGGACATCGGGCCCGAGCTCGCCGAGGAGCTCGGGCGGGCCGACCTGGTCCTGCTCGCGGTGCCCGAGCAGGTGGCGCTGGCGGCGGTGAAGCAGGTGGCCGCCGCGATGCGGCCGGGCGCGCTGCTCGCCGACACGCTCTCGGTCAAGGGCCCGATCGCCGACGAGATCCTGGCCCACGCCGGGAACGTCGAGGCGGCCGGTCTCAACCCGATGTTCGCCCCGTCGCTCGGCTTCGCGGGGCGGCCGGTCGCCGCCGTCGTGGTCCACGACGGCCCGCGCACCCGGGCGCTGCTGCGGCTGGTCGAGAGCTGGGGCGGCCGTGCCGTACGGCTCGGCGCGCACGAGCACGACCGGCTGGCCGCGGCGACACAGGCGCTCACCCACGCGGCGGTGCTGTCGTTCGGGCTGGCGCTGGCCGGCCTCGGCGTCCGCGTCGCCGAACTGGCCGCCGTCGCCCCGCCGCCCCACGCCACGATGCTCGCGCTGCTGGCCCGGATCGCCTCGGGCACCCCGGAGGTCTACTGGGACGTCCAGTCGGCCAACCCGCAGGCCGCCGCCGCCCGCGCGGCGCTGGCCGACGGCGTACGCACCCTCGCCGGCCTCCTCGACGGCCGCGCGGACGGGGAGGCGGAGTTCGCGGCGGCCCTGGGCGGGCTGCGCGACCTCCTCGGCCCCGATCTCGGCTTCTACCGCGACACGTGCGCCGGGATGTTCGGCGCACTCCCCACCTACGAACCCCCTTATCAGCCCGGCCCCACCACGAGCACCTCATCTCCCGTCACTACCGAAAGGTGAGATCGATGACCATCTCCATCTCCCACGAGACCGTCCTCACGACGGAGCAGCGCGCCAGGCTCGCCGCGGACCCCGACCTCGGCGGCGGCAACCTGCTGACGAAGGCCATCGAGGCCAACCCCCACCCGGAGCTCCCGTTCATCCACCTGGGCAGGCCGCTGACCAACACCAAGGGCGAGCAGCAGACCGAGTGGAGCCTGCTGGAGCTGGACGAGCTGGCCCAGAGCTGGTCGGTGTGGTACCTGCGCCAGGGCGTGCGGCCCCGCGACCGCGTGGCCATCTACCTGGAGGACTCCTTCGCCTACTCCCTGCACTTCTACGCGCTGGCCCAGATCGGCGCGGTTGCGGTGCTGGTCAACAGCAAGGCCTCGCGCTACATCGCCACCGAGCTGTGCCGCCAGACCAACCCGGTCGGCATGTACACCGACCTCGCCCACCTGGAGATCCTCGGTGAGGAGTTCCACCTGCTGCCCGGCCTGCGGTGGACGCAGGTGGCCGAGGAGCTGCCCGCGCCCCCGGCGGCGAAGCTGCCGCAGGAGGCCCGCTTCCGCCACGTCGGCGAGGACCCGGTCTCGATCCTGCACTCCTCCGGCACCACCGGGCGGCCCAAGCCGGTCATCCAGACCCACCGCTCGTGCGTGGCCGGGCCGCGGTTCCGTCTCGTGGACCACCACGAGCAGCCGGGCGCCGTCATGATGACCGCGCTGCCGCAGTCGCACCTCGGCTGCATCGCCTACACGACGTACGCCGTGCTCGGCGGCACGCCGATCGTGCCCTGGTTCGACACCAGCGGCCCCGAGCTGGCCAAGGCCGTCGAGAAGTACCGCCCGACGACCGTCATGGCCTTCGGCCACGCGTACGCCGAGCTGGCCGCCGCGGACCTGCCGGCCGGATCGATCGACTCGGTCAACGTCTGGATCTCCATCGGCGACGCGGTCCACGAGAAGCACATCAAGGGCATCCTGGCCAAGCGCGACCCCTCGCTGCCGCCGGCCGCGTTCTTCGACCGTCTCGGCACCACCGAGCTGGGCTGGGGCGTGCTGCTGAAGGTCCGTACGCTCGCCGACGAGCGCAACGACCGCTGCGTGGGCAAGCCGGTCGGCGTCGCCGAGGTCGCGGTGCTGCGCAGGGACGGCACGATCGCCGACGTCAACGAGGTCGGCCTGCTCGGCGCGAAGGGCCCGGCGATCACCGCCGGATACTGGAGCGACTCCGACACGACCTACCGCAGCAAGCTGTCGGGCTACTGGCTGACCGGCGACATGGCCTACCGCGACGAGGCGGGCAACTACTTCCAGGTCGACCGGGCGGTGGACGCGATCGAGACCCCGACCGGCACCGGCTACTCGGTCTTCATGGAGGAGCTGCTGCTCAACGAGCTGCCCGAGGTCCTCGACTGCGCCGTGGTGGCGGGCATCCACCGCGGCCGTACGGTCCCGGTGGCGGTCGTGACGTCCAGCGCCGAGCGGCCGGACGCGCAGCGGCTGCTCAACGAGGCGAACGAGAAGCTGAAGGCCGCCGGTCACCCCGAGCTGACCATGCTGGAGGTCGCGCGCAGCGAGGAGGACTTCCCGGTCGGCGTCACCGGCAAGGTCCTCAAGCGCCGGCTGCGGGAGAAGTACAGCTCGCTGTCCACCTACATCCGTGAGAACAGCGGCAAGACGCTCGGCACGATCCTCAACGACGTCTTCGTCTGATCCCGCCCGCCGCCCCCGATTCCCGCCATCCCCGTGCGGATCAACGGCGATCCGCACCCGATCCGCGCCGCCGGGCCGGACATCCCCCCAGGACCGGCCCGGCGGCGCACACGCGGACACCATCCCGTCGCGACCCCGCACAGACCCGACAGCACGAAGACCCGACCACACGGATGTGGAGGACTCCCATGACCGACGCCGAGCTGTTGCTGGTGTTCGACTCGACGATCGATCCGTCCGGCATCGCCGGGTGGGCCCAGCACTTCGACTCCACCGGCACCACGACCACGACGTACCGGCTGGGCGGGGCGCACGTGATGGTGGCCCAGGGGCCCGGCGCCCTGCTGCCCCTCCCGGCCGACCTGCCCGGGCCCCGGCAGACGACGCGGGCGAGCGGCGGCTTCCGGCTCGGCCGGCGCGAGCTGTTCCCCTCGGGCACGGCCGTGACCATCGGCTCCGCGGTGATCGGGGACGGGGACGTCGCCGTCTTCGCCGGGCCCTGCGCCGTCGAGAACCCCGGGCAGATGATGTCCACGGCCGGGGCCGTCGCCCGGCACGGCGCGGTCGGCCTGCGCGGCGGCGCGTTCAAGCCGCGCACGACGCCCTACTCCTTCCAGGGCCTCAAGTGGGCGGGCCTCGACCTGCTGGTGCGGGCCAGGGAGGAGACCGGCCTGCCGATCCTCACCGAGGTGGTCGATCCCCGGCACGTCGAGCGGATGGCCGAGGTGGTCGACGGCTTCCAGATCGGCACCCGCAACATGCAGAACTTCGAGCTGCTGACCGAGGTGGGCCGCAGCGGCATGCCGGCCGTGCTCAAGCGCGGCTTCGGCTGCACGGTCGACGAGCTGCTCACCGCCGCCGAGTATCTCCTCGCCGAGGGCAACGACCAGGTCGTGCTGTGCGAGCGGGGGATCAGGACGTTCGAGGGGGCCACCCGCTTCACGCTCGACCTGTCGGCGGTCGCGCTGCTCAAGCGGCGCACCCACCTGCCGGTGATGGTCGACCCGAGCCACTCCCTCGGCATCCCCGACCTCATCGAGCCGCTCACGCTGGCCGCCGTCGCGGCGGGCGCGGACGCCCTGCTGATCGACGTGCACGTTCAGCCCGAGCAGGCGTTGTGCGACGGCAAGCAGGCGCTGCTCCCCGAGGACTTCGCCCGGCTGATGGGCCGCCTGGAGATGCTCGCGCTCGGCGTCGGCCGCCGGCTGTCCCCGGCCCCGGCCGCCGACTACTCCGAGATCCACGACGCCCTCACCTCCGACGTCGTCTAGCCGCGTACGAGTGCCGGTCGAGGAGGTGGAGCGATGCGCGCGGCGACGAGCACGCGCCTGGCGGACGCCGACGTCGGCGCCGTTGACACTCACTGTCCGTATTGTGCGTTGCAGTGCGGGATGACTCTCAGCCCGGCGGGCCGCGCCTCGGTGCGGGTGCGGCCCCGCGACCCGTCCGCGGGCGGACTGTGCCAGAAGGGCTGGACCTCCGCGGCCCTGCTCGGCTCGCCGGCCCGGCTCACCACGCCGCTCGTCCGGGACGGCGGCACCCTGCGCCCGGCGAGCTGGGACGAGGCGCTCGGCCTCGTCGCCCGCAGGATCAAGGAGATCTCCGCGGAGCGCGGACCCGACGCCGTCGCGGTCTTCGGCGGCGGCGGACTCACCAACGAGAAGGCCTACCTGCTCGGCAAGTTCGCCCGGGTGGCGCTCGGCACCTCGCAGGTCGACTACAACGGCAGGTTCTGCATGTCGTCGGCGGCGGCCGCGGCGCACCGCGCCTTCGGCCTCGACCGGGGGCTGCCGTTCCCCCTGACCGACCTGGAGGGCGCGGACGCGGTGCTGCTCGCCGGGGCCAACCCGGCCGAGACGATGCCGCCGTTCCTGTCCCACCTGCGCCGCGCCATGGACGCCGGGGGGCTGATCGTGGTCGATCCCCGGCGCACCCCGACGGCCGAGCGTGCGGCGCTGCACCTCGCGCCGGCCCCGGGCACCGACCTCGCGCTGGCGCTCGGCATCCTCCACGCCGCCGTGGCCGGCGGCCGGCTCGACCACGCGTACGTCGCCGAGCGGACGACCGGCTTCGAGGAGACCTGGCGGGTGGCCGCCGCCTGGTGGCCCGAGCGGGTCGAGCGGGTGACCGGCGTCGCCGCCGCCGACCAGCGCAGGGCCGCCGCGATGCTGTCCGAGGCCGCGAGCGCGTACGTGCTGACCGCCAGGGGGGTGGAGCAGCACGCCACGGGCGTGGACACGGCCGGGGCCTGGATCAACCTGGCGCTCGCGCTGGGCCTGCCCGGCCGCCGCGGCTCGGGCTGGGGCTGCCTGACCGGCCAGGGCAACGGCCAGGGCGGGCGCGAGCACGGGCAGAAGGCCGACCAGCTTCCCGGCTACCGGAAGATCGACGATCCGGCGGCCCGCGCGCACGTGGCACGGGTGTGGGGGATCGAGCCGTCCGCGCTGCCCGGCCCGGGGCGCTCGGCGTTCGAGCTGCTCGACGCGCTCGGCACCGGCGGCGGCCCGTCCGCGCTGCTGGTGTTCGGCAGCAACCCGGCCGTGTCGGCGCCGCACTCGGCCCGGGTGGCCGACCGGCTGGCCGCGCTCGACCTGCTCGTGGTCTCCGACATCGTGCTGTCGGAGACGGCCCGGATGGCCGACGTGGTCCTGCCCATCACGCAGTGGGCCGAGGAGGACGGCACGCTGACCAACCTCGAAGGACGCGTGCTGCTGCGCCGCCGCGCGCTGGCCCCGCCGCCCGGGGTGCGCACCGACCTGGAGGTCCTGCACGACCTGGCCGTACTGCTCGGGCAGCCGCCCGAGCGCTTCCCCGCCGACCCCGAGACGGTCTTCACCGAGCTGCGGGCGGCGTCGGAGGGCGGCCCCGCCGACTATTCGGGCGTGACCTGGGACCGGCTGCGCGCAGGGGAGCGGCTCCACTGGCCCGTCCCCCGGCGGCCCGAGCACGGGCAGCCGGAGCGCGACAAGCCGGGGCACGACAAGCCGGAGCACGACAAGCCGGGGCATCCGGGGACGCCGCGGCTGTTCCTGGACCGGTTCGCCCACCCCGACGGGCGGGCCAGGTTCGCCGCGGTGGACCACAAGGGGCCGGCCGAGCCGCCGGACGAGGAGTTCCCCCTGTACGCGATCACCGGGCGGGTGCTCCAGCACTACCAGTCGGGCGCGCAGACCCGGCGTGTGGAGGAGCTGCGCGCGGCCGTGCCCGAGGCGTACGTCGAGGTGCACCCGGACACCGCGCGGCGGGCCGGGCTGAGCGACGGCGCGGCGGCGGCGGTCGTCGGCAGGCGCGGGCGGGTCGTCGTCCCGGTGCGCTGCGTGCCGTCGATGCGGCCCGACGTGGTCTTCCTGCCGTTCCACTTCCCGGGCGCCCAGCGCGCCAACCTCGTGACGAATCCGGCGCTCGATCCCGTCAGCCGGATGCCCGAATTCAAGGTCTGCGCCGTACGGCTGACGCCGGCGGGCGAACGGGAGGCGCAGTGACTACCAGGGTCGTGATCGCCGGCTATGGCATGGCCGGCGCCCGGCTGGCGGAGGAGATCCGCCGCCGTGATCCGGCGGGAGAGCGCGTCGCCATCGTCGCGATCGGCGACGAGCCGCACCCGCCGTACAACCGGGTCCTGCTGTCGAACGTGCTGGCGGGCGCGATGTCCCCGGCGTCGGTGCGGCTGCAGGACGAGGGCTGGGCCGCCGCGCACGGCGTGGAGGTGCATCGGGGCCGCGAGGTCGTCTCGATCGACCGCGAGGGGCGCGGTGTCACGCTCGACGACGGCACACGGATCGGCTACGACGTGCTCGTGCTGGCGACCGGCGCGCGTGCGTGGGTGCCGCCGGTGGAGGGGCTGACCGGCGACGACGGCGGTCTCGCCCCCGGCGTGGCCACGTTCCGCACGCTGGACGACTGCGCCGCGATCACCGCCGGAACCCGCGGCGGCGTGCGGGTGGCCGTGCTCGGCGGCGGCCTGCTCGGCCTGGAGGCGGCGCGCGGCCTGGCCGAGCGCGGCAACGCGGTCACCGTCGTCCATCCGCGCCGCCACCTGATGGAGCGCCAGCTCGACGACGGCGCGGGCGAGGTGCTCGCCCAGGTCCTGCGCGGCCTCGGCGTGCGGGTGCTGGTGAACTCGCGCGCGGCCCGCTATCTGCCCGGCGACGGGCTGAAGCTGGACGACGGACGGCTGGTCGAGGCCGACCTCGTCGTCGTGGCGGCGGGGGTCCGCCCGCAGACCGCGCAGGCGTCGGCGGCCGGGCTCGCCGTCGACGGCGGCGTGCTGGTGGACGACGACCTGCGCACGAACGACCCGCTGATCCACGCCATCGGCGACTGCGCCCGGCATCCCGGCACGGTGCCCGGCCTGGTGCAGCCCGCCTGGGAGCAGGCCGCCGCGCTGGCCGCGCTGCTCACCGGCACGCGCTCGCCCTACCGCGGCACGAAGGTGGTGACCCGGCTCAAGGCGAGCGGGGTGGACCTGGCCTCGCTCGGCGACGTGCACGCCGGGCCGGACGACCCGCGCGCCGAGGTGCTGTGGCTCAGCGAGCCGGCCCGGGGCCGCTACGCCAAGCTCGTCGTCCGCGACGAGCGGGTCGCGGGGGCCATCGCGCTCGGCGTGCCCGACGCAGCCGCCACGATCACCCAGTTCTACGACCGCGGCCTGCCCGTGCCGCCCGACCGGCTCGCGCTGCTGCTCGGCCGGGCCATGCCGTACGGCGAGGGCGGGGCGCCCGGCGGCACGGACGCGGCGGCGCTGCCGGGGACGAGCGTCGTGTGCCGCTGCAACGCGGTCAGCAAGAACACGCTGGTCGCCGCGTGGCGGTCCGGAGCCCGCGACCTGACCGCCCTCGCCTCGGCCACCCGGGCGACCACCGGCTGCGGCACCTGCACCGACACGGTCTGCGGCATCGCCCGCTGGCTCGCCCGGGCCGACAAGGAGGACGCCGCGGGGGTGGCGCATGCCCAATGAGATCCCTACGACCACGCTGACAAGGAGACCCGCATGAGCGAAACGACGGCGGCCGCCCGGCGCGGCCGCGGCTGGATCGAACACTGGAACCCGGAGGACGAGGAGTTCTGGGAGACCACCGGCCGCCGGGTGGCCCGGCGCAACCTGATCTTCTCGGTGTTCACCGAGCACCTGGGCTTCGCTATCTGGGTGCTGTGGTCGGTGGTGGTGCTGAGCCTGCCCGCCGCCGGGCTGCCGATGAGCGTGTCGGAGTCGTTCTGGCTCGTCTCCGTGCCCAACCTGGTCGGCTCGGCGATCCGGATCCCGTACACGTTCGCGGTGCCGCGCCTCGGCGGCCGGTTGTGGACGGTGATATCGGCGGCGCTGCTGCTGGTGCCGTCGGCGCTGCTGGCGTTCGTCGTGCCGAGCGGGTGGCTGGCCGCGCAGGACCACGACACGACGTTCTGGGTCCTGCTCGCCTGCTCCGCCACGGCGGGCGTCGGCGGCGGCAACTTCTCCTCCTCGATGGCGAACATCTCGTTCTTCTATCCGGAGCGGCGCAAGGGCTTCGCGCTCGGCCTCAACGCGGCCGGCGGCAACCTCGGCGTCGCGGTCGTCCAGCTCCTGGTGCCGCTGGTGGTCGTCGCGGGCGTGCCCGTGGCGGCGTCGGGCACACAGGTCCACCTCGCGTACGCCGGGCTCATCTGGATGCCGTTCATCGTGGTCGCCGCGCTCGGCGCCTGGTTGTTCATGGACAGCCTGGCCGAGGCCAAGGCCGACCCCCGGTCGTACGCCGCGGCGCTGCGGCACGGGCAGACCTGGATCGTGTCGCTGCTCTACATCGGCACGTTCGGCTCGTTCATCGGGTTCTCCTTCGCGCTGCCGCTGGTGATCAGGACGACGTTCCCGGAGTTCCTGGCGCAGCATCCGTTCATCCGCGACTACCTCGCCGGGCTGGGCTTCGTCGGGGCGCTGGTCGGCTCCGTCGCCCGGCCCTTCGGGGGCAGGCTGTCCGACCGGTACGGCGGGGCCCGGGTCACGCTGGCCGTCTTCGCCGGGATGGTGGTGGCGACGGTCGCGGCGGCGGGCGGGGTCATCCGCCACGACTTCGGCCTGTTCTTCTGCTCCTACCTGGTGGTCTTCGCCTGCTCCGGGGTGGGCAACGGCTCGACGTACCGGATGATCCCGGTGATCTTCGGCGAGCTGGGGCGCAGGGAGGCGGCCAGGCGCGGCCTCGACCCGGCGGCGACCGCGCCGGACTACAAGCGCAAGGCGGCGGCCGTGATCGGCATCGCCGGGGCGATCGGCGCGTTCGGCGGGTTCCTGATCCAGCAGGTGTTCCGCGTGGCGAGCACCGACGCGGCGAGCGCGATGAAGGGCGTGACCGGCGCCGCGGCGGCTCGTGTCGCACAGGAGCACGCGGGCTGGTCGCTGCCCGCCCTGTGGATCTTCGTCGGTTCCTACGTGCTGCTCGCCGGGCTCACGTGGTGGACCTACCTGCGGCGCGGGCCGAGCCGCGCGCCGAGCTTCGCCTACGCCCGGGTGTGAATTTTCGTAGCACCCCGGCGTAACCAAAGTTGTAGGCCGTCTGCCCCTTACGTCATCCGGCCTGGTCATTAGGGTGCGCGGCCGTTGTGGCGGCCATGGGCGCGTGCCAGCGTGCTGGTCAGAGGGCACGCGAAACGGTTCACCAGGGATGTGGAGGGATTTCGATGGCACGTCGCATTCAAGTCGGCAAGCCGACCAGGAAGCCCCAGTCGAACGCCGCGCCCGACCTGCGCACCCCGTCGGGCCGCCGGCTGCCCTACTGACCGCTGATCACCCGCATCCAGGAGAAAGAAGGGAGGGACCCGGTGAGCGACCTCGTCATGGTCATGCCCTACCGGGCGTTCGTCATCAAGGCCCGTGAGGAGGGGCACCGGATCTGCGCGGTCTGGGATCCCACCCTGCAGACGCCGGACTACCTGGCCGGCATCGCCGACCTGGCCGACGCCTTCGTGCTGACGGACTTCTCCGACCCCGTCGCGTTCGACCGGACCGTACGGCAGGCGGTGCGCGACTTCGACCCCGATTTCGTCTACCACATCGGCGCCGAGGAGAGCATGCTCGCGACCTACCGCATCGCGGAGGACCTCGGCAAGGCGGTCAACCCCGCACGCTCGATCGAACTGCTCAACGACAAGCTCCAGCTCCGGCGGCTGCTCGCCGGGCACGGCCTGTCGCCGGTGCGCTTCGCCCACGCGGCGCGCTGGCAGGACGTGCCCGCCCTGCTCGACGGCTTCGAGCTGCCCGTGGTCGTCAAGCCGACGGAGCTGGCCGGCAGCCGGGGCGTCTACCTGCTGCGCGAGCCCGGCCAGGTCGCCGAGTGGGGCGCGCTGCTCGACTCGTACGGCTACGCCGGCCCGGTGCTGGTGGAGGAGTATCTGCGCGGCCCCGAATTCAGCGTGGAGTCGCTCAGCGACCACGGCCGCCACCAGGTGGTGGGCGTCACCCGCAAGGTGCTCGGCCCGCCGCCGCTGTTCGTGGAGGCCGGGCACGTGCACCCCGCGCCCGCCGGGCCGGACACCGAGGCGATGGCCGAGCTGACGATCGAGATGCTGCGGCTGACCGGATACCAGACCGGCCCGGCCCACACCGAGATCATCTGGACCGCGGCCGGTCCCCGGATCGTCGAGTCACAGGCGCGGCTCGGCGGCGACCAGATCCCGCGCCTGGTGCAGCTCGCCACCGGGCTCGACATCGAGCGGGCCGTGTTCCGGATCCTCGGCGGAAAGGCGCCGGGCACGGTGGAGCGCCGTGCGGTCGCCCACATCTCCTACTTCAGCCTGACCCCCGGCGAGGTCCGCGCCGTCTCCGGCGTGGAGGAGGCCAGGGCGCTCGACTACGTCGACATGCTGGAGTTCCCGTTCCGGCCGGGCGACCGGATCCCGGAGACGGTGGACTGGCGCACCCGCCACGGCTTCGTCGTCGTGACCGGGGAGACCGAGGAGCAGGCCGTCGCGCGGGCGCGGCACGTCCACTCGCTCGTCCGGGTCGAGGCGGGCGAGCCCGTCGGAGCGGGTGTGACGTCGTGAACCTGGCCGCACTCCACCCGGCAGTGCTTCATCCCAACCTGCGCATCCGCATCGCGGTCGGCTTCCTGCAGCGCCTGCTCGACTCGATGGTCATGTCGTTCATGGCCATCTATCTCGCCTTCGAGTACGGCGTGGCGGTCGCGGGCGTGCTGGTCGTGACCGTCATGGTGCTCGGCGTCGTGGGCACGCTGGCGGGCGGGCACATGTCCGACGCCCGCGGGCGGCGGCGCACGCTGCTGCTCGGCGAGACCGGCGTCTGCCTGACGTTCGCGCTCATGGCGGTCGCCGACTCGCCCTCCTGGCACAACCCGGCGATCGTCTACTGCGGCTACCTCGTCAACAAGTTCGCCGCGAGCTTCGCGATGCCGGCGAACGACGCGATGATCCTCGACGTCACGACCCCCGAGAGCCGCAAGCTCGTCTACACGATCAACTACTGGTCGATCAACCTCGCGCTGGCCGTCGGCGCGCTGCTCGGCGGCTTCCTCTACAACGGCCACTTCACGCTGCTGCTGGCCCTGGCGGCCACGGGCACGGTCGCGATCGCCGCGGCGACGTACTTCTTCATCGCGGAGACCAAGCCCGAGGACACCGAGCCGACCGGGCCGGGGGAGAGCGGGCCGCGCGGGTCGATCCTGCGGGACTTCGCCAACGGCTACCGGCTGGTGCTCCAGGACCGGGCCTTCGGCCGGCTGCTGATCGCCGCCACACTGTTCATGTCCATCGAGCTGCAACTGATCAACTACATCGGCGTACGGCTGGCCAGAGATCTGCCGGCGCAGGACCTGCTGTCGATCGGCTCGTGGTCGATCCGCGTGGACGGCGTGGAGATGCTCGGCATCCTCCGCGCGGAGAACACCGTGCTGGTCGTGGCGCTCGCGCTCGTCGCCCACGTCGTGCTGCGCCGGGTGCCCGACCGGGTCCGGCTGTACGCCGGAGCGGGGCTGTTCGCCGCCGGATACATGGTGCTGGCCGTCAGCGACACCGGCTGGGTGCTGCTCGTGGCCGCGCTGGTGCTCACCATCGGCGAACTGATGGACGTGCCGGTGCGGCAGGCGCTGCTCGCCGACATGGTGCCGGCCGCGTCCCGCACCCGCTACATGGCGGTCTACAACCTCAACATCCGGGTGGCCCTGGTGGTCGCGTCGCTGTGCATCACGATCGGCTCGGTCCTTCCCCCGTGGGGCATGGCCGCGATGTACGGCGTCTTCGGCCTGGTGATCATCTGGCAGTACCACGCGATCCTCACCCGCCCCGCCGCCCGTGCCGAACAGCTCGCGCGGGCGTGACCAGGGAGACGCCATGAATCTCACCGTCCGAGAGGCCGTGCAGGAGACCCGGCAGGACGCCCGGCAGGACACCCGGCAGGAGACCGGCGTGGTGCTGCGGGGCGCGGAGCTGGAGTATCGGCGGCACGGCGACTGCTGGGTGAGCCCGGTGGCCGGCCCGCACATCGGCGCGTGGCACTCCACGGTCGAGGCGGTCCGCATCCCCGCGGGCCGCCAGTGGTCGCCGCCCGGCGCGGCGGCGGCCGAGCAGGTCGCGGTCGTGCTGGCCGGCGCGGGCGTCGGCACCGTGGGCTACGAGATCAGCCGGATGCGCGCCGCCTCGGCGTTGTATTCGCCCGTGGGCAGCCCCTACTCCCTGTCGGCCGGCGACCGGGAGATGACCGTCTACGTCTGGAGCGCCGTGCCGTCCTCAGGCGGCACGGGCGCCGCGGGCCCGGCCCGGTTCCGCTCGCTCTGGAACGGCGAGACCTGGCTGACCCCGCCCGTGGCGAGCGTGCTGTTCCGGCCGGGAGCCGGTCGCGCGGGGCTCTGCCTGCGTTGCGGGATCATGCTGCCGGGCGAGACGCTCGGGGTGCGTCAGCACGAGGAGAGCGAGACCGTGTACTTCGTCTTCGAGGGTGAGGGGCAGTTCTACCTGCACGACCGGTGGGTGGAGCTGGGGCCGGGCGACGGCGTCTTCGCGCCGCCGGGCGTCCGGCACGGAGCCCGCAACCCCCACACGGGCCGCCTCGCCAGCCGCTTCGTCGTGTTCGGCGGCTCCGTGGCCGAATTGCCGTCATATCTGCATGATGGTGTGCCGGATTTGTGATGCGGTCGGTCGCAGTGATAGGGAAAACTGGGGGCGGAAAATCCGCCTCGCGCAATATGAGTGGTATCCGGTGCATCATCGACTTTCTCGAATCTCCATTATTTTCAACGGTGTCCACGTGAATGACCAAGCGATATCCAAACCAATCAATCTGTCACCGCGACCCGGCACGCGGGCGGCGTCATGCGACGCGTGAACCTCGGCGGGCAGGGCCTGGTCTCCACGAGCCTCGGGCTCGGCTGCACCGCGCTGACCGGCGCGTACGGCCCGGTCGACCACGATGAGGCGATGCGGGTCGTCATGCGCGCGCTCGACGGCGGCGTGTCGCTGATCGACCTGATCGACGCCGACGGCGAGGCCGAGCGCCTGGTGGGCAAGGCCGTCGCCCACCGGCGCGACGAGGCCCTGATCGCGGCGGCGCCCCATGGCCCCGGATACGGCCGCGCGGCCGGACGGACCGGCGCCGGCCGCTGGGAGGGGCGAGACCACGTGTCCCGCCCCGAGGACCTCGGCCGCGCCTGCGACGCGTCTCTGGCCCGCCTGGGGATGGAGCAGATCGACCTGTTCGTGGTGGACCCCGGCGCCACCGGCGCGCCGATCGAGGAGACGATGGGCGTGGCCGGCCGCCTCCAGGACGCGGGGAAGATCGCGCACATCGGCGTTCGCGGCGTCGACGGAAACCGGTTGCGGCGCGCGCACGCGGCGCGGCCCGTCGCCGCCGTCGCGGTGGAGTACTCCCTGTGGCAGCGCCGGGCGGAGCTGGAGGTGCTGCCGGTGGCGCGCGAGCTGGGGATGGGCGTCGTCGCCGGCCGGCCGCTCGGCCGGGGCTTCCTGACCGGCCGGATCACCTCGCCGGTGCAGCTCGGCCCCGGAGACGTACGCCGCCTCGACCCGCGTTTCTCCCAGGAGAACCTGGAGGCGGAGCTGCAGCGGCTGCGCGACGCCCAGGGGGTGGCGGCCGACATGGACATCGGCATCGGGCGGCTGGCCATCGCCTGGCTGCTGGCGCGCGGCGACGACATCGTTCCGGTGCCGAGCACGCGCGACCTGGTCCATCTGGAGATGAACCTCACCGCGACCGGCATCCTGCTGCCCGAGCCGGTCAAGGCCCGCCTCGCAGGGACGTATCCGCTGCGGGAGGAGTGAGCTCGCCCCTGTCAGCTCACCTCAGGGACAGGTCACCCCCTGCCGGGGCCGCGGCGGGGGCCGTGGCGCAGGGGCTCAGAGGCTCAGGGACTCAGGGGTTCAGAGGCTCAGGGGTTCAAAGACTCAGGGGAACGAGCGCTGTCCCCGTACGGGGGTGTTCGGACGGGGGCGGGGCGCGGGCTGGTCGCGGCGCGGCGAGATGAGCGAGGCGGCGAGCGCCTTGTTGACCGCGTCGATCCGGGAGACCGCGCCGAGCTTGGTGAAGATGTTGTGCAGGTGCCTCTTGATCGTCGCCTCGGTGAGCGTGAGCCGGGTGGCGATCTGGTAGTTGCTCAGCGCCTGGGCGGCGAGTTCGAGGATCTCCCGCTCCCTGTCGGTCAGCACCACCTTCGATCCGCCCCCCTGCACCTGGGCGAAGGAGTCGCGCGAGACGGCGAGCACGAGCCGGTCGGGCTCGTCCCTGACGCTCCTGACGGCCGAGATCAGCTCCTGGCGGTGCACGCTCTTGAGCAGGTAGCCGCGGATGCCCGCCGACAGCAGCCGGCTCAGCAGCTGCGGGCCGTCGTACATGCTGAGGATGATGATCTGCGACTCGGGCGAGATCGCGCGCATGCGGGTCACGGTCTGCGTGGCGTCGTCGCCGGGGATCTCGACGTCGAGGAGGACCACGTCGGGGTGCTCCCGCTCGACCAGGGCCACCGCTCCCTCGGAGTCGCCCGCTTCGCCGACGACCTCGAAGTCCTCCTGGGTCTCCAGGATCTCGCGTAGACCCTCCCTGAACAGCGCGTGGTCGTCGATGATGGCGATGCTGATCATTTTGTCCGATTCGCTCATGTGCCTAGCCCCGAGAAGGGCACGTACAGCTCGACGTGCGTGCCGTGGCCCGGCCTGCTGGTGATGGTGGTCGTCCCTCCGATGATCGCGGCCCGTTCCTGCATCGACATCAGGCCCACCCCGTCGGAGCGGCGGCCTCCTTCGTCGAAGCCCAGTCCGTTGTCCTCCACCGACGCCCGCAGCTCGTGAGGGGCGAAGGCGACCCGGATCAGCACCTTGGTGGGGTTGCCGTGGTTGAGCGCGTTCCTCGTCGCCTCACGCAGGATGAGGAAGGACTCGTCGCGCACCGTGGGGGAGGCCCATGTCTCGTCCCCGCTGACCCGCAGCCGGATGTCCACCTCGTCCATGTCCACGGTCTCGAGGTAGTACAGCAGGGCCTTCTCGAGGCTGTTGAGCGGCTCCTGCGGGTGCAGTTCGCTGGTGACCGCACGCAGGTTCTGCATGGTCTCCAGGATGGCCTGGTGGGCGGTCTCCACTTTGGCGGTCGCCGTCGCCGGCTTGGTCGCCCGGTGCAGATCGTACAGCTCCAGTTGCCGGTGGGCGACGCTGAGGCCGTGCCCGAGCCGGTCGTGCAGCTCCCTGGCGATCCGGCGGCGCTCCTCGACCTGGGCCTCGTGGACCTTGTCGAGCAGAAAGCTGGAGTAGCTGGCCGACGCCTCCCTGATCCGGGTCGTGATGCTGCGTTCCAGCCCGAGGACGACCAGCGTGAGCAGCCGCATCGACTCGGCGTCGCCGGGCATCCGCTCCATCAGGCAGGTCACGACCGCCTGGAACCATACCGACGCCGCGCGGAGCGACTCGTCCGGGTGGACCCCGCTCGCCGCCCTGGTCGCACCCACCTCCCACGCGATCATCTTGTGGGAGTCGCCCACCTTGATGGTGCCGGCCCGCAGCGTCTCCGCCACGTCGTCGAGGATCTGCTCCGCGTTCGCCATCGCCTGCCGCAGCGCGATCGGGTCGCGGCTGATCGGGCTGTCCAGGGCCGCGAGGTTCCGTGCGTACGCTTCCAGAATCTCGGAGCGATGCGCTTCAAGGAATGCCTCGAAGTCCGGGACCGCCGGTCCGAGTTCTCCGTCTCCCGCCAATGGACCCTCCGAGAGGAAGCGGACGAGTGCCTCCATCCTGGACTAAGCCGCACGCCCAGACAATAAGAATTGTGACACCAGTGGGAGAAGGACGGCCAAATGCACGGCGTATTGCGTTGTCATGAACGCCCGGTACGGCAGGCGGCGGCGCATCCGGGACCCCTGGGAAAGCGGAGTAAGCGTCACCACGACGAGCAGTGAGGCGCCGGTGAGCATCGCGACGGGCGCGAAGCCGAGTGGCACTCGCAACAGCAGCGCGACCGCGCAGAAAGCGAGCGCGACAGACGCGGCGACCGCCGACAGCAGCAGCCTGACCGGCCATTCTCCGCGGCTCACCGCGAACGTCACGCGCCCGGCGGAGCGGTCGCCCGCGATGTCGGGCAGGTCCTTCGCCGGCGAGCCGACCAGACCCATCCACAGCGAGGCCGCGACGGCGAACGCGGGCAGCGCGATCGCCTCCCGCCCGGAGGGGCCGGCCCCGCACGAGGTGTAGCCGGCGCAGTAGGAGAGCACACCGGCCACCCCGCCGATCACCGCCGTGGCGCTGGACCACTTCTTCAACTGGAAGGGCGGCGCCGAGTAGAGGTAGCCGAGCACGAGCACCGCCGTGACCAGCCAGATCATCGGCCCGCCGAGCAGCAGCGCGCCGAGCAGGGCGGCCGCGGCGGCGGCCCAGGCGATGACCCGGGCCTGGGCGGGGTCGAGGTCGCCGCGCGCGATCGGCCGGCGCGAGCCGTTGACACGGTCCTCCCGCACGTCCATCACGCCGTTGAACAGGTAGACGAAGAAGATCGCGAACTGCCACACCAGGGCCCCCGCCACGAGGCGGAACGGGTCGGCGGGGGCGAGCCCGGCGTCCAGGGCCGCGCCGGCGGCGAACCGCAGGAAGAAGATCGCCAGAACGGACGGGCGCGCCTCGGTCAGACACATTCCGAGGATTCGGAAAGGCGAAATCGAAATGGCCGGGAATGCTGCTCTGCTGATCGACATGTCCCGGAGTATGTGTCCGATTCAGGGGGTCGTTAAGAGGGCTGCCCGGGAGGTTGTACCGGGACTACAACTTTCGATACCCCTACCGATCGTACGGGTGATCCGGGGCGCACTCTAGTTGCTTCTCTCTTGCCCCTTGACCAGGGCGCTTGTAGCTTCGGCAGCGTACCGGTCAGCGAATCACCGGCAATTTGGACGGGCTTCCGGAAGGAAGTAGACGCGATTCGCGGACAGCTTTCGGATAAACGGTCGGTCGCGAATTCGGTGGCAAGTCGCCGGATGAGAAAGGAATTCCTCATGAGCAGCTCTCCTTCCCGTTACTCGGCCTTCACCCCCGTCCGCCTGGCGGACCGGCGCTGGCCGGACCGGACGATCGAGGCCGCCCCGCGATGGCTGTCCACCGACCTGCGCGACGGCAACCAGTCGCTCGTCAACCCGATGAGCCCGGAGCGCAAGCTCGCGATGTTCGACCTGCTCGTACGGATGGGTTACAAGGAGATCGAGGTCGGGTTCCCGGTCGCGAGCCAGGACGACCACGACTTCGTGCGCATGCTGATCGAGCAGGACCGGATCCCCGACGACGTGCGGATCTCGGTCCTGGTGCAGGCGCGCGACGAGCTGATCCGGCGGACCGTGGAGAGCCTGGCCGGCGCGCCCCGGGCCAACATCCACCTCTACAACGCGACGGCCCCGCTCTTCCGCCGGGTGGTCTTCGGCATGACGCGTGACGAGTGCCGCGACCTCGCCGTCGAGGGCACCCGCCTGATGATGAAGTACGCCGAGGCCACCCTGGGCGACTGCGACCTGGGGTTCCAGTATTCGCCGGAGCTGTTCAACGAGACCGAGCCCGAGTTCGCCCTCGAGGTCTGCGAGGCGGTCATGGACGTCTGGCAGCCGGAGGAGGGCCGGGAGATCATCCTCAACTTCCCGACGACGGTGGAGCGGTCGCTCCCGCACGTCTTCGCCGACCAGATCGAGTGGCTCGACCGCAACCTGTCGCGCCGCGAGCACGTCTGCCTGTCGATCCACCCGCACAACGACCGGGGCACCGGCGTGGCCGCCTCCGAGCTGGCCCTGCTGGCCGGCGCCCAGCGGATCGAGGGCTGCCTGTTCGGCAACGGCGAGCGGGCCGGCAACGTCTGCCTGGTCACGCTCGGCCTGAACATGTACACGCACGGGGTCGACCCCGGCATCGACTTCTCCGACATCACCGAGATCCGGCGCACGGTCGAATACTGCAACGAGATGCAGGTCAGCCCCCGCCACCCGTACGGCGGCGACCTCGTCTACACCGCCTTCTCCGGCTCCCACCAGGACGCCATCAAGAAGGGCTTCGACGCACTGGCCGTGGAGGCCGCCGAGGCCGGCGTCAGCGTCGACGACCTGCCGTGGCGCATGCCGTACCTGCCGATCGACCCCAAGGACGTCGGCCGCACGTACGAGGCCGTGGTGCGCATCAACAGCCAGTCGGGCAAGGGCGGCGTGGCCTACATCCTGAGCGCCTGGCACGGGCTGAACCTGCCCAAGAGCCTGCAGGCGGAGTTCGCCCGCGTCGTGCAGGCCCACGCGGACGGCACGGGCGGCGAGATCACCCCGGCCGTCGTGCGCGACCTGTTCGACCAGGAGTACCTGTCGCGGACCGAGATCACCGTGCCGCTCGGGCTCGGCGGACGGCCGCTGCAGACCACGCTCTACATCGACGGCGCGCGCTTCGACATCGCCGGGTCGCGGGCCGACGCGATCCGCACCCTGGGCGCCCGGCTGGCGGTCTGGAACGTGGACGTGCAGATGGTCCACCGCACCGGCGTGGAGGCCGCGGCCGGCAGCGCGGAGGACCGGGAGGTCGCGGTCTACGCCGAGTGCGTGATCGACGGACGGCAGGTCTGGGGTGTGGGCCTCGACCACGACGTGGTCGCCGCGTCCTTCGCGGCCGTCCGCTCGGCACTGGCCCGCGCGGGCGAATCGAACGCGGAAGGCGCGGCGGAGCGGGCCGGCGAGAGCGTTTCCGCTCGAATGACGCTGGTCGGCTGATCGGCCAAATCTAGACCAAATATAGAAGGTTAACAGCAAGTCACGGCAATTGTGAAACCCGGCCGTGCGGCCGGGAAACGAACGAAATTCGGGAGGCTCATTATGGCCCTGGTTGAGCGGGAAGAGGTGTTGGCCTCCCTTGAGGACATGCTGGCCGACGCCGTCACCGGCAGAGGGAAGATCGCGATCGTCGGCGGGCCCGTCGCGACGGGCAAGACCGCACTGCTCAACACGCTGGTCGAGGACGCGCTGGAGCACGGCGCCCTGCCGCTGACCGCGACCTGCTCGCAGTCGGAGTCGGGACTGGCGCTGGCCGTGCTGTCGCAGATCCTGCACAACGCGCCGCTCACCCCCGAGGAGGAGGAGCGCACCCGCAACCTGCTGCGCGAGGGCGCCCGCTGCGCCATGTCGGCCGACCCGCTCGCCGACTACGTCGACCAGGTGGACGCCCACATCGTGCACGCCCTGTGCATGGTGCTCCTCGAACTCGCCGA
Source organism: Microbispora hainanensis (assembly GCF_036186745.1). NCBI lineage: Bacteria > Bacillati > Actinomycetota > Actinomycetes > Streptosporangiales > Streptosporangiaceae > Microbispora > Microbispora hainanensis. The sequence goes on along the minus strand of NZ_CP108086.1, from coordinate 1,724,370 downwards.
GCGGCACCCCCTCATGATCGTGGTGGACGACATCCAGCACGCCGACCGCGCCTCGCAGCTCTGCCTGGCCTACCTCGCCCGCCGGCTGCGCTTCGCCCACATCCTGGCGATCTTCAGCCAGTCGGAGGAGACGTGGAACGCCCCGTCGCTGTTCCAGACCGAGCTGCTGCGCCAGCCGCACTGCCGCCGCCTCCCGCTGTCGGCCCTGTCCCGCGAGGGTGTCGAGATCATGGCCGCCGACATCGTGGGCGACGACGTCGCCCGGCGGTTCGCCGCGGACTGGCACGCGGTCAGCGGCGGCAACCCGCTGCTCGTGGGCGCGCTCATTGAGGACCACCTCGCCGCGGCCGACGCCGGAGGAGCCCCGGCGCCGAGCGAGACGGACGCCGCGATCGACGAGATCGTCACGGGCGACGCCTATCGCCAGGCGGTGCAGTCGTGCCTGCGCCGAGGCCATCCGCTCGCGGCCCGCGTCGCCCGGGGCCTGGCCGTCGCCGGCGACCCCGGCCACCTCGACCGGCTGCTCGACCTCGACGCCGGCGTCGTCGTCCAGGCGCTCAACGCGCTGCACAACGCCGGACTGGTCGGCGCCGACCTCCACCTGCGCCACCCCCAGGCGCGCGCCGCCGTGCTCGCCGACCTCGACCGGCACGAGCGGACCGACCTGCACCGCAGGGCCGCCGAGCTGGCCTACGGCCAGGGCGCCCCGGCCGCCGTGATCGCCGAGCACCTGCTGGCCGCCCAGCACAACGGGGGGCCCTGGGCCGTACCGATCCTGGAGGAGGCGGCCCGGCAGGCGCTCAGCGAGGGACGCGTCGAGCCCGCCGTCGACTACCTGCGCCTGGCCGACGGGGCCTGCACCGACGACCAGCGCCGCGCCACCATCAAGACGACGCTGGTGCGGGCGGAGTGGCGGCTCAACCCCAGCGCCCCCGCCGCCCATCTCGATGAGCTCACCGACGCCATGCACCGCGGCCACCTGCGCGGCTCGGACGCGGTCGTGCTGGCCAAGGCGCTGCTGTGGCACGGCAGGTTCGACGACGCCCGCGACGTGCTCGACCACCTGGGCCGGATCGGCTCGATCATGGACGCGGAGACGGTGGCCGAGATCCGTGCCGCCCGGCCGTGGCTGCGCTGCTCCTACACACCGTTCCTGGCGCACCTCCCGAGGGTCACCGACATGAGCACGCAGGCGCCGCCGTCCGCGCCGGTCATCGGCCGGCTGGAGGCCGCCACCGCGCTCGCGTCGGTGCTCACCAAGGGCCCGCACCCGCAGACGCTCGCCGACGTGGAGCGCATCCTGCGCAGCTCCCGCCTCGACGACATGTCGATGGACGCCGTCGAGTGCGCCCTGCTCGCGCTGATCTATGGTGAGCGGCCCGACCTGGCCGCTCCCTGGTGCGACCTGTTCTTCGAGGAGGCCGCCAGCCGGCGCGCCCCCAGCAGGCAGGCCCGCCTCGCGGCGCTGCGTGCCGAGATCAGCCTGCGGCAGGGCGACCTCGAGGGCGCGGAGGGCCTCGCCCAGACGGCCGTACGGCTCATCCCGCCGACGAGCTGGGGGGTCGCGGTCGGCGCCCCGCTGTCGGTGCTGCTGACGGCCGTGACCGCGATGGGCCGGCTCGACGAGGCCGTGCAGCTCGTGAACCAGCCCGTGCCCGAGGCCATGCTGCAGACCCGATACGGCCTGCACTACCTGAACGCGCGGGGCCGCTACCACCTGGCGACGGGCGACCTCGGCATGGCGCTGCGCGACTTCCAGACGTGCGGCGAGCTGATGGGCTCCTGGAGCCTCGACTCGCCGGGGCTGGTCTCCTGGCGTACGGGCGCGGCCGAGGCACTGATCGGCATGGGCCGCGCGGAGCGGGCCCGGCCGCTGCTGGACGAGCACGTGGCGCGCTGCGCCCCCGGCCCGGTCCGCGCCCGCGGCACCGGCCTGCGGCTGACCGCCGCCGCGAGCGAGCCCCGGCAGCGTCCCCCGCTGCTGCGCCGCGCCGCCGACATGCTCCAGGCGAGCGGCGACCAGTACGAGCTGGCCCGCGCCCTGGCCGACCTCGCCGACGCCTACCAGGCGGTGGGGGAGCTGCGCCGAGCCCGTACGGTCGCCAGGCAGGCGCAGCGGATCGCCGAGGAGTGCGAGGCCATCCCGCTGGTCAACGCGCTCACCCAGGGCAGCCCCGGGCAGCCGGCCGAGCCGCCCCGCACGGAGAGCGGCCCGTCCACGCTCAGCGAGGCCGAGCGCCGGGTGGCCGCGCTCGCCGCGGTCGGATACACCAACCGCGAGATCGCCGACAAGCTCTACATCACGGTCAGCACGGTCGAGCAGCACCTGACCCGGATCTACCGCAAGCTCAACGTCACCCGCCGCTCCGACCTGCCCGCCAGCCTCGAGTTCAGCACCTCCGCCTGAGACCGCTCCACGCCCTCGGCCGGCCGGGAGACCCCCGGCCGGCCACTTCCCTGACTGGAAGGTGAACGCGCATGACTCAGACGAGCGTCACACCTGTCACCCCTGCCGCCACATCGGCCGCAACACCGGCGGGCCGTCTCACTGCGGCCCAGGGCACCGCGATGTACGTCGGCGCGGTGCTCGGCACGGGCGTCATCGCCCTGCCCGCGCTCGCCGCCCAGGCGGCCGGACCGGCGTCGCTGCTGGCCTGGCTCGGCCTGGTCGTGCTGTCGGCCCCGCTGGCCGCGGCGTTCGCCGCGCTCGGCGCGCGCCACCCGGACTCCGGCGGCGTCTCCACCTACGCCCGCCTCGCCTTCGGCGACCGGGCCGCGGTCGTCGTCGGCTGGTGCTTCTACTTCGCGATCCCGCCGAGCGCCGCCGCCGCGGCCCTGTTCGGCGGCGAGTACGTCGCCGCGGCGGTGGGCGGCGGAACCGGCACCGCGACGCTGACCGCGGCGGGCCTGATGGCGGTCGTGACCGTGTCGAACGCCTCCGGCCTGCGGGTGACCGGCCGGGTCCAGCTCGGGCTGGCCGGGCTGCTCGTCGCGTTGCTCGTCGTCGCCGTGGCCCTGTCGCTCCCGCACGCCGACCTGGCCAACCTGCGGCCGTTCGCCCCGAACGGCTGGACGGCCATCGCCCCGGCGGCGGCCCTGCTCGTGTGGAGCTTCGCCGGCTGGGAGGCGATCACGCACCTCGCGGCCGACTTCCGCAGGCCGTCAAGGGACCTGCCCAGGGCCGCCGCGGCGGCCGTCGTGCTCGTCGGCGTCCTGTACCTGTCGGTGGCCTTCGCCACGGTCGCGGTCCTCGGCCCGGCCGCCGGAGGTGCGCGGGCGCCCCTCGGCGACCTGCTGGCCCTCGGCCTCGGCGGCAACGCCCGGCTGCTGGCCGCCGCCGCCGCGCTGCTGCTGACGCTCGGCGCGATGAACGCGTACTGGGCCGGTGCGGCCAAGCTCGGCGCCGCCCTCGGGCGCGACGGCGCCCTGCCCGGCTGGCTGTCCCGCGGCAGCGTCGCGGGGGAGGTGCCCCGGCGCAGCCTCACGGTCGTCGCCGTGCTGTCCTTCCTGGCGCTCGCCGTCGTGTACGCGGCGGGGACGGGCATCCGGCCGCTGGTGCTGATGACCAACGGGTCGTTCGTGGTGGTCTACGCGATCGGCGTGGCGGCCGCGATCCGGCTGCTGCCGCGCGGCCGGGCCAGGGCCGCCGCCCTGCTCGCGCTCGTGGCGGTCGCCCTGCTGGTCGCCGCGTCGGGCGTCTACCTCGTCTGGCCGCTGCTGGTCGGCGGCGCCGCCCTGGCGTACGCGCGGTTCGTCCGCAGGGAGGAGGCCGTACCCGGGGGTGAGCAGCCCGACCATTGACGAAAGTGGAGGGTCACCGGCGACCTTCCGAGAGTGCCCGCCGTGCCGTCCGGTCTCTAGGGTCTAGGGGCCGGACGGCACGGCGGGCAGCGGCACGAAAGGGAACCGGTGGGGAACCAGATCGAGGACGTTCCGGACATCAGCGCGGAGTGGTACCGGGAGATCACGGCGTTCGCCCTGCACACCCCCGGGTGGGTGCGCGACGCGGCGGCGGTCGCGACGGACGCCGTCCCCGTGATCCTCTTCGCGCTCCTCGTCTTCGGCTGGTGGCGGGCGCGGCGCGGGGACGACCGCACGATGGCGCTCGCCCTGCTCGCACCGGTCGCGGTGGTGACGGCCTACCTCGCGAGCGAGGGCGTCAAGAGCGTGCTGCGGCTGCACCGCCCCTGCTGGGACCTCACCGACGTGGTCACGGTGGCGACCTGCCCGCCGTACGGCGACTGGTCGCTGCCGAGCAACCACGCGACGTTCGCCGCGGCGGCGGCCGTCGGGCCGGCCGTCCTGTGGCGCGGCGTTGTGGCGGTGGTGGCGCCGGTGCTCGCGCTGTTGGAGGCGTTCTCCCGGGTCTTCGTCGGCGTGCACTATCCCCACGACGTGGCGGCGGGGCTGCTGCTCGGCGCGCTGGTCGCGCCGGTGGTCCTGCCGGCCCTGCGGAGCCCGGCGACCGCGCTGATCTCCGCGATGCGGCGGCGCCCGGCGCTGGCGGTGCTGGTGGCTACGGGCCGCCCGCCACCCGGACGAACCCGTGCAGGGTGCGGGCGCTGGCGTGGCCGGACAGGGACATGAGCATCGGCGCCGACCAGCCGTCCTCGCCGAGGTGGGCCAGGCGCGAGTGGCGCAGGCGGTGGAGGGTGTAGCCGCCGCCCTCCGGGTCGAGCTCCGCGGTGGCCCGTTTGAACAGATACTCCGCCCGCTCGTACGACAGGCGGCCCCGGCCCGTGTGGGGGCACAGGTCGGCCGCCGCCGGCATGCGGCCCGGCCCCGGCCTGCGGTCGGCGAGGAACAGCGGGCCACGGCGGCGGTCGCCGACGAGGAGGGGAAGGAGCGCGGCCGTGCCGGACTGCCAGCGCAGCCAGTGACCCCTGGCCTTCACCTCGCCGCGCATGCCGGGCAGGTCGAGGTGCTCCACGTTGAGCGAGAGCGCCCATTCCGCCGGGGCCGCGCTCTCGTACAGCAGCAGCCAGAGTGTGCGCTCGCGCAGCGGGAGGTCCTGCCGCTCCCACAGGCTTTCCAGGCGCGACCGGTCGATGGGGCGGGTGCGGCCACGAGGTTCGGGCCGCCGGTCGAGCGGGGCGGCGAGGTCCGCGGCGGCCCAGCCGCGCTCGGCCGCCCACGCGGCGAACGACCGCAGCGCCGCGCGGTGCCGGTTCCAGGTCGCGCCCGCCGCCGTGCCCCACGCCGCGGCGAAGACCTCGGTGATCCGGTCGGACGTCACGTCGCGCAGCGGGACGTCTTCGCCGAGGTGCCGGCACAGCCGCGTCAGAGTCTGGTTGTAGGACCGGACGGTGTCGGCGCTCAGACCTGGCCGGGTGAGGAAGAGCGTCATCGCCCCGCCGAGGGTGACGTCCCCGCCCGCCGTCTGCCGCCCTGCGGCCCTTGCGGACAGTGAATTCGCGGGTTCGGCGTTCTCGGCGCACGTCGCGGCGCGGCGCAGCAGCACCGCCCGTTCGGCGGTGTTGCGGGTGAGGGACGCGGCGCGTTCGAACTCCGCACGGGCTTCGTCGTGCCGGCCGAGCCGGGCCAGCAGGTCCCCGCGTACGGCGGGCAGCAGGTGATAGCCCTTGAGCGCCGGTTCTCCGGTCAGCGTGTCCACCAGCGTGAGACCGGCGCGCGGACCATGGGCCATGGCCAGCGCGACCGCGCGGTTGAGCTGGACCACCGGCGTGGGCAGCACCCTGACGAGGGCCTCGTAGAGCGCCGCGATCTGCGGCCAGTCGGTCTCCTCCGGGGTGGCGGCCCGCGCGTGGCAGGCCGCGATGGCCGCCTGCAGCACGTACGGGCCGAGGGGGCCGCCCGCCTGCCGCGCCCGCAGCAGCGCCGCGAAGCCACGCCGGATGAGCAGCGGGTCCCAGCGCCCCCGGTTCTGCTCGTGCAGCACGACAGGCTCCCCCGACGGGCCGGTGCGCGCGGCGGAGCGCGACTGCTGCAGTTCCATCAGCGCGACCAGGCCGTGCACTTCGGCCTCGTCCGGGGCCAGATCGGCCAGGAGGCGGCCCAGGCGCAGCGCCTCCAGGCACAGGGACGGGCGCATCAGGTCGTCGCCCGCCGTCGCCGAATATCCCTCGTTGAACACGAGATAGATCACTTCGAGCACCGACGACAGCCGGGCCGCCCGCTCGGGCCCCGATGGCACCTCGAAGGGGACGTGCGCGTCGGCGAGCGCCCGCTTGGCCCGCACGATCCGCTGCGCGACGGCGCTCTCGGAGACGAGGAAGGCCCGCGCGATCTCGTCGGTCCGCAGGCCGCCGATCAGCCGCAGCGTGAGCGCGACCCGGGCCTCGGTGGACAGCACCGGGTGACAGGAGACGAACATCAGCCGGAGGACGTCGTCGCCGATCTCCCCGTCGAGAGCGTCCACCACCTCGTCCACGTCGCGTTCACCCTCGTCGGGGCGGGTGGTCAGATCGTGGGCGAGCAACTCCTGCCCGCGGTCGCGCCGCTCCTCCCGGCGCAGGTGGTCGACGGCCCGGCGCTTGGCGACGGCCATGAGCCAGGCGCCCGGGTTGTCCGGGACGCCCGCCTCGGGCCACTGCTCCAGCGCCGTGAGAACGGCGTCCTGCGCCAGCTCCTCCGCCAGGCCGACGTCGCCGATCATCCGTACGAGACCGGCGACGATCCTCGCGGACTCCATCTTCCAGACGGCGTCCACGACGCGATGGGCGTCCAGGGAGGTCACCCGACCGATGACAGCATCGGCCCGTCCGCCGCGCAACCCGGCGCGTACGCCGCCGGAGGCCGGACGCCTGCCTGGTCACGGCCTCGCCGGCGCTCTCCGGGTGTCAGCGGGGGCCGTCCTCGGGGGCGTCTCCGGGGGCGTCTCCGGGGGCGTCTTCGGGGCCGAACACCTGCTGGATCAAGCCCTCGCCGTCACCGACGATCTTCCAGAAGCGGCGGGCCAGCTCCACGGCCTCCTCACGGGAGCGCGCCTCGACCAGGGCGAAGCTGACGATCGCCTCCTTCGCCTCCGTGAAGGGGCCGTCCGTCACGGTGATCTCGCCCCCGGAGGAGACCATCCGCACCCCGCCCGGCTCCAGCCCACCCGTGGCGAGCAGCACGCCGGCCCGGGTCATCTCCTCGATGAAGGCGCCCATCTCGGCCATCATCGCCGCGTCCGGGGTGCGGGAGCCGCCCTTGGTGGTCATCAGAAACCGCATCGTCGTTCTCCTTCTTTCTCTGGTCCTGTGGCCGGCCGGGCCGTTCGCCGGTCCCTGCCGTCACCTCCACGTCGTACGGGCCGGGCCGGAATCGACAGGCTCCGATCCTGGCACGCCGTGACCTGGGCCGACGCCTCGATGTGACAGGGAATGCGCATGTGACAGGGAATGCGCATTCGCGACCGTTATCGCAGGTGGGCGGGGTTGAAGGGCGGCCGGGCGGCGGGAGCGGGCGCGGATGGTCGAATCGCGCCGCCGCCGTTCGACGCGTGAGCGAGGCCGGACACCACCCCGGCCAGGACACCGAAGGCCGGACGAGCCAACCCCCGGCCGGGACACCGAAGAAGGGAACGGCCATGACCGCCACGCAGGACACCGCCCAGCCCACGACCCAGCTCACCTCTCAGCTCACCTCTCGGCCGACGTCTCGGCTCATCGGGCGGCAGGCCGCACGGCGCTCCGCATCGGGCACCCCGGGCTCGTCGGGCGCGGCGGGGGCGACGGGTGCCACGAGCCTGGCGGGCTCCACGGGATCGACGCGTGCGCTGCTCACCTGCGCCGCGCTCACCACGCCCGTCTTCGGGATCGTCTCGCTGACGCAGGCGTTCACCCGCGAGGGGTTCGACCTGCTCCGTCACCCGCTGAGCATGCTCAGCACCGGCGACCTCGGGTGGCTGCAGATCGCCAACTTCTGGATCACCGCCGTCCTGACGGTCGCCGGGGCGATCGGACTGCGCCGGGTCATGCGCGGCACGCCCGGAGGGACGTGGGCGCCCAGGCTGCTGCTCGTCGAGGGCGCCGGGCTCGCGGCGGCCGGGGTCTTCAGCATGGACCCGGGCGACGGCTTCCCCGCGGGCACCCCGCTGGGTGCCCCGGCCGGGATGAGCTGGCACGCGATGCTGCACATGGCGGCCGGCTCGGTGGCCTTCACCTCGCTCATCGCGGCCTGCTTCGTGCTCGGCCGGCACTTCACCCGCGCCGGGCGGGCCCGGCATGCGGTGGCCTCCCGGCTCGCCGGCCTGGCTCTCCTGCTGGGCAACGGGTGGGCCATGTCCGGCGGGCGGGCCGGTTCCCTCACCCTGTGCGTCGGCGTGCTCGTCGCGATGGCCTGGGTCTCGGTGGTCGCCGCCGTCAAGCGCGCGGACCTCACGGGTGACGCCGCACGACGCTGACCACTCCGAGGCGGACCGGCGCAGACCAGTTCCGCGCTGACCGGCCCGGTGGCTGACCAGTTCCGCGCTGACCAGTTCCGCGCTGACCAGTTCCGCGCTGACCAGTTCCGCGCTGACCGGCCCGGTGCTGACCGGCCCGACGCTGACACGCCCCGTGCTGACCAGTCCGGCGCTGAGAGTCCGGCACTGACCCCGGCCACGCGCTGACCCTGGCCACGCGTCGGCCCCGCCGACGCGGAGACCGCGCAGAGCCCCCGGTGATAAACCACTGGGAGCTCTGCGCGTTCTGGTGATACGTTCTGCGTCGCCGTGCATTGCCGCGACCCGAGGAGGTGAGACCGATCAACGCTGTGTCAGGTCGGGGCTCCCTCCGTCGCATGGTCTAGGGAGCGCCCGCAGAAGGCATCCCGAAAGGCGTGTAACGCGTTGCGTTTCATTTCTCGGACGTCGTCGGACGGCGTCACCGAACAGCAGTTCTTCCTCGGCGAGATCCCCGGTGTGCTGTGGACACCGGAAGGCGCCGCCGGGGCTCGTCCCCTGATCCTGATGGGCCACGGCGGCGGGCAGCACAAGAAGGCCCCCGGCGTCGTGGAGCGCGCCCGCCGCTTCGTCGCCGAGGGCGGCTTCGCGGTGGTCGCGGTCGACGCGCCCAACCATGGCGACCGGCCGAAAACAGAGGAGTTCGCCCGGGTCGCGGCCGGATTGCGGGCCGGCATGGCCGCGGGTGAGGACGTCGCCCCGCATCTCGCCACCATGCACACGTTCCTGGCCGGTCACGCCGTGCCGGAATGGCAGGCGGTCGTGACCGTGGCGCAGAAGCTCGACGTCGTCGGCACCGGCCCTGTGGGCTACTTCGGCATGTCGATGGGCTGCGGGCTCGGCGTGCCCTTCGTCGCAGCGGAGCCCCGGGTCCGCGCGGCGGTGCTGGGCCTGCTGGGCGTGGACGGGCTGGCCGAGGACGCCGCCCGGGTCACCGTTCCGGTCCGGTTCCTGCTCCAGTGGGACGACGACAGGGTGCCGCGAGACCGGGCCCTGGCGCTGTTCGACGCTCTGGGGCCGGCCGACAAGACGCTGCACGCCAATCCCGGCGGCCATGGGGAGATCCCCGAGTTCGAGACCGGCAGCTCGCTGCGGTTCTTCGCGCGGCACCTCGGTTAGCGCCTGTACGGCGTTCGGACCTTCAGGCAGGCCCGAGGCTGCGGGTGCCCACGATCTCCGCCGACTGCAAGGAGCCCCGGGCACTCCCTGGGCATCCCCCCGGGGGTGCCTAGGGCTCCGCCTGCTCGGCACACGTCGGCAGGGTCAGCCGCAGTAACGCGCCCCTTTCACACGGCACGGCTTCGGCCGTACCGCCGTGAGCCTCGGCGACCTGCCGGACGATGGCCAGGCCCAGCCCGGAGCCAGGGTGCGCGCGGGCCGCGGGTGATCGGTAGAAGCGGTCGAAGACGAATTCGAGATCGCTGTCGGGAATCCCCGGGCCGGTGTCCGCGACCTCGAGGGTGCCCGCCTTGACGCTGATCTTGATCCGGCCGTCGGGCGGGCTCCACTTCACGGCGTTGTCGACGAGGTTCGCGACGGCGCGTTCCAGGGCGTCGGGGTCTCCGTGGACGAGAGTGGGCGCGCAGGTCAGCTCGAATCCGATCCGCGGGGCCCGGTGCGCCGCCCGGGCCGCGACGCGTTCGGCGACGAGGTCGAGGCGGACGTCTTCCGTGTGGAACGGCGCCTGGCCGTAGCGGGCCAGGTCGATCAGGTCGTTGACCAACGTCTTGAGTTCGCCGGCCTGGCCGAGCGCTTCGGCGGCGAGGAGCGGGGCCTGCGCGTCGGCCAGGTTCTCCGACAGCAGTTCGAGGTTCACCGTCAGGCTCGTCAGCGGTGTGCGCAGTTCGTGCGAGGCGTCGGCCACCAGGCGGCGCTGGGCACCGACCGATTCGTCCAGGGCGGCGGTCATCGCCGCGAACGCCGAGCCGAGCCGGCCGATCTCATCCCGGCCGTCGGCGGGGATCGGGATGGACAGGTCGCCGGTCGTGCGGATCAGCTCGACGGTCTCGGTGAGCTGGTGCACCGGGCGCAGGACGCGACGTGCCGCCAAACGTGAGGCCAGTGCCGCCAGGAGTCCGGCGGCCACCGTCGAGCCGGCGAGCAGCCAGGCGAGTTCGCGTAGCGTGGGCGCGGGATCGGATTCCGGGATGGCCGTGCGTACGAGCGTTCCTGGTGTGTCCGGCAGCCGGGCCGTGTAGACCCGGTAGACGACTCCGTCGTAGGCCGCGTCACGGAAGTAGGCGCCGGAGGTGCCGTCCGCGACGGCGACGTCGCGGGCGGTGAGGTCGACGAACTCCGTCGACGGCCCGATCCGGACCGGGTCCGGCACGATCTGCAGCTGGGTGCTTCCGATCGCCAGCGGAGCAGTCGGGAAGCCCGGCTCTCCGTTGGCGTCCCTGAACTTGGCCTTGATGGCCGCGGCCACGCTCGGTGCCCGGTCGGCGGCCGCGACGAGCGCGCTGTCGATCTGGCCGCGAAGGTTGGCGTTCACGGCCGGATAGAGGACCACCGACACGAGCACCAGGGCGCCCGCGACCACGGAACCGCCGGCGATGGCCAGCCGGGTGCGCAGGTTCATGGTTCCTCGCGCAGGACATACCCCAGGCCGCGCACCGTCTGGATCAATCTGCTGCCGCCGTCCGCTTCGAGCTTGCTTCGCAGGTAGCTGATGTACACCCACAGCGCGTTCGACTCGGGGCCGAAGTCGTAGCCCCAGACGGACTCGAAGATCTGGGTCCGGCTCAGCACCCGGCCGGGGTTGCGCAGGAACAGCTCCAGCAGGGACAACTCCGTCTTGGTCAGATCCAGGCGCCGGCCGGCGCGCTCGGCCCTGCAGCCGCTGACGTCCAGGTCGACGTCGGCGAAGCGCAGCACTTCGGCCCTGGCGCCGCTGCGCCGGAGCAGGGCTCTCAGCCGGGCCCGCAGCTCCTCCAAGGCGAAGGGCTTGGTCAGGTAGTCGTCGGCCCCCGCGTCGAGCCCGGCGACCCGGTCGACGACCAGGTCGCGGGCTGTGAGCATCAGGATCGGCGTGTCGTGCCCGCCCGTGCGCAGCGCCCGGCACACCTCCAGCCCGTTCGGTTCGGGCATGAGGACGTCGAGCACCACCGCGTCCGGGCGGAACACGCCGTGCTCGGCGAGGGCGGACGCCCCATCGGCGGCGGATGACACGTCATAGCCGTCCCGGCGCAACGCATGCTCCAGGGACCGCCGCACAGCCGGGTCGTCGTCCACCACGAGTATCCGCATGGTCGCCCATCCTCACCCTCGATGCCGCAGTTGTGTGAGACGCGGTGGCTGTCAGCCCTGGCTCAGTGACCGCTTCAGGTCGCGTAACGCGGCTTCGAGCCGGTCGGAGCCCACCCCGAGCGAGGCGGCGATGTCACCGAAATCCCTGGACGTCGGGCGGACTCTGTCCGACGCCACCAGAGCGGCCAGAGCGGCCTTGGCCTTGGCTTGACCGACACCGAGCGCCGCGGCCAAAGACGCCGCCGCGGCGTCGGTGGTGAACGGCGAGTCCTGCGAACCATCTTGGGCCTTTGGGCCCGCGCTGTCAGGCTTGCCCTGATTGTCGCCACCGGATGCGGGCTTGGCGACGATCGGTCCCAGAGCATCCCGAACCTGCGAGACCGGCAGTTCCAGGCCGGCCGCGACCGCCGCGACGAAGGCATCCGGCGTGAGGTCGGCCGAGCCGGCCGGCGTCGTCTTGGCCGCGACCAGCGCGGCGTCGAGCCGCTCGGTCGTCACCCCGACCTTCGCCGCGATCGCGGCCAGATCGGCGTCCGCATCCGCCCCGGCCCTCGCGCCTGGCTTGATCGTCGCGTCGTCGGATTTCACCGCGCCGGGTGTCGGGGCCGGACCGGCCGCCGCGGCCGTACCGCTCGCGGCCAGCGTGGTGAGCGTGATCGCGGCCACGACCAGTCGTGTGCGTTTCACCATCGTGATGCCTTTCGTCCACGAAGCGCGCCGGACGATTACCGGCGTCCTGGCGACAACGCAAACATCGCGGCCTCTGGCGTGGTTTCAGCCACCTTTAGAGGTTCCTTAGAAGGGCCGCGTTGTCCCAAGCGAGCGATCGATCGGTCATGTCGCCGACGATAACGCCGCACGGCGAACAGCCACCGGTCTGAACGAGACGGCCACGCGACGCGCGTACGCCGGCGACAGCTGATCGCTGTCCCTGCGGGGTGGGTGGTGGGGGAGCTGGTCGGGAGGGGCTGGACGAGCCCATTGGGAGGGGGCGGCCGGGCCGGGGTCATTCGCGGGGGAGTTCCGCGCTCACGATGGTCGGGCCGCCGGGCGGACTGTCCACCTGGAACCGGCCGTCCAGCGCGGCGACCCTGCGGGCCAGCCCGGACAGGCCGCCACCGCCGGGGTCGGCGCCGCCCCGCCCGTCGTCGCGCACCCGCACGACGATCGTGTCGCCGTCCTCCACGATCTCCACCCGCACCTGCCCCGCCGCCGCATGCTTGGCGGCGTTCGTCATGGCCTCCCGCACGACGAAGTAGACCGCCGTCTCCACCTCGCCGGGCGGGCGGGCGGCGAGGCCGTACGCGACCGTGACGGGTATCCCGGCCCGCTCGGCGACGGCGGACAGGGACTCGCGCAGCCCGAGCGTGTCGAGCTCGGCCGGGTAGACCCGCCAGGCGACCTCGCGCAGCTCGCGCAGGGCCTCCTGCGCCTCCTCGTGGGCCTGATGAAGCAGGTCGTCGAGGAGCTGGGGACTCCGCCCGCGCCGGGCCCGCCCGATCAGCACGGCGAGGGCGACCAGCCGCTGCTGCACGCCGTCGTGCAGGTCGCGTTCGATCCTGCGCCGCTCCTGGCCGACCGCGCTCACGATGCCGGCGCGGGTCCTGGCCGGCTCGTCGATGCTCCATCGCCCACCCGGCGATTCCTCCGATTTCGGTGCTGTTCATGCGGATTGACGCTAGAAGCCGGGTGGTGCGGTCACCATGAGGGGCGCCGCCGGGCTTCCTACGGTGCGCCTCACATCAGGGGTGCCGAAAACCGCAGCTCCGGACGGTCATCCACAGGCTGTGGATATCGGCGTGCCGCTCGGCCGCCGGTCCTCCAGGGAGGCGGCCGGAATGCGCCGGAAGATGATGAGCATCACCTCGCCATGCAGTACGGCGTCGGCCGCTCCACCCTCCGCCGCATCGTTCACGGGCCGGGGAACGATCGGAGACGACCAACGCATCGTTCGCGCCTGCCCCGAGATCAGAGCTGCATGAGCTTGCAGACCAGGGCAGTGAGCTGGGCGCGTTCGCCGGTGGTGAGAGGGGCGAATGCTTCTTCCAGGTAGGAGGAGACGGTGCTCTCGGCCTCGGCGAGGCGTTCGCGGCCCTTGTCGGTGATGGTGACGGCGTAAGAGCGGCGATCGTCGGGGTTGCGTTCGCGGCGGACGAATCCGGACTGCTCCAGGTCGTCGCACACGTTCACCATGACACTGCGGTCGATCCGCAGTTCCTCGCTGAGCGCCTGCTGGGAGCAAGGGCCGACGGCGTCGAGCATCTTCAGCACCAGGTGCTGGCCGACGCCGAGGCCGTGCCGGGTGGCGTGGGCGTCGGCGGCGCGGGCCAGGTACGCCGAGGCGCGGCACATCGCGATGTCCGGGCGTTCGGCCGCCAGCGTCGGGAAGTACGCCGGCCGGGCGGGCTTGGAAGGCATGGGTCTCCTGCATTGTCGACCCGTCCGAGGCTACCAGGGCCATCTGTCAGGCGATTGTTTGACAGCAGATTGTTTGTGAGAATACGGTTTCGTCTTGCTGTAGATCATCTGCTCAAAGACGGAGGGCTCTGGTGATGCGTTCCGACCGCCGGGCGGCGGCGGCCCTGATCCTGCTGTGCGCAGCGGCGTTCCTTACCGCCGGATCCTTCTCGCTGCTCGGCGTGCTCATCGCCTGCCTCGGCCTGCGAGCCGGCGTCGAACCCGCGGCCGGCGAACCGGCGACCACCGCACCGACCTCCACACGCGCATGAGGAGCATGACGATGACCCTCAACCTGACCCCCGACGAACTGCTGTCCACCACCCGGGCCGTCCGCAAGCGGCTCGACTTCGACCGGCCCGTCCCGCGCGAGCTCATCGAGGAATGCATCGACCTGGCCACCCAAGCACCCACCGGACGCAACCGGCAACGCTGGCACTTCATCGTGGTCACCGAGCCGTGCCTGCGCCGCAAGGTGGGCGACATCTTCCGCCGCGCGCTCGCCGTCGCGGAGGGCCAACCACTGAACGAACACGACCTCCGCCGCATGAACCACGCTCCGCGCTCCACCCAGGGCGTGTTCGAGGGGCTACGGCACCTGACCGACAACATCCACCGCGTCCCGGCGTTCGTCATCCCCGCCATCGAAGGACGCACCGATCACGCCTCGGCGGCCGTCCAATCCGGCACATGGGGATCCATCCTGCCCGCGACCTGGAGCTTCATGCTCGCCGCCCGCGCCCGCGGCCTCGGCACCACATGGACCACCGCCCAGGGACCCCTCGAACGCGAGCTCGCCGCCACCCTGGGCGTCCCCTACGACGAGGTCATGCTCGCCGCGTTCATCCCGCTCGCCTACACGATCGGCACCGACTTCAAACCCGCGCGCCGCATCCCACGTGACCAGGTCCTGCACTGGGAAGGATGGTGAACGCCCGGCCACCAGGCCGACCATCTGACCCGAGCCGCAAAGGCCGCGGACCCACTGCCGGTTCGCGAACGTCCGTGTCCCGCCGCGTCGGGGCCGGAGCCAGGTTCAGAGGTCGTCCTTCGGCGTCTGGGACAGCACCCGGTCGGCGGTCGCCGTGACCACCGCCGCGGCGGCCGAGATGTCCCTGACCTGCTCCGCGGGGAGGCCCCGCAGCACCTTTTCCAGCGTTTCCAGGTCGGCCTGGTAGGCCGCCGCCATCGCGGCCTGGGCCTTGGCGGTGCGCCCCGCCTGCTCCACCGCCTTGCCGAGTGCCCGGCCGGCGCGTTCGACGGCCCTGGCCGCCTCGATCGCCGCCTTCTCAAGATTTCTCGCCCACTCGGGCGGCTGGTCGTTCATCGACGTCCTCTGCGTGAGGGTGGTTCCGCGGGCACGGATCGCCCGCGGAGCGGGCTGCATCAGGGCCTTAATGCCCTCCCTGCGGCCTCTACACCCCACAGCCCATGCTTTCGCAGATCTCCGCACCAGCACCGGAGGGCCCCCGCGCAGTGCGGCGCGCGGAGGCCCCGGATCACGAACCGATGCCGGAAAAGGTCAGCCGCAGTGCTCGAAGGGGCTGTCGTAGGTGTTCGAGCCCGCCTTGCCACCCCATTTAACGCACTTGTCCGCCGCTGCCGCCCGTACCGGCCCGGCGTAGTAGCCGAAGTTGCCCGAGTCGGTCACCCGGCTCTTGCCCTGGACCTCCAGGTACGCGGTGGTCGCGGTGGGCGTGCCCAGCGAGGTCTTCTTCAACGTGACGACGCAGTTGTAGCCGTTGCCGGAGTTGTAGAGCAGATAGACGGTGCCCGCCGTGCCGAGGCCGGCCGAGTCGATCACCGAGTAACCGTCGCCGCACACCTGCTCCGGCGTGTACGGGTTCCCGGTGCCGCCGCCGCCCGTGACGTACTGCATGTACGTGGTCCAGTTCCAGTTGGGCCCGGGATCGGTGTGGTCGGTGCCGGGGACCTGGGAGTGCCCCACGATGTGCGACCGGTCGGTGGGGATGCCGTACCGCGCGGCGATGGAGCGCACGAGGGCGGCCGAGGAGCGGTACATCGCGTCGGTGAACCACGACGCGTTGTCGACGTATCCCTCGTGCTCGATGCCGACGGAGTGGTGGTTGTAGTCGGAGTTGCCCGCGTGCCAGGCCCGGTCCTTCTCCCGCACCATCTGGGTGATCGCGCCGTCGGACGACCGTACGACGTAGTGCGCGGACACCTGTGCGGCGGGGTTCTGGAACCAGGAGATCGTCCCGGCGTACGAGCCCTGGGTGACGTGGATGACGATGCGGTCGATGGAGTCGCTCGCCGGCCGGTCGGACACGGCGTAGTTGGCGCTGCTGGCGGCCACCCACGTCGCGCCGGGGTAGTCGACGGCCGCCGCGGCGAGCGTGCGGTTGTTCTCCGGCAGGCCGAGGTCGCGGGCGTTCGCGAGGGCTCCCCGGTCGGGATGCGCCGGACGGGCGGCCACCGTGATCGTCTCGCCCGCCGGCGTCCGCGCGGTGAACCCGGCCGACAGCAGGTCGTAGACGGCGTCGGCGTACAGCCGGGCGACCTCGGGCGTGCTCGCCCCGCCGTAGCGCGCGACGGCGGTGTACCAGCGGTCGGAGTCGGCGCGGGCGGCGGCGTCCAGGCCCAGGGCGTCGGCCCTGGCCCGCAGGACGGCCGCCGCGCCCGCCACGTTGGCCGTGTCATCGGCCTTGAGCGAGGCGACCGGCGCTCCGGTGAGCTTTGCCGCCTCCTCCAGGGTGTGCAGCGTGGGGTTGCTGACCAGGTGCGCCACGCCGTAGCCGCCGCTCGCGCTCGGCCTGCCGCCGTGGCCGTCGAGGTGGGTCTCGGCGTAGGCGAGCGCGACGAGCAGGTCGCGGGGGACGCCGTGGGCCGCCGCCGCCTGCGTGAAGGCGGTGGCGAGCGGGCCCTCGGCGGCCGAGGCAGGCCCGGCCGAGGCAGGCCCGGCTGAGGCGGGTCCGGCTGAGGCAGGCCCGGCCGGGACGAGCCCGGCCAGGCACAGCAGGAGCGTCACGACGCCCGCGGCGGTCAGGGCCGCACATCGGGGCGCGCGGACGATCGGGGATGCGGTCATGGGGATCAGCCGCAGTGCTCGAAGGGGCTGTCGTAGGTGTTCGAGCCCGCCTTGCCGCCCCACTTGACGCAGGTGCCGGCGGCCGAGGCGCGCACCGGTCCGGCGTAGTAGCCGAAGTTGCCCGAGTCGGTCACCCGGCTCTTGCCCTTGACCTCCAGGTAGGCGGTGGTCGCGGTGGGCGTGCCCAGCGAGGTCTTCTTCAACGTGACGACGCAGTTGTAGCCGTTGCCGGAGTTGTAGAGCAGATAGACGGTGCCCGCCGAGCCGAGGCCGGCCGAGTCGATCACCGAGTAGCCGCTGCCGCAGACCTCCTGCGGGGTGTATGGGTTGGTCGATCCGCCGCCGCAGTTCTGCGAGGTCACGGTCTGCGCGGGGTAGCCGAAGGTGACCCCGTTGAACACCGCCTTCTGGATGTTGGCGGGGTAGGTCGTGTCGCTCGTGCGCACCTCGTAGTGCAGGTGCGGGGAGATGTTGTTGCCCGGCTTGCTGGTGTTGCCGACCTCGCCGATCTTCTGACCCTGGTTCACGTGGGCCCCCTCGCCCACCGAGCGCACGCTCAGGTGGGCGTAGTAGGTGAACCAGCCGCCACCGTGGTCGATCTTGATGAGGTTGCCGAAGCCGTTCGTCGAGCCCTGGTGGGCCGAGATGACGACGGTGCCGGCCGCCGCGGCCACGACCGTGTCGCCGTAGTCGGCGTCGGCCGTGCTGCCCCGGTTGAAGTCGATCTCGTACGACTGGTGGGCGCTGCTCGCGCTGGAGTTGCCCGTCCAGGTCTGGCCACAGGGGAACGGCATCTGGAAGTTCGGGCGCGCACCCGCTGCGGAGGCCGCCGGGGCGGTGGCGGTGCCGAACGCGAGGCCCAGGACCAGCGCGAAACCCGCCGTGACAAGCGATTTGAGTCTCATGACCAAAAGAGTCGGAATCTGCCGCACAAAAAACATCAAGAGTTGGGTACAAAGACTGCGCGAGTCATGGCGAACCGGTCCTTCGAGGAGCAACACGGTCATGACAGTCGATCGGCCTATGTTCAGCGTGCTCGGTCCCCTGGAGGTCCGCCTGCCGGGCACGACGCCACGGCTCGGCGGGCCGAAGCCCCGCATGCTCCTGGCCACCCTTCTCCTCCACGCCAACCACACCGTCGGCGGCGACGAGCTCGCCGAGGTGCTGTGGCCGGACCACCGGCCGCGCTCGGCCGCGGCCAACCTCCGCACGTACGCGAGCGCGCTGCGCGCGGAGCTCGGGCCCGCCCCGGCTCGCATCCGGGCCATCGGGTCGGGGTACGCGATCGAGCTGCCGCCACATGAGCTCGACCTGCTGCTGTTCGAGGAGCGGGTGACCGCCGCGCGGGAGCGCCGGGCGCGGGGCCGGCCGGACGAGGCGGCCGGCCTGCTGGCACGGGCGCTGGCGCTGTGGCAGGGCGTCCCGCTGTCCGATCTGCCCGGCAGCCCGCTGTGGGACCGCAGGCTCGGACGGCTCGCGCAGGCACGGCTGCGCGCCGCGGAAGACCTGGTCGAGCTGCTGATGGCGGCCGGAGAGTACGGCGAGGCGGCCGGGGAGCTGCGCGCCCTGCTCGCCGACCATCCTTTCCGCGAGGACCTGTGGGGCAGGCTCATGCTGGCCCTGCACTGGTCGGGACGGCAGGGTGAGGCGCTGCGCGCCTTCGGCACGATCCGCGAACACCTCGTGAGCGAGCTCGGCGTCGGGCCGGGGCCCGAGCTGCGCCGGGCGCACGCTGCAGTGCTCGCCGGGGAGCCGCCCCCACGACCACCCGCCAAGCACGGCCTCATCGTCAAGCCCATCAAGCCCGCCACCCGTTCCGGCGGCGGCGCTCACCCCGTCGTGCCGCGTCAGCTGCCGCCGGACCTGGTGGACTTCACCGGGCGGGCCGCCGAGGTCGCGGCGCTGACCCGGGCGCTCGCCCCGGGCGGGGTCGCCGTCGTCACCGGGCCGCCGGGCGTCGGCAAGACCGCGCTCGCGGTGCGCTGCGCCCACGCCGTCCGCGAGGCGTACCCGCACGGCCAGCTCTTCCTGTCGCTCGGCGGCACCGACCCGCGGGACGGCGCGGCGGGATCACCGGCGGAGCCGGGAGAGCTGCTGGCCGAGGCACTGCGTGCGCTGGACGCGGCGGAGCCGCTGCCGCCCACCGTTCACGAGCGCGCCGCGCTCTACCGCACGCTGCTCGCCGTACGGCCGATGCTGGTCGTGCTCGACGACGCGGCGGGCGCCGCGCAGGTGGGGCCGCTGCTGCCGGGCGGCGGCAGCGCCGTCGTCGTCACCGGCAGACGCCGCATCACCGAACTGCCCGGCGCCGCCCGTATCGACCTGGACGTCCTGCCCCAGGCGGAGGCGCTGGAGCTGCTGACGGCGATCGTCGGCGCGGAGCGGCTGGAGCGGGAGCCGGAGGAGGCCGCCGCCATCGTGCGGGCCTGTGGCCGGCTGCCGCTCGCGATCCGGGTGGCCGGGGCGCGGCTGGCCGCCCGTCCCGGCTGGTCCCCGGCCGTGCTGCGGCGGCGGCTCGACGACGAGACGGTCAGGCTGGCCGAGCTGCGCGCCGGCGATCTGGTGGTGCGGGAGTCCTTCGACCGCAGCTATCGCCTGCTGCCCGACGACGCCGCGCGCACGTTCCGGGCGCTCGGACTGCTCGGCACCCGGCCGCTGCCCGGCTGGGTGGTCGACGCGGTGCTCGACCGGCACCGCAGCGACGCCGTGACCGACGTGCTGGTCGACGCGAACCTGCTGCGCCCGGTGGGCACCGATCCCCTCGGCCAGCCCCGATATCGGCTGCCCGACCTGCTGCGCGTCGACGCCAGGGACAAGGCGGGCGAGCTGGACATGCCGGCGCTGGCGCGCGTGGTCGCGGGCTGGACGGCCGCCGCGGAACACGCCACGGCCCGCCTGCCCACCACGGTCTTCCGCCTGACCTCGCCCGCCGCCCGGCGCTGGCGGCTGCCCGACGACGCCCTGCGCCGGGTCGGCGCCCATCCGGTCTCCTGGTTCGGCGCCGAGCACGAGACCCTGGTCGAGGCCGTACGGCTGGCCGCGGAGGCGGGGCTGACCGGCGCCGCCTGGGGCCTGGCGGCGGCGCTCGTGCCGTACTTCGACCTGCGCTGTCACCTCGGCGCGTGGGAGGAGACCCACCGCGTCGCCCTGGAGGCCGCCCGCGCCGCAGGAGACCGGGCGGGGGAGGCCGCCATGCTGCGCGGGCTCGGCCAGGTGGCCCTCTATCGGGACAGGTACGCCCAGGCGGCCGGCATGTTCCGCCGCTCCCGGCTGCTCTTCCGCATGCTCGGGGACGTCAGGGGCGAGGCCGTGTCGGTCTGCGGGCTGGGCGCGGTCGGCCAGTTCAGGGGCGACCACGTCGCCGCGGCCCGGCACTTCCGCCGGGCCCTCGCGATGTTCGTGTCGCTCGACGACCGCTCCGGTGAGGCGTACGCGCGGCAGGCGCTCGGGCGCGGCTGCCTGAGCGCGGGCGACCTGAACGGCGCCGCCGACTGGCTCGGCGGCGCGCTGCGCATGGCGCGCGAGCTCGGGGACGCCCACCGGGAGGGCTGCGTGTCGCTCCAGATCGGCCGCCTGCACGACCTCGCGGGCGAGACCGGGCGGGCGATGCGCGCCCAGGGCCGGGCGCTGACGATCTTCGAGGGCTATGGCGACCGGCACTGCGCGGCGTACGCGATGCAGGGCCTGGGCGGGCTCCAGGCGGCCAGGGGCGACTGGCGGAACGGCTCGGCCCGGCTGGAAAGCTCGCTGGCGATCTTCCGGCAGCTCGGCGACCGGAGCGGGGAGGCGGCCACGCGGCGGCTGCTCGGCGAGCTGCACCGTTCGTCCGGGCGGCGCGCGCTCGCCCGCGGCTACCTCCACGCGGTCACGTCCCGGCGGGTGGTGGGCGACGCGGCGATATCTCGTGATTAGACCGGCATGAGCGGGGCATCAGAGGCGTCGTGGGTGGTGGATGGCTCTCCCGCTGGCCGGTGATCCGGCAGCTCAAGGGAGAGGACGGCAGAGGGCGGGCGGCGCGCTCGGCGCGTACGGACGCCCTGCGGCCCCGCGTCGAGGACGCCGAGACGGTCGCGCGGTCCGTCTGCCCCTACTGCGCGGTGGGCTGCGGCCAGCTCGTCTACGTCAAGGACGGCAGGGTCACCCAGATCGAGGGCGACCCCGCCTCGCCGATCTCGCGGGGGCGGCTGTGCCCGAAGGGATCGGCCAGCAAGCAGCTCGTCACCCACCCCGGCCGTCAGACGACGGTGCTCTACCGCAGGCCGTACGGCACCGAGTGGGAGCCGCTCGACCTCGAAACCGCGATGGACATGATCGCCGATCGGGTCGTGCGGACCCGGCGCGAGACCTGGCAGCAGACGCACGAGGGGCGGGAGGTCAGGAGGACTCTGGGCATCGCCAGCCTGGGCGGGGCGACGCTCGACAACGAAGAGAACTACCTGATGAAGAAGCTCTACACCGCCCTCGGCGCGATCCAGGTCGAGAACCAGGCGCGCATATGACACTCCTCCACCGTCCCCGGTCTGGGGACCAGCTTCGGGCGTGGCGGCGCGACCCAGCCTCAGCAGGACCTGGCCAACGCCGACTGCATCGTCATCCAGGGCTCCAACATGGCCGAGTGCCATCCGGTGGGCTACCAGTGGGTGATGGAGGCGCGGGCGCGCGGCGCGAAGGTCTTCCACATCGACCCGCGCTTCAGCCGTACGAGTGCGACCGTGGACAGGTATCTGCCGATCCGGGCCGGTACTGACATCGTCCTGCTCGGCGCGCTGATCAACTATGTGCTGTCGAACGGGCTCGACTTCCGCGAGTACGTCCTCGCGTACACGAACGCCGCGACGCTGGTGAACCGGGACTTCCGCGACACCGAGGACCTCGACGGCCTGTTCTCCGGCTTCGACGAGGAGACCGGCAGGTATGACCCGTCGAGCTGGGCGTACGAGGGCGACGTGCCCGAGCAGGAGGAGCCGGTCGAGGGCGACGAGCGCCACGCGGAGGCGGCGGGGTCCGACTCGTACGGCGCGCGCGGCGCGGGCGCGAGCGCGACGCCGCCCCAGGACCCGACGCTGACCGACCCGCGGTGCGTCTACCAGATCGTCAAGCGGCACTACTCCCGCTACACGCCGGAGATGGTCGAGGAGCTGTGCGGCATCCCGCCCGAGCTGTTCCACGAGCTGGCCGAGGCGATCACGGCCAACTCGGGCCGCGAGCGGACCACGGCGTGGGTCTACTCGGTGGGCTGGACGCAGCACTCGGTCGGGGTGCAGTACATCAGGGCCGCCGCGATCCTGCAGCTCCTGCTGGGCAACATGGGCCGGCCGGGCGGCGGCATCATGGCGCTGCGCGGCCACGCGAGCATCCAGGGCTCCACCGACATCCCGACCCTGTTCAACCTGCTGCCGGGCTACATCGCGATGCCGCACGCCCACCGGCACGAGGGCCTCGACCACTACCTGGAACGCGAGGGCGCCGACACCGGCTGGTGGGGCAACCGGCGGGCGTACGTCGTCAGCCTGCTCAAGGCGTGGTGGGGCGACGCGGCGACGGAGGCCAACGACTACTGCTTCGACTACCTGCCGCGCCTCACCGGCGACCACGGCCACTACGCGACCGTGATGGGCCAGATCGACGGCACGGTCAAGGGCTACTTCGTCGTGGGCGAGAACCCGGCGGTCGGCTCGGCCAACGGCAGAGCGCAGCGGCTGGGCCTGGCCAACCTCGAATGGCTGGTGGTCCGCGACCTCGTGCTGGTCGAGACCGCGACGTTCTGGAAGGACGCGCCCGAGATCGAGACGGGCGAGCTGCGCACCGAGGAGATCGGCACCGAGGTCTTCTTCATGCCCGCCGCGAGCCATGTGGAGAAGGAGGGCACGTTCACCAACACCCAGCGGCTGCTGCAGTGGCGCGAGAAGGCCCTCGACCCGCCCGGCGACTGCCGCAGCGACCTGTGGTTCTACTACCACCTCGGCAAGCGGATCAGGCAGCGGCTCGGCGACGACGACATCGACCGGCCGGTCAAGGAGCTGACCTGGGACTACCCGGAGGTCGGCGCGCAGCGCGACCCCGACGCCGCGGCCGTGCTGCGCGAGATCAACGGCCGGGCCGCCGACGGCCGCCTGCTGGCGTCGCTGCGTGAGCTGAAGCCCGACGGCTCGACGAGCTGCGGCTGCTGGATCTACTGCGGGGTGTACGCCGACGGGGTCAACATGGCGGCCCGGCGCACCCCCCACACCGAGCAGGGCCCGGTCGCGCTCGAATGGGGCTGGGCCTGGCCGGCCAACCGGCGCGTCCTCTACAACCGCGCCTCGGCCGACCCCCAGGGCCGCCCGTGGAGCGAACGCAAGAAGTACGTCTACTGGGACGGCGCCAAGTGGACCGGGCCGGACGTGCCCGACTTCGAGGAGGACAAGGCGCCCGACTACGTGCCGCCCGAGGGGGCCAAGGCCGAGCACGCGCTGGCCGGCACCGACCCGTTCATCATGCAGTCGGACGGCAGGGGCTGGCTGTACGTCCCGTCCGGCCTGTCCGACGGGCCGCTGCCCGCCCACTACGAGCCGCACGAGTCGCCCGTGCGCAACGCGCTCTACGGTCAGCAGGCCAACCCGGCCCGCCGCACCATCGACCACCCGGAGAACCCGTACAACCCGGCGCTGTCGCCCCGGTTCCCGTACGTCTACACGACGAGCAGGCTCACCGAGCACCACACGACGGGCGCCATGAGCAGGCCCCTGCCGTACCTGGCGGAGCTCCAGCCGGAGGCGTTCTGCGAGATGTCGCGGGAGATGGCCGAGGAGCTCGGCCTGGACAACGGCGACTGGGCGACGATCGTCACCGCGCGCACCGCGATCGAGCTGCGCGTGCTCGTCACCGGCCGCGTACGGCCCCTGCGGCTCAACGGGAAGGTCGTCCACCAGATCGTCATGCCGTACCACTGGGGATACAGCAGCGGCGGGGTGATCACCGGGGACGTCGTCAACGACCTGCCGTCGATCGTGCTCGACCCGAACGTCTACATCCAGGAGAGCAAGGCCGGCACCTGCGACGTCCTGCCCGGACGCCGCCCGCGCGGCCCGGCGCTGCTCGACCTGATCGAGAGGTATCGCCATGGCTGAGCGGGTGGGGTTCTTCACCGACACGTCCATCTGCATCGGATGCAAGGCCTGCGAGGTGGCCTGCAAGGAGTGGAACGACGTGCCCGACGACGGGTTCGTGTTCCGGGCCACCTCCTACGACAACACCGGCGCGCTCGGCGCGAGCACCTGGCGGCATGTCGCGTTCATCGAGCAGGACGGCCGGTGGCTGATGTCGTCCGACGTGTGCAAGCACTGCACCCACGCCGCCTGCCTCGACGTCTGCCCCACCGGCGCGTTGTTCCGCACCGAGTTCGACACCGTCGTCGTCCAGCCCGACGTCTGCAACGGCTGCGGCTACTGCGTGCCCGCCTGCCCGTACGGCGTGATCGACCGCAGGCAGGACGACGGCCGGGCCTGGAAGTGCACGCTCTGCTACGACCGCCTGCGCGGCGGCATGGAGCCCGCCTGCGCCAAGGCGTGCCCGACGAAGTCCATCCAGTTCGGGCCGCTCGACGAGCTGCGGCAGCGGGCCGAGGAACGGGTCGAACGGCTGCACGCCGAGGGTACGACCGAGGCCCGGCTGTACGGCGCGGACCCGGACAACGGCGTGGGCGGCACGGGTGCCTTCTTCCTCTTGTTGGACGAGCCCGAGACGTACGGCCTGCCGCCCGATCCCGTGGTGACCACCCGCGACCTGCCCGCGATGTGGCGCTGGGCCGGCGGCGCCGCGCTCGCCGTGGCCGCCGGAGTGGCCGTCTCGTTCGTACGGAGAAAGCCGTGACACCGCCTGCGGAGCAGGACAAGACGCTTCATGCGGAGCAGGACAAGACGCTTCGTGTGGAGCAGGCCGTGACACGCGGCGCGGAGCAGGACGTGATCGTTTCTGTGGGGAGGACCTGATGCCGAGGCGGCGCGACGAGATGGTGCCGGACGCCGAGTTCCGGTCCTACTACGGCCAGCCGGTCATCAAGCAGCCCCTCTGGCACGAGCCCCACATGCCGGCGTACCTCTATCTGGGCGGGCTGTCCGGCGCGGCGGGCGTGATGGCGGCGGCCGCCCGCCTCACCGGGCGGGATCGGCTGGGGCTGGCCGCCCGCATGGCCGCCTTCGCCGGGGCGGGCGCCGGAACCGTCTTCCTCGTGGCCGAGCTGGGCAGGCCGATGCGCTTCCTCAACATGCTGCGGGTGTTCAAGCTCACCTCGCCGATGAGCGTCGGCTCGTGGACGCTGGCCGCCCACAGCGGGCTGGCCGGAGTCGCGGCGGGCTCCGCGGTGACCGGCCTGCTGCCCTTCGCGGGCGACGCCGCGTCGGTCGCGAGCGGCCTGAGCGGCGTGGCGATGGCCACCTACACGGCCGTCCTGCTGGCCGACACCGCCGTCCCCGCCTGGCACGAGGGCATGCGCGAGCTGCCGTTCCTGTTCGCCGGGAGCGCGCTCGCCTCGGCGGGCGCGGCCGTCATGCTGACCACGCCCCGGGCGCTGGCGGGGCCCGCCCGCACCGCCGCGGCGGCGGGCGCCATGGCCGAGATCGTCGCCGGCGGGCTGCTGGAGCACCGCCTCGGCCTGGTCGGCGAGCCGTACCGGACGGGCAGGGCGGGCAGGCTCATGCGGGCCTCCCGCGTGCTCACCCTCGGCGGCGGCCTGCTCGCCACGGTCGCCGGGCGGAGCCGGGCCCTCACCGCGCTGTCCGCAGTGGCGATCACGGCCGGAGCGCTGTGCACCCGGTTCGGGGTGCTGGCGGCGGGCCGGGCCTCGGCCAGGGACCCCAAGTACACCGTCGTGCCGCAGCGTGACCGCCTCGACGCGGGCCGCCCCGCCTCTGTCCCCGGCCGCTGAAAATGGTTGGAGAGACGATCGGCGAGCCTGGTAGCGTGCCGGTGACCGTGACCGGCCGAGGAGGTGAGACCCATGAACGCAGGAACGACGTGGGTGCTCCCCCTTCCCGTCACGGCCGGGCGATCGACGTAGGTGTCGCCGGGAGCGCCAAGACTCTCCCGAAAGGCAACACCTGTGCACTCTCTGCGGTTCACCGCCGAGTCGTCCTCGGACGGCGTGATCGAACGTGATTTCACCGTGGGCGACGTCCCCGGAGTCCTCTGGTCGCCGGCTCCCGGCACCGGCCGCGCGCCCCTGGTCCTGATGGGCCACGGCGGCGGCAACCACAAGAAGCATCCGGCGATGGCCGGCCGCGCCCGCCTCCTCGTGACCGTCTGCGGCTTCCACGTCGCCGTCATCGACGCGCCCGGGCACGGCGACCGGCCGCGTACGGCGCACGACGAGCAGGAGATCGCCGAGCTGTTCCGGGCCAGGGCGGCGGGCGAGCCGGAAGGACCGATCGTCGTCCGCTACAACGCCCATTTGGCGGAGCTCGCCGTGCCCGAATGGCGGGCGGCACTGGACGCGCTCCAGGAGCTTCCGGAGATCGGCTCCGACGGGCCGGTCGGCTACTTCGGCATCAACATGGGCACCGCGATCGGCGTACCGCTGGTGGCGGTCGAACCCAGGATCACGGCCGCGGTCTTCGGCCAGCACTGGCCCGACGTCCTGATCGAGAAGGCGAAGCAGATCACCGTACCGATCGAGTTCGACATGCAGTGGGACGACGAGCACATCCCGCGCGAGGCCGCTCTCGCCCTGTTCGACGCCTTCGCCTCGAAGGAGAAGACGCTGCACGGCAACGCGGGCAGGCACAAGGAACTGCCCAGGTTCGAGGCCGACAGCGCGGTCCGCTTCTTCGCCCGGCACCTTCGCCGACCGGCCTGACGTACGGTCGCGGCGTCCGGGAATCCGGGCGCCGCGACCCCGGGCACCGCCCTGTCACGGCTCAGGCGGGAGCGGCTGCTGGACCCTCCATCACGCCGCGGGCGGCCAGGCCGATGAGGTGCCGGAAACGTCCCGTCGGCGAGGTGGGCCGGCGGGACGTTCGGATGGGATGGTCACCGCCTGCGGCGAGTCGTGTGTCAGTTCGGCGTGATGATCACCGGGGTGTCGTCCCCGGCGCGCACGTCGTCCATGCCCTTACCGGGCTTCTTGGGCAGGGGGCACGTGGCGTGCACCGGCTTGCCGTCGACGTAGGTCTTCTCGTCGCTCGTGCCGAACCCGCCGCCCTCGCCCTTCTTGTGCACGATGCAGATGACGCCCTTGCCGGGCAGCGGGAGCTTCTGGCAGCGAGCGCTCTGCTTGTTCTTCGGGATCTCCTTGCCGTCCACGAAGACCCTGCCGATCCTGGTCTTGACCCTTCTGATCGTGTCCCCTCTGAACGTGCCGCCCTTCTTGTGCACCATGCAGACGACGCCCTTGCCGGGCAGCGGGAGCTTCTCGCAGAGGGTCTTCAGCTCACTCTTCGAGACCTCCTTGCCGTTCACGAAGACCCTGCCGTCCTTGTCGACTTTGACGGTGGTCTTGCCCTTCTCCGCGGCCGTCGGCCCACCCTTCACGGCGCAGACGACCCCCGGCTTCGGGGCACCGGTGGAGGTCGCGGACGCGGCCGTGCTGCCGCCGATGCCGAGGCCCACCGTCATGATGACCCCCGCGAGGATCATGCTCCTCTTCCTCATTCTCTGGTCACTCCCTGGATCGGCCTGCCCGTGGGGCCGGCCGTGATCGGTTGACGGAACGCTCAGGAGTTTGGGCTCCCCTACCTGAAGCGACCCTGAAGAGGCAAAGACGATCTTCATGTTTCTCTTAGGTGCGCACCTTCACCCTGTTGAGGTGCGCCTACTTCTGGTGGAAGACGAACGCAGGCTGACCGAGCTGCTCAAAGACGGCCTGACCAAAGAGGGCTTCGCGGTCGATCTCGCTCACGACGGGCGCGAGGGCCTGTGGATGGCGACCGAGCATTCGTACGACGTGATCGTGCTGGATGTGATGCTGCCGCTGCTGCACGGCTACGGAGTCTGCGCGAAGCTGCGGGAGGCCGGAAACTGGACGCCGATCCTCATGCTGACCGCGAAGGACGGGGAGTACGACGAGGCGGAGGCGCTGGACATCGGCGCGGACGATTATCTGACCAAGCCGTTTTCGTACGTCGTATTGCTGGCGCGGCTGAGAGCACTGGCCCGGCGCAAGGTGCGGGAGCGGCCGACGACGCTGACCGTCGGGGACCTCCGGGTCGATCCGGCGGGGCTGAAGTGCAGTCGCGGGGACGTGCAGATCGCGTTGACGCCCAAGGAGTTCGCGATCCTGCACTGCCTGGCGCGGCACGCGGGCGAGGTCATGACCAAGGCCGAGCTGCTCGCCCAGGCATGGGACTTCGCGTACGACGGCGATTCGAACGTCGTCGAGGTCTACATCAGCGCGCTGCGCCGCAAGATCGACAAACCGTTCGGACGGACGACGCTGAAGACCGTGCGGGGCGTGGGCTACCGGCTGGAGGGCTGACATGGGAGTGCGTCTGAGCACGACGCTGACGGCCACCGCGGCGGTGGCGGCGGCGCTCTGCCTGGCCTCGATCGCGCTTTTCACCGCGCTGGACTCGAGCCTGACGGCCTCCACCAAGGAGCTGGCGGCGAACGACGCCAAGAAACAGATGCAAATACTGAAGGCGGAGTCGGGGCCGGGTGGCGTGGTGGACGAAAAGGGAACGGTGCCACCGTTCGAAAAGGGAACGGCGCCACCGCTCGGAAAAGGAGTGGTGCCGCCGGGAGAGAAGGGACCGATGCCGGGCTCGGCCGCCACCGGCGAAGACGACGGCCCGCCCGACGAGGCCGTGCTCGTGGTCAGACGGACGTTCGAGACCGAGGAAGGCCCGGTCACCGTCACCGGAAGAGCCTCCAGGGCACCCGCCCTGGCGGCGATGACCACGCTCAGGAACCTGCTGATCTGGGGGGTGCCGGCGCTCCTCGCGGTGGTCGCGCTGTTCACCTGGATGGCGGTCGGCCGAGTGCTCCGCCCGGTCTCGGCGATCAGGTCGAAGGTCGCCGACATCACCGCGAACGGCCTGCACGAACGCGTGCCGGAGCCGGACACCCGGGACGAGATCGCGGCACTGGCCCGCACCGTCAACGCGACCCTCGACCGGCTGCAGACCTCCGTCGACGCGCAGCGGCAGTTCGTCGCCGACGCCGCACACGAACTGCGCAGCCCACTGGCGATCCTGCGAACCCGGCTGGAGCTGGCCCGGCCCGCCGAAAAGGCGCTGGCGACCGCGGCACTGGACGATGTCGCACGCCTCCAGTCCCTTGCCGCCGACCTCCTCCTGCTGGCCCGGCTCGACGCGGGCGAACCCCTGTCGCGGGCCGAGGAACTCGACCTGGCCCAGGTGGTCGCCGAGGAGGCCGTCCGCAAACGCCCTCGTCCGGACGTCCACGTGCACCTTGACCTCACCCCTGACCTGCTCCTCGACGGCTCCGCCGATCAACTCCGCCGTCTTGTGGCGAACCTCGTCGACAACGCGGTCCGCCACGCCTCCACGTCGGTCCACGTCACCCTCACGTCGTCGGGCGACCACGCGGTCCTCGACGTCGTGGACGACGGCCCCGGCATCCCTCCGGAACACCACACCACCGTCTTCGACCGATTCACCCGCCTGGACCACGCCCGCACCCGGGACACGGGAGGCTCAGGGCTGGGGCTGCCGATCGCCAGGGATATCGCGCGGGCTCACGGGGGGACCCTCCAGGTGGTTCCGCACAGCCCGGGCGCGAGGCTACGTGCGGTCTTCCCGTTGTCCGGACGGCCTGTCGCGTACCCGCCGGGTGACCCCGCCGTGCGGGCCCGCGTGTAGGAGGCACGGACGGCCGGGCCGGTCAGCGGGTCTTGGGGAAGGCGGCGCGGGGGCCGGAGCCGTTGAGGATGAACGCGACCGCGACCAGGGGCAGGACGCTCACGGCCTGCAGCACGGCGTACCACATCGGGCAGATGCCGGGGATCAGGTCGACGCCGATGATCGCGATCGGCATCGTGACGGTGATGACGCGCATACGCTCGAAGCTGCGCCGCGAGCCCTGCGAAGCACGCGCGATCATCCGGTGGAGCATCGGGGCGATGGCGAGCAAGATGGCGGCCCTGGCCCACATGAACGGGGTGCCCGGGTGATCGGCGATCGACATCACGACGACCGTCGCGAGTGTGACGGCGCAGATCACGCCGGAGAGCGTGACGCACTTCCTCGCCAGGTCGAAGGCCTTGTGGGCGTGGGTGTTGTCGATGGTGGTCATGTCTTTTTCCTCCTTGTTGTCGTGATCTCGACGCTAGGGAGGGCATGGGCGGCGCGGTATGCGTCTGGACGTACGGAGGGGTGGGGCCAGACCCACTCCCGGGCCGAGCCGATGGTGACCAGGCTCAGCGCGGTGCACAGTGGAGACACCACGCCGGATCGGCGCATTTCGGGACACATCGGGGACCGGGGTCATGGAGCACGAAGGAACAAGGATGCGACAGCCGCTGTCGTGGGCGGCGAGCGCCGCCGTGGGATTCGTGCGATCGTGCGTCGTGCTGGTCGTGAGCATGCTGGTCCCGGCCGTGTGGGCCGCCGCCGCAGGGCTGTGGATGTGGTGGTGGGGCGGCAACCCGTGGCCGGCGATAGCGCCGGTCCTGTGGGCGTCCGTCGGCACGCTCGCCCTGGCGCGCCCGGTCTGCCGGATGACCCGTTCCCTCGTGGCGAAGTGGACGGGCACCGTCATTCCGCCCGGATATCGGCAGGCCGGGCCGGTGGTGCGCATGTCGACCGGATATTGGTGGAACGGATTCTCCTACGAGCGCACCAGCCGGGACGCGCGCCGGGACCAGCGGATGCGGCTCTGGCGGAGCGATCCCGCCACCTGGCGTGACCTGCGCTTCGCACTGATCGCCCCGTTCACCATGGGGCTGGTCGCGGCCGTCCCACCGGCCGGAGTCGTGGTGGCGGTCGTCGGGTTCGCTCACCCGGCGCCCTCCATGCGCCTCATCGGGGTGCTCGGCGTGGTCGTGGCGGCCTGCGCCGCGCCGTACGCCTGGCGGCCGGTCCGCCCGGTGGCCGTCCGGTTCCTGCGGCCGTCGCCGGCGATGGCGCTGGCCGACCGGGTGGACGAGCTGACGGCCCAGCGCGCGGACACGACGGTCGCGCAGGCCGCCGAGATCCGGCGCATCGAGCGCGACCTGCACGATGGAGCGCAGGCGCGCATGGTCGCGCTCGGGATGTCCCTGGCGACCGTGGAGAAGCTGATGGAGACCGACCCCGACCGGGCCAAGGCGCTGCTGCGGGAGGCGCGAGCGGGGGCCACCGCGTCCCTGGCCGAGCTCCGCGACCTGGTCAGGGGCATCAGCCCGCCGCTGCTGACCGAGCGCGGGCTGGTCGATGCCGTACGCGCTCTCGCCCTGGACAGCCCTCTCGAAACCACCGTCAGCGTCGATCTCGGCCTGCGCCTGGACCCGCCGATCGAGTCCGCCCTCTATTTCGGCGTCGCCGAACTGCTCACCAACGCGGCCAAGCACGCCCGCGCGACCCACGCCGGGATCTCCATCGCCCGCACCGACGAGGGCATCGTCGTCGACGTGGCGGACGACGGCAGGGGCGGTGCCGGGGCGCGGGCGGGGGGCGGGCTCGACGGGCTCCGCCGCCGCCTCGCGACCTTCGACGGCACCCTGGAGATCACCAGCCCGGCGGGCGGTCCGACCCACGTCAGAATGGTCGTGCCATGCGAATCGTTGTAGCCGAAGACCTCTACCTCCTGCGCGACGGGATGGTCCGCCTCCTGGAGGCGTACGGACACCAGGTGGTGGCGACGGCGACCACCGGGCCCGAGACGCTCGACATGCTGCTGACCCAGCGGCCGGACGTCGCGGTCGTCGACGTCCGCATGCCGCCGACCCAGTCGGACGAGGGCCTGCGGGCGGCTCTCGAAGCCCGTCGCCAGGTGCCGGGGCTGCCGATCCTGATCCTTTCCCAGCACGTCGAACAGCTCTACGCCCGTGAACTCCTCGCCGACGGCACGGGCGGCATCGGCTATTTCCTCAAGGAGAGCGTGTTCGACGCCGATCAGTTCGTGGACGCCCTGGAGCGGGTGGCAGGCGGCGGGACCGCCATGGACCCGGCCGTCATCGCCAAGCTGCTGTCCAGCGGGACGTCCAACCGGCGGCTCGAACGGCTCACCGAACGCGAACACGACGTGCTCGGCCTCATGGCGGAGGGGCTGTCGAACCAGGCCATCGGCCAGCGGCTCTTCCTCAGCGAGAGCGCCATCAGCAAGCACACGACGTCGATCTTCGGCAAGCTCGGCATCACCGACGACGGCAACAACAACCGCCGCGTGCTCGCCGTCCTCACCTACCTGAACAACGCCTGACGCGCTCGGCTAAGCCGGGTGGGGGCGGGCGTTGCGGAGGCGGATGCCGCTCCAGCCCAGGGAACTGGTGGTCACCGCGTCCCAGAACGGCCAGAGGTTGTCCAGCACCCTGAGCTGGATGCCGGCCTCCTCGTGCAGCCGCAGCAGGTCGCCGACGGGTTCGGGCGGCCCGAGGGGTGTGACGGGCTCGGTGGCGACCACCGCGCTCGGCACCGGCTCCCCGAACGGGACGAACTTCTCCGCCGGGAAGCGGTAGGCGTACAGGCGGACGCTCAGGAACGCCTCCAGCCAGCCGTACTCGATGGCGTGGACCCGCTCGCCGCAGCCCGGCCCGATGATCCGGTCGCGGTCGTCGCCGGTGGTCGCCGGGGTCGTCCAGGCCATGGCCCGCGGACACTGGCGGGGGAACCAGTAGTCGGGGCAGCGCTCGGCCGTCACCGCCCAGACGTACGCCTCCGGCTGCCGTGCGGTGGCGGCCACGTGCGGGACGAATCGGGTGATCTCGGGGTCCTCGGAAAAATGCAGCACCTCGCCGGGCTCAGGTCGCATGTCACCGGGTCTACCACTTCACCGCCGTTCCGGGCGGGCCAGGGATGTCAGGCGAGCCGGATCGCGGCGTCCCCGGCCGGGACGAGTACGCCGACGACCGGCGCGCCGGGGATCTCGCCGGCGACCAGCAGGCCGCCCGAGGTCTGGGCGTCGGCCAGCAGGAGCAGGTCCTCCTCCCCGAAGCGGCCAGGATCGAGATGGGCGCGGACCCACTCCAGATTGCGGCGGGTGCCGCCGCTGACGTAGCCGTCGTGCACCGCCTGCCGTGCACCCTCCAGGTAGGGCACGGCCGCCACGTCGACCACCGCCGTGACGCCGCTCGCCCTGGCCAGCTTGTAGAGATGGCCGAGCAGACCGAATCCGGTCACGTCGGTCGCGCACCTCGCCCCCGCCTCCAGCGCCGCCCGCGAGGCGTCCCGGTTGAGCGTCGTCATGACCTCGACCGCCTGCGGGAACACCTCTCCGGTCGCCTTGTGCCGCGTGTTGAGCACGCCCACGCCGAGCGGTTTGGTGAGGGAGATCGGCGTCCCCGCCCGTCCCGCGTCGATGCGCAGCAGCCGGTCGGGGTCGGCCAGGCCGGTGACCGCCATGCCGTACTTGGGCTCGGGGTCGTCAATGCTGTGCCCGCCCGCGACGTGGCAGCCCGCCGCCCGCGCCACGTCCAGGCCCCCGCGCAGCACCTCCCTGGCGAGGTCCATGGCCAGCCTCTCCCTGGGCCAGCCCAGCAGGTTCACCGCCACGACCGGCTCGCCGCCCACCGCGTACACGTCGGACAGCGCGTTGGTCGCCGCGATGCGCCCCCAGTCGTACGGGTCGTCCACGACGGGCGTGAAGAAGTCGGCGGTGGCGACGACCGCCCGGCCGCCCTCGATCCTGACCACGGCCGCGTCGTCGCCGTCGTCCAGCCCGATGACCAGTTCGTTCGCGTACGCCGAGGGGTCGGGGGCCACGAGCCCGGCCACGATGCTCTCCAGCTCACCCGGGGGAATCTTGCAGGCGCAGCCGCCTCCGTGTGCCTGCTGGGTCAGCCGGATCCCGGCCCGGTCCGCCGTCTCGGTCATGTCGCACCCGTCCTCGCGTCGTCCGTCCGTCACGCCGCCTGCCGCGGGGCGTCGCCCAGGGTCCCTACCCCGTACCGGTTAGGTTTCTTCCTGGAGGTGTGTGGGCGCCTGGTGGCCCCCGCGGTCTTCAAAACCGACGAGGCCGAGGTCCTCGGCCTGGCGGGTTCGATTCCCGTCCACCTCCGCTCACCGTTCGCCTTCCTCTGCCAAGCCTGTGGCCTGGCCTCGGCCCTGCGGCAGCCGAGCCAAGGCGGCGACTACTCATAGTAATTTGTTGATGACATTCCGTGTCATGCCGTCCCCCCTGCATGACACGCTCAACCTGCTGTTCCGGCACAGGCCGCAGTTCGCCGTCGAGATGCTGCGCGACCACCTCGGCGTCGATGTGCCTGACGGGCTCCCGGTCCAGGTCGCGAGCAACGACCTGAACGACCGCCCGTCCATCGATCTGCGCCCTGACGTCGTGATCACGGTCGGCCCCCGGCACTCTCCCCTTCACGCGATCGTCGTGGAGATCCAGCAGAAGGAGGAGCCGGACAAGTTGCACGCGCTGCCTCGATATGCCGCCGCACTGTGGCTGCAGTTGGCCTGCCCGATCACCGTCCTGATGATCTGCCCGAAGGCCCGTACGGCCAAGTGGGCGTCCGCCCCGATCCGTACCAGCCTGCCCGGCTACACGCTGGCCTGTCAGGTGATCGGCCCGGATCAGATCCCGGCTGTCACCGATCCCGCGGAAGCGGCGGCCCACCCGGAACTGGCCGCGTTGTCGGTGATGGCTCACGGCGAACATCCGCCGGTGATAGAGGCGTTCGTGGCCGCGCTGCGACACCTACCCGATGAACACGCTCCGCAATACTATGAATACGCATACCGACTCGCTACGAAGGCCGCCAGATACGTCATGGAGAGAGTCATGGAAACCACCACTTGGCCGGTCTACAGTCCCTTCGCTCGTCAGCACTACGGGAAGGGTCTCGAAGTCGGCCGTGCGGAAGGCCGTGAAGAGGGCCGCGAGGAAGGCCGGAGAAGGGGCCGGGCAGAGGGTGAGGCGAGGGCGGTGCTGACCGTTCTGGAGGCGCGTGGCATTGCCGTCTCGGATTCCGACCGCGCGTTCATCAGTGCCTGTACGGATGTGGGCCTGCTTGACGAATGGGTGCGGCGTGCCGCCACGGCGACCTCGGCTGCCGACCTGTTCGCCGAGGAGTCCTAGCCGCTACGACCAGCCGCCCCGGCGGGCCGTGACGCGAGTCCACACGAGGCGGCGCACGTACGGCCTCGATGTGGTGCCGGCGGGACGACCTGGGGCAGCGGGCCGTGGACCGTCAGGTGCGGCCGAGGTTGCGGGTGATCTCCCGCGACGCGCGCAGTACGAGTTCGGTGAGCCCGGCCGGCACCGCCGGTCGCACCGCCAGCGCGCTGATGGACGCGACGATCTCGCCTTCCGGGCGCCGGACCGGTGCGGCCACGCAGCAGACCCCGGGCATCACCTCATGGTGATCTACGGCGACCGAACCCGACCGGCGGAGGGCCGCCTGGGCCCGCCGCCATTCGGTGAGCGTGAACCCCGGCGGCGCGGCGTCGCCGTCCGGTCTCTGCGTCAGCAACACCCGGCCCGCGGCGGTCGCCTCGGCAAGCTCGGAGCCCGGCAGGATCGGCGGCACCTCCTTGATCTCTCCCCGCGCCACCGTGATCACCTTGACCCGGTCTCCTTCCAGCGCGGTGAGGAACACGACGGTCGTGGTCAGCGCCGACAGCAGGCGTACGGGTTCGCGGGCGGCGGCCCGCAGCCGCGGGTCGGGCTGCCAGGCGTCGCCCAGGAGGGCGAGCCGCCGCCCCACGAAGTAGCGCTGCCCGTGCTGGTGCACCGCGCCGAGGTCGGCGAGCTGCCGCAGCAGGCGATAGGTGGTCGCCTTCGGCATGCCGGCGTCGCGGGCGAGCTCGGACAGACCGGCTCCCTCCTCGGCCGCCGCCAGCACGTCGAGCAGGTGGAACGCCCCTTCGAGCACGCCGCGCCCGTTCGCCGTACCGGCTCGAATCGCCGGCTTCCGGTGCGGTCCGGCAGCGGCGTGGTCCCGCACGTCCATGGGGCTTCCCTCCCGAGGCGGTCACAAGGAACTCGCGGACGAGCACTCCGCCGTTACCGCCATGGCAGGGAGAAGGGTGTCACCTGCCCGAGGGACGGGGGAGCAGAGCAGGGCCGGAGCGCCAGTCGCCTAGGTAGCTCCCGAGGGTGCGCCCGGCGGCCTGTCGCGGTGTGAGTTCCGCCGGTTCTCGGGCACGGGCATCGCTGCGCCCGGGCTCAGCTCGCACCGCTCGAAGACGGCGGTCGCGCGGCCGAAGACGAGCGACGTCCCCCTCGATGTGGCACGCGCGGTAGTGCTGCCGGGCGAAGGTGTCGAGGCTGCGGGAGTCGGCATACAGCGTGTCCTGGTGGCCGAGGAGACGCTGATGAAGAACCGTCGTGCCCGGCCCGGCTTATGGGCTGTGCCTCGGCGGCGCCAAGCCGCTGGTGAAGAACCGGCGTGCCCGGCCTGGCTCATCGGGCGGCCGGGCACCGCCGCTGTAGTTTGAAGTGTGGATCCACGGAGGCGGGTGCCGCGCACCGACGCCGTGCTGGCCGATCCGCGGCTGGTCGCCGCCGTCGAGCGGCTCGGCCGTACGGCGGTCAAGGACGCGGTCGTGCACGCGCAGCAGCGGGTGCGGCAGGGCGAGATCGAACCGGAGGACGTCGCCGACGTCGCGCTGGCGGCGCTGCCGCGCCACGCCACGAGCCTGCGGCCCGTCGTCAACATGACCGGCGTGCTGCTCCACACGAACCTGGGCCGCGCGCCGCTGTCGCCGGCCGCCGTCGAGGCGGTGACGGTGGCGGCTGGGGCGACCGACGTGGAGTTCGACCTGGAGTCGGGAGCGCGTGCCCGCCGGGGACGCGGCGCGATCGAGGCGCTCGCCCGGGCCGTGCCCGACGCCGAGGGCGTCCACGTGGTCAACAACAACGCCGCCGCCCTCGTGCTGGCCGCCACCGCGCTCGCCGCCGGACGGGAGATCGTGATCAGCAGGGGCGAGCTGGTCGAGATCGGCGACGGATTCCGCATCCCCGACCTGCTCGTGTCCACCGGCGCGCGGCTACGCGAAGTGGGCACGACCAACCGCACCGCCCTGGCCGACTATCGGGACGCGATCGGGCCGCAGACGGGGTTCGTGCTCAAGGTCCACCCGTCGAACTTCCGGGTCGAGGGCTTCACCGGCTCGGTCGAGGTGGCCGAGCTGACCGGGCTGGGCGTGCCGGTGGTCGTCGACATCGGTTCGGGGCTGCTCGACCGTGATCCGCTCCTGCCGGAGGAGCCCGACGCCGCGAGCGTGCTGCGGGTCGGCGCCGACCTCGTCACCGCGAGCGGCGACAAGCTGCTCGGCGGTCCGCAGGCCGGTTTGCTGCTCGGCCGCAGCGACCTGGTCGAACGGCTCAGGCGGCACCCGCTCGCCCGTGCGCTGCGCGTGGACAAGCTGACGCTGGCCGCCCTGGAGGCGACGCTGCGGGGCCCGGAGCCGCCCGTACGGCAGGCTCTCCACGCCGATCCGATCATCCTCGGGGAGCGGGCCGAGGCGCTGGCCAAGGCGCTGTGCCAGGCGGGTGTGGACGCGGCGGCCGTGACCACGGAGGCGACCGTGGGCGGGGGCGGAGCCCCCGGAGTGCGCCTGCCGAGCACGGCGGTGAGCCTGCCGGAACGGCTGGCTGGACCGCTGCGGCGCGGCGAGCCGCCGGTCGTCGGCCGGGTCGAGGGGGGACGCCTGCTGCTCGACCTGCGCGCCGTGCCGCCGGACCTGGACGGCGAGGTCCTCGCGGCCGTCCTCAGGGCGGCCTCCTGATGGCCCCGGGAACGCATGTCGTGGCCACGGCCGGGCACGTCGACCACGGCAAGTCGACGCTGGTGCGGGCGCTGACCGGGATGGAGCCCGACCGGCTGGCGGAGGAGCGGCGCCGTGGGCTCACGATCGAGCTGGGCTACGCCTGGACGACGCTGCCCTCGGGGGAACGGGTGGCGTTCGTCGACGTCCCCGGGCACGAACGCTTCCTCGGCACGATGCTCGCCGGTGTCGGCCCGGTGCCCGCCGTGATGTTCGTCGTCGCCGCCGACGAGGGGTGGATGCCCCAGTCGCAGGAGCATCTGGTCGCGCTGCGCACCCTCGGCGTACGGCATGGCCTGCTCGCCGTCACCCGCGCGGACCTCGCCGACCCCGCGCCCGCCCTGGAGGACGCGCGCGCCCGGCTGGCGGAGGCCGGGCTGGGCGAGGTGGAGGCATTGGCGGTGAGCGGGCGCACCGGTGAGGGCCTCGACGGGCTGCGGGCGGCCCTCGACCGGCTGGTGGCGGCGCTGCCCGCGCCCGATCCGCAGGCCCCCGTACGGCTGTGGATCGACCGGGCGTTCAGCGTGCGCGGCAGCGGCACCGTCGTGACCGGCACGCTGCCCGCCGGCCGCGTCGCGACGGGCGACGAACTGGAGCTGGACGGCGAGCCGGTGCGGGTACGCGCCCTGGAGTCGCTCAAGGAGCACGTCGAGTCGGTCACCGGGGTCGCGCGGGTGGCGCTCAACCTGCGCGGGCGGATCGCGCCGCAACGCGGCCACGCCCTCGTCACGCCCGGCGCCTGGACGGCGACGAGCCTGGCCGACGTACGCGTGACGATGGCGGAAGGCGCACGCGGGCCGCTTCCCGCGCGGCTCACCGCCCACATCGGCTCGGCGGCGGTGCCGTGCGAGGTGCGCCCGCTCGGCGCGGAGGCCGAAAGTGCCGAAAGTGCCGAAAGTGTGGCGGCCCGGCTACGCCTGGCCCGGCCGCTTCCCCTGCACGTGGGCGACGCGCTGCTGCTGCGCGACCCGGGCCGGGGACAGGGCGAGCTGCGGGTGCTCGCGCGGGCGACCGTGCTCGACGTACGCCCTCCGGAGCTGCGCCGCCGGGGCGCGGCCAGGGAACGGGCGAAGGCGCTGGCGGACGCGTCGGCGGACGCCGCGTCGCTCCTGCGTACGCACCTGCTGCTGCGCGACGGCGAGCTGCTCGCGATGGGCTGCCCGCCCACGGGACGGCCGGTGGCCGCCGGCTGGCACGCCGACCCCGATCACTGGGCGGAGCTGTCGGCTCGTCTCCCCGAGGTCGTACGGCGGTACGCCGCCGATCATCCTCTGGAGCCGGGGATGCCGGTGGAGGCCGCCCGCCACGAGCTGGGCCTGCCCGACCGGCGGCTCGTGACGGCGCTCGTACGCCCGCCGCTGACGGTGGCCGACGGGCGGATCACCACGGCGGGCCGCGTCGTGACCGGGACGGCCGGGCTGCCCGCCCCCGTGGCCCGGGCGGTGCGGGCCCTGCTGGACGACCTGGCCACGGCTCCGTTCCAGGCGCCGGACGCCGGGCGGCTGGCGGAGCTGGGACTCGGACCACGCGAGCTCGCCGCCGCCGTACGCGCCGGGGCGCTGCTGCGCGTGGCCGAGGGCATCGTGCTCGCGCCGGGCGCGGACGCGGGCGCGGCGGCGCTGCTGGCCCGGCTGCCGCAGCCGTTCACGGTCAGCCAGGCCAGGAGCGTGCTCGGCACCAGCCGCAGGGTCGCGGTGCCGCTGCTGGAACACCTCGACCGCAAGGGCCTCACTGAACGGGTGGACGAGGTCCACCGCCGCTGCCGTGCCACCGGCCGATCCGAGTAAAAGGCCGCTCACGCCCCCGCGCCGCTCACGCCCCCGCGCCGCTCACGCCCCCGCGCCGCTCACGCCCCCGCGCCGCTCACGCCCCCGCGCCGCTCACGCCTAAGCGCCGTTCACCGCCTCCGCGCGGTTCAGGCATCAGCGTCGTTCACGCCTCCCCGGACCACTCACGGCCTCCGGGCCGTGCACGCCTCCCGGACGCGCACCGCCTGCGCGCCGTTCACGCTTCCGGGAAGTCGCGCTTGCCGGCGGCGGGGTTGCCGGGGTCGATGCCGAAGCTGATGATCCGCCGTGGACGGACGCGGATGATCGGGCCGGGCAGCGGGGCGTTCGAGTCGGCGGCCTCGGTGAGCGCCTCGCCGCGCCCGCGTATCTCCAGGCAGCGCACCTGCCAGGGATCGACGGACGGGATGTCGTCCACGACGAACGCCACCTTGCCGTTGGCCAGCACGTTGCGGAACTTGCGACTGGCCGCCATGTTGTGCCCGGCGATGTCGATCGTCTGGAGCTCGGGGTTGTAGCGGAATCCGACAGGGCTCACCTGGAGCGTCCCGTTCGGCTGGAGCGTGGCCAGGCGCCCGATCCGCTGACTGGAGAGGTATTCGATTTCGCGCTCTGTGAAGATCATGCGCCCCATCCTCTTCAAGTGATTGATTGATTTTTGTCACTCAACCACATGATTGGCTAGGGTGCGACGCATGGCTTCATCAGGGCGGCGCGCACCACAAGAGCGTGGGAAGGCGGCGGAACGGACCCGCGAGCGGATCCTGGCGGCGGCGGTCGAGGAGTTCGGTGCGAAGGGGTACGCCGGAGCCCGGACGGCCGCCATCGCGGCGCGAGCGGGCGTCAACCAGCAGCTCATCTCGTACTACTTCGGCGGAAAACAGGGGCTCGTCGAGGAACTGCGGCGCAGGTGGGCACGCTCGCAGGAGAACGTGACGCCGCCCGGCGCGACGTACGCCGAGAGCGTGGCGGCCCACCTCGACGCGACACTGGACAACCCGGACTGGTCCCGGCTGGTGATCTGGCAGGCGCTGGGCGACGGCTCGTCCCCCGAGAGCGACGACGAATGGGCGACGGCGCAGCGAGACCGGCTGCACCAGGCCGTGGAGCGGACCCGCCGCCGTCAGGAGGAGGGCGAGATCACCGGCGAGCTGGACGCCGAGTTCGTCCTGCTGGTCGCCTACGCGCTGGCCTTCGCGCCTATTGCGCTGCCCCGGATGGTCGAGGGGATCGTCGGCGCCGATCCGCTGTCGAAGGACTATCGCGAATGGGTCGTCGGCCAGCTCGACAGGATGACGAGGAGACAGCCATGACGTGCTCCGCCCATGGCCGTACGGAAGCGCCGGGGACGGGCATGATCATGGTCCGGGCGGGGTCGACTCCCGACGCCGAACTCTGACCGGACGGCGGGACGGGCTCGGCGGCCGTCACGCACTGAGCTCGCCGCCGAGAGGAGTGGAGGGGTAGCCCGGCACCCCGCCGCGCACCTTCCACGGCTCGTGCACCAGGTGGCCGGGCAGCGCGGCGAGTTCGGGGACGTAACGCCGCACGTACTCCCCGTCGGGGTCGAATCTCTTCGCCTGGCGCAGGGGGTTGAGCGTGCGGTAGGGCCGGGTGTCGTTGCCCGT
Source organism: Microbispora hainanensis (assembly GCF_036186745.1). Lineage (NCBI taxonomy): Bacteria > Bacillati > Actinomycetota > Actinomycetes > Streptosporangiales > Streptosporangiaceae > Microbispora > Microbispora hainanensis. The sequence goes on along the minus strand of NZ_CP108086.1, from coordinate 1,682,971 downwards.
GCCCGCGACCCACTGCCAGTTGCCGGAGTTGTTCGGCATGTCGCCGTCGAGCAGCCACTCGGCGAAGTGCTCCAGCCCGGCCCGCCAGTCGATCCCGAGCCGCTTGGTCAGGTAGGAGCCGGTGACGAGGCGCACCCGGTTGTGCATCCAGCCCTCGGCGCGTAGCTGGCGCATGCCCGCGTCCACGATCGGAACCCCGGTCGCGCCCTCTCGCCAGGCGGCCTCCGCCTCCTCGTCGCGCCGCCAGTCCACGTCCCTCGGCCGGTAGTCGCGCCGGCCCATGTCGGGGAACGCGTCGACGACCTGGTAGTGGAAGTCGCGCCAGCACAGTTGCCTGACGTACTCCTCGCTGCGGGGCCGTTCGCAGGCGCGGGCCACGACCTCGGACGGCGACAGGCAGCCGAAGTGAAGGTAGGCGCTCAGCATCGAGGTGCGCCCCGCCATCAGGTCGCGCGTCTCGGCGTAGGAGGCCAGGCCGTCGTTCACCCACCGTTCCAGCCGCCGCCGCGCCTCGTCCTCCCCGCCCCGCACGATCCCGTACGGCGTGGGGGACGCCCCGGGCAGGACGCCGGGATCGACACCACGTGGCAGGGACAGGCGGTGGGGCGCGCCGAGGACCGGCCGTCTCGCGGTGGCCGACCAGGCCCGCCAGTAGGGGGAGAAGACGCGGTAGTGGCTCCCGCCGCCGGGTCGCAGCGCGCCGGGGGGCACCACGGTCACGCCGGGGAAGAGACGGAACTCCAGCCGGTGGGCCTGGCACTCCTCCGCCAATCGCCGTTCGCGTCGCCGCGCTAGCGGGCTGACGTCCTCGCTCGCCCAGATCGCCGCCGCGCCCGTCTCCCCGGCGGTCCGTACGGCATGGGCGACCGGGTCGCCGTGCCGTACGACGAGGTCTCCGCCGAGCGCGCGCAGGGACGACCGCAGGTCGTGGAGGGACGCGAGGAGGAAGTCGCGGCGGTGCCGGGCCCCGATGGCGGGGTCGAAAACGAACAGCGGAACGACGTGCCGGGCCGCGGCGCACGCTTCGGACAGCGCCGGATGATCGTGAACTCGCAGGTCCCGGTTGAACAGGACGACGACGGCCTCCACGCACGTCTCTTCGTGGTCCCCGGCACCGGTGGTTGCGGGCGTCACGTCAACGAAGGCAGACGCCGCCTGAGTGTCAGTCCGATTCGACACGTGCCGGACGGCCTCCGGCGCGGGAAATCGCGGAGATCGCCGGAGAGTGTTGAAGATCGTGGAAGGTCGTCGAAGATCGTTGGAGATCACGTTTTCGCGACCTCGCGGCGGCCGTTCGAGGGTGATCCGAGGTGGGCGGAGGCTGCTTCACGCAGAGACCGCGCGTGCGCATGCTGTAATGCTGAAAAAGCATGGAACGCTGGTTATTCCCCAGAAATATGAAGGCTATTCATATCGGATGTGGCGATCGGATGACGGGTGAAAGGCCGGCACCGAAACCCGCCCGCCGCCGAATGTCGCTCGTGCCGGAAAGCGGAATGAAGGGGCAGGTCATCCGGGCTGTCGGGGTGGCGGAAGCAATCATGGTCCGCAAGTTCTCCAGACAAGTCGGGAGACGATACGGAGCCGCTACCAGATCCCTTTCGGATGACCATATCGGTGTTATTTGCGGCTTATCCTCAACTCAGGATTTCTCTGGTTCTTTTCCTTCCCAACACATCGCGGTCAGTCTAAGATCTCGTTCTATGTATCGGTATGCATCAAGATTTCCTGTTAGGCAAGTGCCATGCCTAAGTCGCAGGGATGCTCTGGCCGAACATGACGCCGTCGTCGTCCTCACCCCGATCCGGTGCGCATGAGCCCGCCAGTCGGGGATGTGACGCTCGACCCCGGCCAGGGGATGACGTGGGTGGACGAACACGGCGCCCACCTCGTCGACTATGCCTCCGGCCATCTCGCGTCCGGCCCCATGCTCGCGGCGGTGACCGCCGCTCTGGAGTCGTGCGCGGCCCGCGAACGGCCCGGGAACGTTTCAGACCGGGCCTGGCTGCTGTCCGCGCTGCGCCGTGAGGTCGCCACCGGCCCGGGGCGGGGATTCGTGCCCGGGCCCGGGTCCGGCGGACCCGACCACCTCGCGGTGCGGCGCGCGTGGCGCCTGGCCGACCCGCTGGGCGCGGAGACGCTGCTCCTCCTCTACCGTCACGAACTCCCGCTTCGGGATCTCGTGTACGTGCTCGCGCTGCCGCTGAAGGAGGCAGGCAGGCTGATCGCACGCACCCAGGACGTGGTGGAGATCCTCGTGAGCGGGCTGGACGGCCTCGCCCGGGGCCGTCCGATCTGCCCGGACCTCGCTCCGCTGGCCGCCGCCGTCTTCCCGGACGAGCACGGCGAGGCGGCCGACTTCGGCACCGCCCGTACGGCGCTGCTCCGGCACATCGTGACGTGCGTGGTGTGCAAACGGCCCATCAACATCCGATACACCGTTCCGCAGATCCTGTCCCGCCCTCCGGTCGCCGACCTCACGCCCGAGACCAGGCAGCGACTTCTGGACGCCCTGAGCAGGGCCAGCCACAGAGCCAGGCCCGCCCCGCCGCCCGTCCCGGCGCCCCCTTCGGCGTCCGCTCTGCCGACCGCGCCGGTGTTCACTCCGCCGTCCCTTCCGCCGTTCCCGCCACCATCGGCCCCGGCGTCTCCTCCGCCGTCCCATCCGGCGGGCCCTTCGGTGTCCCATCCAGCGTTCGCGCCGCAGTCCTCTTCGCCGTCCGTTCCGGCGTCCGCCCGGGCGTCTTCGTCGCCATCCGTTTCGGAGCGTCCTTCGGCGTCCCATCCGGCGTTCGCACCGCAATCCTCGGCACCGCCGTCCTCTGCGCCGTCTGCTCCAGCGTCCCCTCCGCCTTCTGCTCCGGCGGAGCGGACGGGGCAGCGGCCCCCATCGTCGTTCGGCATGCCGCTGTCCGCTCCCGTGGGCACCGCGCCCGCGCCCGCGCCTGCGCCTGCGGCGGCGTCCACACCCGCTCCCGCCGCGCCTGCGTCGGCATCCCCCATATCGCCGCCGCCCGCGTCGGCGGTCTCCGCGTCGCCGCCAGGCACGCCGGCGGCTCCTGCGGTCCCAGGGGCGACGCCGCCGGGCCCGCCGTCGGTGCCGCCCGGCTCCGGTCTGTCGCCGGTGGGGTCCCGGGAAGAGTCCCGCCCCCCGTCCCGGAAGGACGGGGAGGACCGGGACGACACGAGGCCCGGCCTCCTGCCCTCGCTGCCGGAAGCGCCGCGTCCTGCCGACACTGCCGCGACCGCCGGGGTCGAACTGCCGACCACGCTGGCTCCCGGGGCCATGCCGCAGGCTGCGGCGACTGCCGGGGCCGCGCTGCCGCTCACGCCGGCTCCTGGGGGCGTACTGCCGACTGCGGGGGCTACCAAGGCGGAACCGTCGGCCGCGGGGACTCCAGGGGCCGAGCGGCCGGAGCGCCCGGTGCGGCCCATCTCCCAGGAGGACACCCAGCCGAGCCTGCCGTGGCCGTCAGGAACGTTGAGGTCACGCGCCACGCAACGGCCCAACCCGTTCCCCGGGGTGGCGAGCAGGGCGCACCCGGCCTCCGGAGAGAGCGCCGCGCTGCAGCCGGGGCAGGACACGCCTCTCTACAACGCCCTGCTCTCGCAGATCAGGGCCAGGGAGGCGCTGGCGCATGCCGCCGAGGTGGTCCCTGCCCCCGCTGCCGGCACCGTCCCTGCAATGGCCTCTGTCCACGACACCACCGGTACGGCCGGGGAGGCAGGCTCCGCCCACAGGCCGCCCGCCGGTGCGCAGATCAGGATCGTCGCGGTCCTGGCCCGGGTCGGCTCACTGCTTCGGGCGACCGCCTTACGCATCGTCATCGTCGTCGTCGCGGGGGCGGCGGGGACCGTGACGGGGATCAACCTCTTCGCTCCCGCTCCCCAGTCCCATAAGGGGGCGCTGGAGGCGAACGTCGCGCAGACGTCCGCCGATCCGGCGGGAACGGGGGCGGGCAACCCCGCGGCGAACCCCGCAGCGGACGGCACGGCGAACGGCGCGGCTAACGGCGCGGCTAACGGCGCGGCGGGTGGTACGGCGGACGGTGCGGCGGGTGCCGAGGGCACCACCAGCATGGGCGCGCCCCGGGTCACGGTGACCGCGACGGCCGCGGGGGACACCACGGCCGGGGGCGCCGCGCAGCCCGGCGGACAGGACACGACGGACGGGGACGCCGCACAGAGCGGGGATCAGAGCGACGGAAAGAGCGGGGAAAAGAGTACGGCGAACGGGGGTGCCACAGGCGGGGGCACAGCACAGAGCGGGGGACAAAGCGGGGGACAGAGCGGCGAACAGAGCACGGCGGCAGGGGGCGCCACAGGCGGGGGCGCCGCGCAACCCGGCGGACAGGGCGCCGCTCCGGACACTCCCACACGTCCGGGCGTCTTCCTGATGGGCGCCTGGGGTGTGCAGGCGCCGTCCGTCGTCGCACTCGACGCGTTCGGGAGAGGAACCCTCACTCTCTCGACGACCTCCGGAAAACCCGTGAAATGGCGGATAACGGCTCCTGGCCTGGTGGTCGAGCCGTCCAGTGGAACGCTCAAGCCCGGGCACACCGACGTGCTCACCGTGCGCGCGTTGCGCGTCCGCTACTGGTGCGGGGTCCCCTCGCCCGTGACGGCGCCGCTCGAACTGCACGGCCCGAAGGGCAAGAAAGGCACCGCCACCGTGCGATGGAGCACCTGCTGACCGCCTCTGTTTCCTCCCGTCCTCGGTGAAAGGACCCGCCCATGACCGAGATCCACACTTCGGTGCCCACTCCTGCCGAGCAGTTCCCGGAGAGCGTGCCTCTCACGGCCGAACATCTGCTGACCAACCGCCGCATCGAGCCCACCAGCGGATGGCGGCGGCTCGTCTACCAGCTCTCCGGCGGCCGGATCATCCCCTCGGAGTCGGCGGCGGAGCTGGAACGGCGCACGCTGATCGCCCAGGCCCAGACGCCCGTCGCCAGCGGTCACCACAGGATCGCGGTCATGAGCCTCAAGGGCGGGGTGGGGAAGACCACGACGACGGCGGCGCTGGGCAACACGCTGGCCTCGTTGCGCGGCGACCGGGTGATCGCCATCGACGCCAACCCCGACAGGGGGACGCTCGGCATCAAGGTCAAGTCGGAGACCGCGGCCACGATAAGGACCCTGCTGGCCGAGGCGCCGCACATCGTGCGGTACGCCGACGCCCGCGCGTTCACGTCGCAGTCGTCCGCCCGGCTGGAGGTGCTCGCCTCCGACACCGACCCGGCCGTCAGCGAGGCGTTCAACGCCGAGGACTACCGTACGGTCGCCAACCTGATCGAGCGCTACTACTCGATCTGCATCACCGACTGCGGCACCGGGCTCCTGCACGGCGCCATGGGCGCCACGCTGGAGCTCGCCGACCAGATCGTGCTGGTCACCATGGTCGCGGTGGACGGCGCGAGCTCGGCCGCCGCCACCCTCGACTGGCTCACCGCCCACGGCCACGGCCACCTCGTGAGGAACGCCATCGTCGTGCTGAACGCGGTCGAGCCGAAGTCGCACGTTGACGTCGACCTGCTCGAACGCCACTTCGCCGGACGCTGCCGCACGGTGGTGCGGGTGCCGTTCGACCCGCACCTCAAGGAGGGCGCGGAGGTCGATCTGGCCCGGCTGCGGCCCACCACTCGCGGCGCGTACCTGCGCCTCGCCGCCGCCGCCGGGCAGGCGTTCTCGCAGCGGACGGACCGGAGCAAGTAGTGGGACCGGTCATTCCCGATCCGGCGCTCGACTGGGACCTGGGACCGCCGCGACGGTGGGATCCCCGGCACCTGGTCGTCGCCATCGCGGGTGTCGTCACCGTCATCGCCGTCGCGGTGATCGTCCTGCAGACCCGGCACGCCGACGCGCCGCCCAAGCCCGCGCACGTCGTCGCGCCGACCGTCGCGCTGGCGGTGCCCACCGGTCACGAGGGCGACGGGGGCTATCCCGTCGGCTTCCCGCACACCGAGATCGGGGCGGCGTCCGCTGCGGCCGCCGCCCTGGAGGCCGCCTGGACGCTCGACCTCGGCCAGGCGGAACAGGCGGCCGCGCTGTACGCCCCGCCGGACCAGCGTGAGGCGGCACGCGAGGGTGCTCGCGACGCCGTACGCGGCTGGCGGGAGACCCTCGGCCTTCCCCCCGAAGGCGAACTGCCCGCCGGGGCGGCCCTGCGGACGCAGACGATCGGCGTCCAGTGGAAGGTCCGCTCCGAGGACCAGGTGCAGGTCTCCGTCCTGGTGCAGGTGACGGCGACCACGGGCGCCGGTGCCACCGGCCCCGTCTACTCCAGCCCCTACGCCATGAGCCTGCTGATGGCGTGGAAACCCGATATGCGCGGTGCCGACAAGGGCGACTGGGTGAACATCCCCGACCCGACGCCTCCGTCCGTGCCCGCAGCCGCTCTCCCAGGGACACCCGAGTTCGCCGCGGCGGGCTGGAAGTCCCTCATCGGTCCCCGGCCCACTCCCTAGATCGAGGAAGAGCCTCAATGACCCCCCGAATGTCCTCCCGGCGCGCCACCCTGGTCTCCGGCCTGCTCCTCGCAGCGGTGTCCGCGACCGGTGGCGCCGTCGTCGCGCAGCCCTGGGCGGCCGTGGCCGACCCCGGCCGCGATGCCCCCCCGCCGATAGACGGTGCCGCCCCCCTGGCCGCGCCGACGTCCGACGAGCCCGGCCGCGCTTCGTCGTTCTCGTCGGATTCGTCCTCTTCGCTCGACTCGTCGTCATCGGATCCGGTGTCGGATTCGGCGCCCGGCTCCTCGTCGGGCGGCTCCGGTGGTGCGCGTGCCGGCGTGCATGACGACGTCGCGACCGCCTCGGACGACGCCTCGTCCGGCACACGTACGGAGGTCAGGGCCGGCCCCGGTTCCTCCGCAGGCACGTCCGGCGACTCGTCCGATGCGGCCCGCGGCTTCTCCGACGCCTCCCGCCGCTCCTCGGGCGGTTCCGATGACGTGCCGGGCGCGGAGCAGGACTCGTCCGGCGCGCGTGATTCGTTCAGCGGTCAGGGTGGTTCGTCCCGCGCTCCGGGTGGTTCGTCCGGCCGTTCGAGTGATGCGTCCGGCTCTGCCCGCGACGACTCCGCCCGGACCACCGCGAAGGCACCCGGCCACACCGCGAACGCACCCGACAGCACCACGATCGCGCCGCGCCGCACCGGCGACGAGCCCACCGGCACCTCCACCCGCGACCGGACGGCCCACCAATCGCGTGATCAGGACCGCCGAGTCCCGAGCCGTGCCTCCGGTGACCGTACGGCTCGCGACACCCGTGCCGACAACCGGCAGGGCTCCGGCCGGACCAGCACCGACTGGCCTTCCGGGACCTCACGGCAGGCCGGCACCGACCGTCCTTCCGGCACCTCACGGAACATCGGTGGCAGCCACGCCGGGAACTCCGCCCCGCGGCCTCCGGCCACTCCGTCGCCGTACAGGCCGGGTGGCGCGGCTCCGACGGCGAGTGGCGGTGCCACCGCGGCTCCGGGACAGCCCGGACAGACGGGCCAGCCGGGCCAGCCGGGCCAGAACGGCCAGAGCGGCCAGCCGGGCCAGAACGGCCAGGGAGCGCCTGCACCGACCGCGAGCGGCGGCCCCACCGCGTCGGCGGCGCAGGGTGCCGCGGGGCCGGGTGCTGTGGGGCAGGGTGCTGTGGGGCCGGGTGCTGTGGGGCAGGGTGCTGCGGCGAAGAGCGCGGGTGCGCAGGGTGCTGCGGGGCAGGGTGCCGCGGCTCAGGGCGCCGGTCCCGCCACGCCCGCACCTGCCACGCCCGCACCCGCCGCGAGCGGTGCGAACGCGCCCAAGGCGGGCGACGAGCACGCCGCGCCCACGACCCCGCCCACGACCCCGCCCACGACCCCGCCCACGGCCCCGCCTACGACCCCGCCTACGACCCCGCCCGCGACGCCGCAGGCCAGCCCGCAGGCGCCCGTCCAGGTGAGCGTCTCGCCCAACCCGGGCACGACGGCGAGCACGCAACCGGGCACGCAACCGAGCGCCTCGCCCACAGGCGAACCGACTGCGAAGCCCACGAGCACGCCCACGAACGAACCGACCAGCAAACCGTCCGAGAAGCCGACGGGCAACGCCACATCCAGTCCAAAACCCACGGACACGCAGGCACCGGGCGGCACATCGACGGCCAAGCCGACCCAGCAGCCCCCGACCCAGCAACCTCCGACCCAGCAGCCCCCGGCACCCAGGCCGAGCGTGACCGTCACCTCTACCGGGCTTCCCGCCGCCTCGCCACCCGCCGTCCCACAGGCGGGCGGTGCGGCGACGCCGACGGGGGCGGCCCTTCCGGCCGTGACGCCCACGTCCGCTCCCACGGCCGTGCCGACGTCGCCGGGCAGCCCGGTGTGGGAGATCCCCGCGCCGCTCACCGGCCGGTCGTCGGTGGTGCCCCCAGCCGGTGGACAGCCGCCGACCGCACCGATCGCGATCCCGGGATATCTGCCGCTGCCGCCGCTGGTCGCCCATACGCACGAGCGGTGCGGGGACGACGGCACGGCCGGCTGCTGGAGCCTGGCGCCCTGGCGGAGCCGTACGTCCGGCCACTCCGCGCCGCTCTCGGGTGGCGGGCAGGCGAGCGGCACGGCGACGCCGCGATGGGCCTTCGCCCCGCCGAGCGTGAAGCCGGGCGGGCCCAGCCCGTCGGGCGTCCCGGGCGCGTTCGGCGTGCAGTACGCCGGGTTCGCGCTCGCGGCGGACGGAACGGACGTGGGCCGGGCCGGATGCTGGGCCTTCAGCCCCTCCGCCCACTGCGCGAGATGGGACTGACCATGCGCCGCTGACCAGGTGTTATGCCGTCACCGTTCCGGGCAGGTTGCTCCGCATGGAGCACATGGCGGAGGACCCGGACACGGTGATGGCGGTCCCGGTGACGGCGGTTACGGTGACACCGTGCGAGGACGGCCCGCTGCTGGTGCGCGGGCCGTTCACGTTGATGACACAGGACGGACGGCGTATCGATCCGGGCAGGGCCACGGTGGCGCTGTGCCGCTGCGGCCGGTCCGCGACCAAGCCGTTCTGCGACGGCTCTCACAAGGCGGCCGGGTTCCGCGCGACGAGCGAGCCCGACCCGCCCGCCTGACGACGCACCGGCCGCCGGCCGGCAAGACCCCATCCGGAGGGCGCGGGCTCCTGGAGCGCCCGGCGGCGGAGCCGGCGCGTCGAGTGCGCGGCGACCCGCAGCCGCCGCCCCGCGTATGGCACGCCACCGAGCGCGAACCTCGCGGCGAGGGCCGCCCAGCTGCAGACGGCGCGTTCGAGCACCCAGACCGGCGCGAACAGGCTCGCCGTGGCGGGGAAGACCCGGCGGCCTCCGGCGCGGCGGCGTCCGATCTCCGCCAGGCCGGCCGCCGCGACCGTTCCCGCCGCGACCGTTCCCGCCGCGACCGGCACCATCCGACACCGCCACAGAGCCGCGCCCAGGCAGGGGAGGACGGCGAGGAAGACCGCCATCCGCGCGGGCTGCGCCAGGTCGTCGTACGCCTGCCGGATCCGCTGTGACCAGAACCTGCGGGCGTCGGGCGGCAGGCGCCGCACGTAGAGGTCGAGCGGCCGGGCCTCCCGGCCGCCGTGGGCCCGGACCGTACGGATGAGCTCCAGGTTCTCGAACAGCACGTCGCCGTCGTAGCCGCCCATCTTCTCGAACGTCGAACGGCGTACGCCGAAGGTGCCCGGATAGTCCGCCCCGAGGGCGCGGTTGAGCAGGGTGCGGGCGGTGTCCCAGCGGGCGTGCCAGGGGAGCGGGTGGAAATGGTTCTGCGGACGGACGAGGTCGGCGTCGTCGAGCAGGGCGTCCACCCGGGCGAGCGCGTCCACGTCGTAGCGCACGTCGTCGTCGGCGATGACGACGTGCTCGGCGCGGGCGCGGCGCATGCCGGTGAGGACGCCCGCGACCTTGCCGTTCGCGATCGTCAGGTCATCGTCGGGCCGCACATGCTCGGCGAGGCCGCGCCACAGGTGCGCGTGCCGTTCGAACAGCGGCGACGGTGAACCGTCGATCACTACGATCCGGGCATATCTGGACAGGAAACGCAGGTAACCGGTCAGCTCCGCCAGCCCGGCGTCGTCCTGCCAGCGCAGCGGCAGCACGTAGTCGATCTCGGCGCGGCCTGGTCGACGGGGGCGGCGGCCGGGCGTGGTCATCGCACCGCCGCCTCGGCGTCCGCCTCCCGCAGGGAGGTGCGTCCCTCGTGCCAGCGGTCCAGCAGGTGCTCCGCGAAGAGCCGGTCGAGAGCCAGCGCGCAGGCGGCGCCGTACATGATGTCGCCGGTCAGGCCGGGGTGTTCCGCCGCGAACGCGCCGCACAGGTCGTGCGCGGCGATCTGCTCGTGTACGGCGTCGGCCTGCACGTGCTCGTCGTAGTAGCGGCGCGCGCCGGCGTCGCCGCCCAGCCGCCGCAGGCCCTGGCTGTAGCGGCGGTTGGGAAGCGACGAGGTCATCTCGAACGCCGCGAGATGCCCGAGGAGCGCGCCCCGAGAGTGGCGGTGCAGCCCGAACAGCGACATGACGTTGCTGATCGCGAGCGTCACCCCGGGGACGTGGTCCAGATAGGCGCCATAGGAGTCGTCGAGGCCCAGCCCGCGCATGGTCGCGCGGAACAGCTCGGCGTGCATGCGCTCCGGCCTGCCCCCGCCGTACTCGTCGGACTGGATCTCCACCAGCGCGGCCTTCGGCCGTCCGAGCAGGCGCGGAATGCCCCACGTGTGGGGATCGGCCTCCTTGAGCTGGTAGATCGACCGGTGGACCACGAACTCGCGGAACTGCGCGGTGTCGCCTCTCGTGCGCAGGTACGCCGACAGGGACGGGCCGTTGTCGGCCGCCACCAGCGCGGCCAGTGCTCGGGGCACCTGCCGGGGCGGCGGAGCGGGCGGGCGGGGCACGCGCCGGGCCAGCCACCCCTCGAACCATGCCTCCAGGCGCTCCCGCAGGGCGAGCACCGACGGGTTCCACTCCCAGCGGTCGTCCACGCCGTCGAAGCCCTGGTAGTGCAGCTCGTAACAGACGAACAGCGCGAGATGGGCGTCCTCCTCGCCGAAGCACCGGTCGTCGTACGGGCCGGTGGGCGGCGTTCGGAAGACGTGTGGCGGGCGGGCCAGCTCCGCGAAGAGCCGGTCGGTGAGCGGCCCTCTGGGCACGGGTAACTGCATCAGCTCTCCAGTAGACGGTAGACGGACACGTGGGCACGGCTGTCGTCGGTGAACGGAGCGCCGGACCAGTCGGCCCAGCGGTGCTCCCGCCGCATCCCGGCGAGCCGGGCCATGAGGTCCAGCTCGCACGGCCAGGCATAGCGGTGGTTGGCCGGCAGCAACCGCAGGCCGTCCGGGGTCATCCGCAGTCTCGTGGTGTGCATGAACTGCTCGGCCGGGCTCAGCCGGGCGGCCTCCACGACGACCTCGTCATCGCTGAGTGACAGCAGCCGCAGCGACGTCCGGTCATGGAAGGCCGTGGGGTCCGGCACCCACGCCTCGATCACGAAGCGCCCGCCGGGCCGCAGATGGGCCGCCGCGTTGTGGAAGCACCGCACCTGGGCGTCCTGGGAGGGCAGCGCGAAGACGGTGTTGAAGGCCAGCAGCACGAGCGCGAACCGCCCCTCGGCCCGCACCTCCGAGAAGTCGCCGATGGTCACAGGGATGCGGTCGCCGCCGGGCTTGCCGCGGAGGACCGCCACCATGTCGGGCGACGCGTCGATGCCCGACACGGCCAGGCCGCGGGCGGCGAGGGGAAGCGCCAGCCTGCCGGTGCCGATCCCGAACTCCAGGACGGGCCCTCCCTCGGCCAGCCGGACGACGCGCTCGACCGCCGGACCCGTGGGCAGGTGCTTCACCATCTCGTCGTAGACGTCGGCGATCGCCCGCCCGTACGCGGACGCGTCGAATCCCCCCATACGTTCCCCCAATGCCCCAGTACCGAATGCCCCGGTACCGCGGGGTCTGCGACCGGTTTGTCACGCCCCCCAGTCGCGGGCGGCCATGACATCTCCCCCCCGGCCGGTCTGCTCCGACTACCCCCGTCACCTGGTCGTACACACCCGGGTTCACGGCGAGTCGGTGGGCAGCAGCGTGCCGAGGGGGCCCAGGTCGAGGTTGAGGTCGGACGGCGAGATGTCGAACCGCTCGCACAGCTCGTTCATGGCCTCCTCCAGGCGCATGAGCGTCAGGCCGAGCGTCTCGACCTGCTCGTCGGACAGGTCACCCTGGTCCATCCGCCGGATGGCCTGCCGCTCCACGAGCTGGCGTACGAGCTCGACCAGCGTGAGCACGAGACGGCTCAGGTCGCGCCGCACCGCGTCCGGGTCGGTGTTCAGCCGCCACGGGCCGCCCCGCCCAGGCTCCGCGCCCCGCTCCCAGTGGCCCGGTTCCCGTTGATCCGGCTTGTCGGGCTCGGACTTGTCGGGCTCGGACTTGTCGGGCTCAGGCTGATCCCGCTCCCACCGGGCCGGCTCCCACTGGTCCGCACCGCCGGTATTGGTCTCGGTCTCGACGCCCAGCCGCCACGGCCCCGCCGCCGTGTTCCACGGGGAGCCCCTGGCCTCACCACCGGTCATCCTCACTCACCTCTCTGCCGCCGCGATCGCCCGTCGCCCGCCCGCCCCTCGCGCCGTACGGCTCACCGAGCGGGTCGAACGGCTCGCTGCCGCGTACGGAGCCGAGCAACGCCCGCAGGGAGATGCGGACGAGGTCGATGTCGGCGATCGACAGCACGATGTCGCCGGCGATCACCACGCCGCCGGCGAGCAGCCGGTCGAGCAGATCGACCAGCGCCACGCGCTCGGGCGGCAGGCGGCCCTCGGCCGCGAGGGCGGTGCCCCGCGACCGTTCCGGCAGGTACGACGGGGTCCCTTCGGGCGTCATCGCACGCCTCCGGCCCGGCCGGCCCCGAGGTCGATCGAGGTGAAGGAATAGGGCGCCCACGGGCCGGTCAGCTCGATATCGAGGACCCGGTCGCGATAGCTGTCGAGCACCGCGGCGAACTCCTCCTCGCGGGCCGGATCCACCAGGTAGGCGCCGTTGAGCACCATCGACTCGCTCCGCCCGGACAACTGGGGGTCCTGCGGGCGGTGGCGGCGGCTCGCCACGGCGATCCGTCCCAGCTCGGCGTGCAGGAGCTCCGCTCGCTCGGCCGCCGCGCGCCACAGGTCCTCCCTGCCGCGCAGGCTCTCCTTCTTCCGGCGCAGATAGGCCATGCCGGGGCTGTCGCCACCGGGCGCGGCGGCGGTCGCGGGCGCCGGGGAACGGGGCACCGGGGAAGGGGGCGGCGCGTCCCGGCGCAGGTAGGCCTTGACGCCCCACTCCCGCCGTCCCGCGACATGCGACAGGATCTCCATGAAGTCGTCGTGCCGCAGGTCGAGAAGGTCGCGGACCTGATCTTCGCCGGTGTAGACGGTCACGAGGCGCACCGGGGCGGTCGGCCCGGCCGCAGCCAGGGCCTCGACGACCCGGTGGTGGGCCCGGGCGACTCCCTCCACCCAGTCGAGGTCCTCCAGCGAGCGGCGCAGCGGTTCCTCGCCGAACCGGTCGAGAGGCACATCGCTGACGTGGGCCACGAGCCCGCCGCGAGGCACGGGCCGCACCACGCCCCCCATGACCCCGCGCAGGCCGGCCGGGCGCTCGCGGCTTTCCGCGTGCGCCTCACCGCCCGCGCCGCCCGTGTGCGCCGCGCTGTCCGCGCGCTCTGCGCTCTCCCCACCGCCCGCGCTGCCCGCGTGCGCCGCGCCGCCCGCCCTGTCCACGCCCTCTGCGCGCTCCGCGCTTTCGGTGTGCATCCCGTTTTCCGCGCGCCCGCCGTTCTCCGCGCTGTGCCAGGGCATCCCGCTGTCCCCGGGCGTCCCGATCTCCCCGGGCTTCCCGGCGAGCGTCACCGCGTACAGGTAGACCCCCTGCCCGGGCCCGCCGGGAGGGGCGTGCTCGCTCGTGGCGGGGTGGCCGTCACGCATCGCCGGGCTCCGTTCCGCGGGGGCGGCCGAACCGCCGGTCGCGGGCCTCGGCCTGGCGCTCGCGCGCTTCGGGCCGGCGGTCGCCCCGCCGCTCAGCAGTGCGATCTCCCGTTCGCTCCTGCGCGGGCTCGCCCGGTTCGAGTTCCGTACGCTCCTCCCAGGCGAGCAGGCGCTCCTCGACCGCGCTCAGGCGCTCGCGCAGCCGGCGGTTCTCATCGACCAGCTCCTGGTCCCTGCCGCTGAGCCACGGGTCGCGCTCCCACCAGTCGATGCCGATCTCCCGCGCGGTGTCGACCGAGGCGATGACGAGCCGCAGCTTGATGGTCAGCAGCTCGATCTCCAGCAGGTTCACCTTGATGTCGCCGGCGATCACGATGCCGCGGTCGAGCACGCGTTCCAGGATGTCGCCGAGGTTGGTCGACTCCCGCCCCATGACGGGCGGCGGCCCGTACGACGACTCGCGCAGGACGGGACGCGAGCGGGGATCGGTCATGGCCCACCCCCATAGGCGCCCGTGCCGCGCCGATAGGTCCGGGTGCGCCGGTAGGACATCAGGTCGCCCTCGTCGTCCAGCCGGCACTCGTAGAGCGACAGCATGTCGCCGGTCGACGGGATCCTGCGGTCTTCGACGACCTCGACGTCCACCAGCCAGCCGTCCTCGACGGGTTCGACCGACGTGACCCCCTCGGTCTCCTTGGACGTCAGATCCGCGATGTAGCGCTGGCCGAGCCGTCCGGCGGACACCGCGTTCAGCGTGGCCCGGCGCCGGCGCGGCTCGTCCCTGTCATCGTCCCTGTCATCGAACTCGTCCTCGTTGTCGTCCTCGACCTCGTCGTACGGCCCGTCCTCCTCGACGGGCACGCCGGACGAGGCCCGCCGCCGAAAGGAGGCGGGATCCTCGTCATAACGGGCTCTTCGCCGGGGAGGCATCAGGCGGTCACCTCCTTGGCGGGCCGCTCATGAGCTTGAGGATCTCCTCCACGGCCTGGGCCTCCTCCTCTTCGGAGATCTGACCCGAGCGTCTGGCCTCCTCGATGGCCTCCAGCCGCCGCCGGACCGCGGCCGGATCCCGCAGCTCGTGCTCGACCTGCTGCTGGATCAGCTCGCCCAGCTTGATGACGCCGTGGACCGGGGCGAGCGGCCAGGTGAACAGCAAACCGATCAGTCCCACGGCGGCCTCCTCTCGTGAGTCAGGTGGTGACGAAGTCGTACGGCGCCATCGGCCCGAGCACCCGGACCTCGACCCGGTCGCCCCACTCGGAGCGCAGCTCTCCGACGACGCGTTCGAAGTCGGCCTGGCGGTCGTTCTCCACGAGGAACGCGACGTGCGCGGCGTCCCGTTCGTGGCTGGGGTCGCGGACCACCGCGCCTGCGGTGAAGGGCTCGAAGCGGTCGACGACCGCCTGGGTGTCGGCCTCGCGCTTCGCGGCGATGAGCTGGGTGATCAGCTCGCCGAGCCGGATCCGTTCGTTGCGCGTCACCTCTTCGGGCAACTGCCTGATCCGTTCGCGTAGCTGCCTGGCCTCGGCGTTCTCCGTCAGCACCTCGACCAGCACCGGCTGCTCGGCGTACCTCGCCTTGAGGACGAACTGGGCCCGGCCCTCGATCTGCTTCAGGGCGGCCGCGAACGAGTCGTGATGTGGGGCCAGCAGCTCCTCCACGACCGCTTCCGGCGTGGTCATCACGGCGCCGAACCGCAGGGGGAGCACGGGGACCTCCGCCGCGGCCTCGTCGAGCAGCTGCTCGTGGGCCACCAGGTCCTGGGCGCGGCCGAGGGGACGGTCTACATCGACGTCGCTGACCAGAGCGGCGATCTCACCATGCCTGACGATCGTGACCGGGCGGGGAGGATCACCCACCCCGACGGCGTCCTCGCTGATCTCGACGTCCTCGGGGAGGATGCCGTAGACGTAGCACGCGGTGTTGCGCGGGGGAGCCTCGGCCTGGTCGCCCGCCCCGGACTGCCTGGTGGAGCCCGTCATCTCAGTCCTCCTCCCGTCGGCGCCGGCGGGCACGCGGCGCGGGTTCGTCCACGTAGCTCTCCCTCATGTCCTGCAGCTTCTCTCCGGCCGCCTCCAGCACGCCCTGGACCATGCCCTTGGTCTTGCCGCGGGCGACGCTCTGCGGCGCGCTCGACAGGAGGTCGGGCAGCCCTTGCTTCTGGGACGCCAGGTCGAGGCGGTTCACCGCCTCGGCGAAGCGGAGATAGGTGTCGACGCTCGCGACGACGACGCGTACGTCGATGGTCAGGATCTCGATGCCGACCAGTGAGACCCGCACGTAGGCGTCGATCACGAGGCCCTTGTCCAGGATCGTGTCGATGACGTCCGCCAGGCCCGATCCCGATGATCGGCCCGGCAATCCGCCGCCACCAGCCGGTGGAACGGCTACCGTCATGCGCTTCCCCTCCTCGGTTCTCTGTCGTGTTTCCGATCACTCGCTCCGCCCGGCGTACGAGCGGCCGTCAGGCGTGGTCGCCTCCTATTCCGGGGAACGGCGGCGCCGGATCAGGGGACGGCGGCGCGCCGGCTGCTCCTCGGCCTCGCCCGTCTCTTCGGTCTCGTCCGCGCGGGCCTGCTCGCCCCCGCGGGCCTGCTCGCGCCTCGGGGGCCGTTCGGCGGCACCTCGCTCGGCCTCCGGCCCGCGCCGCCTGGCCGATGGCCTCGCGCCGGGCTCCTCGGGCCCGTCCGCGGGCCCACGGGTGGGTCCTTCGCGTCCGCCCGCCCGGGCGCCCGCGTACGCCGGCCTGCGCGCCCGCTCCGGCTCCTCCTCTTCCTCCTCCTCGTACGGCTCCTCTTCGAACTCTTCGGACTCCTCGGCCTCCTCGCCTTCACCGGCTTCCTCGGGCTGCTCGGCCTCGGGCTCCTCGCCTTCCCTGCCTTCCTCGCGTTCGCGCTCCTCGCGCAGCGCCGTCTCGTGGTCCTTGACGACCTGACTGTCGCGGATCTCGCCCCGCCAGCCCTCGATCTCGTCGGGACGCAGCAGGGCGTTGGTCATGACGTGCCGTCTGAAGTGCTTGAACTCGAGCCGGACGCGGCGGCCCTGGGCCCGCCACAGGTTGCCCACGTGCTCGAAGAAACCCTGCGGGTGATATTCGATGACGAGCAGCACCCGGGTCAGCTCGGGAGCGATCTCGTGGAAGGTCACCGAGCCGTCCGGGAAGCCCTTCGGGCCCTGCGACCGCCAGATGATCCTGCTGTCGGGGACCTGCTCGACGATGGTCGACTCCCACGTGCGGTGGGACCAGAAGACCTGCGCCTTCCACCCGAGCTTCTCCTCGGACTTCTGCTCGACGGTCTCGACCTTCTTCATGAAGCTCGGGAACTCCTCGAACTGCGTCCACTGGTTGTAGACCAGGCGGAGCGGCGCGCCGATGTCGAGCGCCTCGACGATGTTGGTGACCTTGAGCTTCTTGCCCTTGCGGCCCTTGCCTCCGCCGCCCCCGCCGAACAGCCCCTTGATCTTCTCCTTGCCGTACGCCATGAGGGCCGCGCGCACGGGGTGGCCGCCTCCGCCGTCTTCGGTGAGAGCGCTGGCGACGGTGCCGAGCAGGCCGCCTCCGCCCGTCGCGCCGAGCCGGTCGGCCGCCGTTTTGAGCAGGCCCCGGGCGCCTTGTCCGTGGGTGAGGCCGCCGAGCAGCCCGCCGAGCGCCTGCCGCCCGCCGCTCTCCTTGCCGGTGAGCGCGCTGAACAGCCCGGAGCCGCCGTGCTCCACATAGTCGGTGAGACGGCCGGCCAGACCATCGATCTTCTCGGCGACCCGCGACAACGCGCGCTCGGCCACTGCGGTGGCGAGGTTCTGGAACTCCTCGCCGAGCCGTTGCGTGGGCAGCGCTCCCGTGTCCGGCGCATGTGGGGCTCGCGATCGTTGCGTCTGGCTGCGTTCTCGGGTCTGTCCGGCCATCGGTCTCACCTCCTCCGCACCACGGGACGGGTGGGACGGACCCGGGGCCGGCGCCGCTCCTCGGGTTCGGGCTCCGCTGCCTCCTCCTCGTACGGCTCCTCGTCGTACTCCTCTTCCTCCTCATAGGCCTCTTCGGGCTCGGGCTCGGGCTTGCGCTGGGGCGGGCGGCGGCGGGGCGCCCGGCGGCGGGCCTCCTCCGGACGCTCCCTCTCCTCTTCTTCTTCCTCTTCCTCCAGCACCGCGGCCCGGCCCCGGCCCTTGGGCTGCCGGAGGGCCTCGGCGCGTTCGTGCAGCCTGTCGCTCAGGTTGTCGATCTGGCGGCTGGTGGCGCGCATGGCCGCCGCCTTGCCGATGTCCAGCAGGTCGCCGCGTACGCGCTCGGTGATCTTGCCGAGGTCGGGGGCGGCGCCGCCGAGGATCTTGGGGACCTGTTCGAGGAGGGCTCCCGCGGCCCCCTCTCCCTTGAGACGGGCGGCGAGGATGGCCAGCGCGAGCACCATCGCCAGGCGCAGCTTGTGGTGCCGGCCGAGGTAGTAGCCCGCGATCACAGCCAGGGCCACCTTCAGTCCGTCTTTCATGATCGCGCCTCCTACTGGCCGCCCGATGCGCCGTTCCGGCCGTCCGCCCGTCACGCCGTACGGCGCTGCGATCCGACTGAACGGTATGAATGCCCTAGACAGGCACACAAAAACTCGATCCGGTACATACCGGGCAGTTTTCGGCGGACTTGATCTCTGGCTTAGTGCTGTCCGTTACGGTCGTCGCCGGATTCGCCGGTCTTGGTGTGTTAGAGGGATTCCGGTGACCCAAACTCGCCCCACCTCGGACGATTACTGTGCGCAAACCGGGTATTACGGGCGTGTATCGGCGGTAAGCGGTATCTACTGCGCGCGTGAAGCGGGTGAGTCACATGACCGAGACCAGAACGTCGACCGCGACCGTCGAGCCGGCACCCGGGCGGTCCCTCGGGACCATGGGCGGCTCCAGTCTGGTGACGGAGCGGGGCCGCACCACGATCTCCGACGAGGTGGTCGCCAAGATCGCCGGCCTCGCGGCCCGTGAGATCGACGGCGTCCACGACTTCGGCACCGGCACGGCCCGCGCGTTCGGCGCGATCAGGGGCGCGCTCGGCGGCGAGGATGGTGTCACCCGAGGAATGTCGGTGGAGGTCGGCGAGCGGCAGGCCGCCGTGGACATCCACCTCATCGTCGAGTACGGCGTCGCGATCCCCGACCTCGCACAGGCGGTGCGGAGCCACGTGATCCGCGCCGTGGAACGCATGTGCGGGCTGGAGGTCACCGAGGTCAACATCGCGGTCGACGACGTCCACCTGCCGCGGCAGCAGGAGCCGCAGACGCCCGGCGACGGGGAGCCACGGGTCCAATGAACGCCGTGCCGGAGAACGCGGGAGCGGAGCCCGGGCGGGTCACGACGCCCGAGCGGGCCGGGCCCGGCGCTCCGCAGGGCCCGCCCCGGCAGCGGGACGCAGGAGCGGAAACGCCGGAACGCCCGGCCCCGGAACGAGAGGCCCCGGAACGAGAGGTCTCAGCGCGCCGGATCGCGGACCGCGTGCTGTCGTGTCCCGACGTGGCCGGCCTGTCCCGGGGGCCGTTCGGCGTGGTCGCGACGTACCTGCCGGGAGGTCTCGTCCCGGGCGTCGCCGTACGCGACGACGCGATCGAGGTCGACATCGTCGCCCGGTACGGCAGGCCGCTGCCGGAGGTCGCCGACCTGGTGCGTGACGCCATCGGCGACCTGGCGGGCGGCCGGAGGGTGGACGTGACGATCGCCGACGTGGTCACAGACGACGGCGGAAAGAAGGGATGATCATGCAAGGCTATCCGGTCTGGGGCCTCGTGGGGCTGCTGTTCGGCACGGTGCTCGGGGTGGTCGGGGCCTTCGGCGGCCTCGCCGCGTTCATCATCGTGCTGGTCCTCGGCGTCGTCGGGTTCGTCGTCGGCCTGGTGCTCGAAGGCGGCGTACACCTGCCGCAGATGCACCCGAGACGGCAATGAGCGTGCCCACGGAGCACGGGACGACGACGATCTCCGACCGTGCCTTCACGCGGATCGCCGAGAAACTGGCGAGCGAGGACGAGCACGTCGCCGGCCCGCCCCACGTGACGGCGTCGGTGTGCGGGGCGGTCGCGGCGGTGCACTGCGACCTGGCCCTGCGATATCCGGCGCCGGTGCCGCGGCTGGCCGCGAAGATCCGCGAGCACGTACGGCGGCGGCTGCGCGAGCTGACCGGCGTCGCCGTGGAGAACGTGGACATCGAGGTCGTGGAGCTCGTGCCCGAGCAGAGGCGGGGACACAGGCTCGCGTGAAGGGCCGAGCGGGAGGATGGCGATGACCGAAGGCCGACAGGCGCCTGAGAAGGTGCCGCGCTTCGTCCCGATGCGGGGGTTCGGGGCCGGGGGAGCCGGCGGGGCCTTCCGGCCCAGTCGCGGGCTGCCTGCCGCGGTCGCCGCGCTGGCGCTGCTGGCGATCGGGGGTCTCACCACAGTCCATGTGGTCTCCGCGCTGCTGGGGCGGCCCGTCAGGCTCGTGCCGTACGAACAGTGGGCCCGCTGGGCGAGCACGACGGCCTGGAACGACGGCCGCACCCTCGCGGTGGCATCCGCGCTCGCCCTGATCGGCCTGGTGCTGATCCTGATCGCGGTGGTCCCCGGCCGGGGGCGGATGATCGCGCTGCGCACCGGAGACCCCGACCTGGTGGTCGGCCTGCCGCGCCGCGCGCTGGCGCGGGCGCTCGGTGCCAGGGCCGGAAAGGTGGACGGCGTGCGCGCGGCCGGCACCAGGATGCGCGGCTGGCACGCGGACGTGTCGGTCAGGACCGACCTGCGCGACACGAAGGCGCTCGCGGAGCGCGTGCGCGCGGCCGTCGAGGACGAGCTCGCCCGGCTCGCCCCAGCCCATCACATATCCCTGAACGTGCGCGTCCGCGGCCCGTCGTAGGCGAAGTCGTAGGCGAAGGAGACAGGACGTGAAGACGAGATCGGGCAAGGGCAACCGGACCGGCCTGGCGGTGTTCGGCCTGGTCCTGCTGGCGGTGGGCGGCCTCGCGATCGCGCGGGCGCTGGGCGCTTTCGGCGACGCCGCGGCGCGGGAGCCGGTGGTGGACGCCGGGGCCAGGAGCTTCGCGGCGACCACGCCGTGGTTCTGGCCCGTCGTGGCCGCCGTCGCATTCGTGATCGGGCTCATCGGGCTGGCCTGGCTGCTGGCGCTGCTGCGGGTCGACCGGCCGCGGCGGCTGCGCCTGGAGTCGGGCACGACCGGCGTCACCGAGGTCGACGCGCATCCCGCGAGCGAGGCCCTGGCCGAGCAGGTCAGCACTTATCCGGAGGTCCGCCGGGCGCACGCCGTGCTGCGCGGCCCGTCCGACGACCCGCACCTCGACATCGGCGTCTCCGCCGAGGAACCGGCCGACCTCGGGGCACTGGTCACCCGGTTGCACGACGAGGCCGTCCCCGACCTGCGCACCACGCTCGGCCTGCGCCGTCTCCCGGCCATGGTCCGGCTCAACCTGACCGGCGGCCGCCGGACCCGCGCGGTCCACTGAAGCGCGGTCCACTGATCGAGACCGAGCCCTGTTCGTACGCCCGCCGGAGCCGGAGCCGGATGGCTCTGCTGCGCGTGGCCCAGACGGCGCCTCGCTGCGTCAGCCGCTCCCAGGCCGATCTACAGATCGGTCAGGTCGCGCTCGATGTCGCTCAGCTTTCGGAATAACTTCGTCTCGCCCGGAAACCGTCTGAATCCGTACTTCTCGTAGAAGTGCGCAGCCTCGTCGTCGACAGCGTCGACGACGACCAGACGGAACGCCACCTCCTTGGAGGCCCGGACCATCCGGTCAAGGGCGTCGACAAGCAGCCTGCTGCCGAGTCCCTGCCCTTGCAGTCGCCGGTCGAGCGCCAGTCGTGCCAGGATCACCGCAGGCACCTGCTCGGGGCTGTCGCGCCCGATTTTGGGTGGCACCTGCGCCCTTTCGATCGCGTGCCCGGCGATGGAGTAATAGGCCAGAACGTTCGTGTCGTGTTCGCGAGTCCAGGCGAACGTTCGAGCGGTCTTCATCGCCTGCGCGTGCGAGGCGAACTGCTTCAGCCAGGCGCTGAGCTCATCCTTTCCGCAATCGAAGTCTTCCAGGCTGTGTTCCTGGCCGAGAGGCTGCGTGATGTACACGACTTACTTACCTACCGATCCATGATGTCGCGGTTCTTCCGTGCCGCCTCGGTCAACGCACGATTCCGCGCCGGTGGAGCATCGAGCGACGCGAGGATCTCGTCGTAGAAATCCGGTGGAACCACGGTGAGTCGCTCCCGGCGTAGGACCTCCTCCGCCGCGGATCGAGCGGCTTGAAGAACGAAAGCGGTGGTCGTCTCCCGCGAGATGAACGCGGCCTGCTCGATGAGGTCTTTGTCATCTGGGGTGATACGTACTTCCAACCGACTCTTCGCCGGAATCACCCGCTTGCGTCTGGCGCTGGCAATCTTCTGTGCTTTCTTCTCGCTGGTGGGTGAAACTTCGCCTGCGGTGCTGCTGCGTGGTGGCTTCTCATTGTGGTGGCTCTCCCTGTTGCGCAGACTTCGACGCGTGGCGTCGACGCCGACCATGTCCGGTCTCCCGTAGTGCGGCCTTCCCCTGCCGACTACGAGCCGTTCCCGATTCAGCGGCGGGGCTCGGACAGGACCTCGGCGAGGACGGCGGCCTGGCTGTGCTCGACGTCCCTGGTCGCGGTGAGCAGGGTCAGCGGGCCGTTCTCCATGAGCCGGCGCAGCCGGTCGAGGGCGGCCTGGCGCTCGGGAGCGTCCAGCTCGGCGAGGTAGCGGCTGCGGAACTCGCCGAACCTCTCGGGGACGTGGCCGTACCAGGTGCGCAGGGTGCCGGACGGCGCCACGTCCTTGATCCATTCGTCCAGATGAGCGGCCTCCTTGGTGAGGCCGCGCGGCCACACCCGGTCGACCAGCACCCGGGTGCCGTCCCCGGGCGCGGGATCCTCGTACACGCGGCGGACCGTGACGGACACCGCTCCCACCTCCTCCTGCGACTCCTGCCGCCATACTCCCCGGAGAGGGGCGGCGCACGCCGGTGTTCCGCGGGCCGGACAGTTCATGTGACTGAAAGTTTCACTTTCCGTAAGGGCGTTGTCGCTGGTCGGGATTTCGTCCAGATTGTCGACCAAATCGGCCCATGTCGCCCGCCTCGGCCCGGTGCCTATGGTCCGGGGCATGAAGATGCGAATGATCACGGCGGGCCTCGCCTTGCTCGGCTCCGTCGCCGCGTCGCTCGTCGTCGGTCAGGCGGCGCACGCGGACACCACGATCTGCGAGAAGTATGGTGCGACCACCATCCAGGGCGGCAAGTACGTCGTCATCAACAACGTCTGGGGCAGCGACGCCCAGCAGTGCATCAACGTGACGAACAACGGCTTCACGGTGACGCAGGCGGGGCACAACAAGGCGCAGAACGGCGCGCCGGCGGCCTACCCCGCGGTGTACGCGGGCTGCCACTACGCCAACTGCTCCAGCGGCAGCGGCCTGCCCCTGTCGGTGAGCAACAGCCAGTTCAACTCGGTGCAGACCAGCGTCAGCATGAGCTACCCGGGCTCCGGGGTCTACGACGCCGCGTACGACATCTGGTTCGACCCGACGCCGCGTACGGACGGTCAGAACACCGGCGCCGAGCTGATGGTCTGGCTGAACCACACCGGCTCGGTCCAGCCCGTCGGCTCCAGGGTCGGGACGGTCAACATCGCGGGCGGCACCTGGGACGTCTGGTTCGGCAACACCGGCTGGAACGTCGTCTCCTACGTCCGCACCTCCCCGACCAACTCCATCAGCTTCGCCGTGCGGGACTTCTACAACGACATGGTGAACAGGGGATACGCCCAGCGGTCGTGGTATCTGACCAGCGTCCAGGCCGGATTCGAGCCCTGGGTGGGCGGCGCCGGCCTCGCGGTGAACAACTTCTCCTACAGCATCGGCGGCGTGGTCCAGAGCCCCTCGCCCAGCCCGACGCAGGGCGGCAACAACGGCGGCGGCGGTGCCTGCCGGGTCAGCTACAGCAAGAACGAGTGGCAGGGCGGCTTCACCGCCGAAGTGACCGTCACCAACACCTCCTCCAGCGCGGTGAACGGCTGGAACCTCGGCTTCTCCTTCCCGAACAACCAGCAGATCACCGGCTACTGGAACGCCGACATCTCCCAGAGCGGGTCGTCGGTGACCGCGAGGAACCTGTCGTACAACGGGTCGATCCCGCCGGGCGGGACCACCTCGTTCGGCTTCCAGGGCACCTGGAACGGCTCGAACGGCAACCCGACGAACTTCACGTTGAACGGCACCCGCTGCTCGTGACGCGTCGTCGAAAAGCACGTCCCTGAAAAGCAGGCGCCGCCGGAGAGAAGCCTCTCCGGCGGCGCCGTCACGTCAGGGGTTGACGTTGATCGTGAAGGTGGAGGTCGTGTTCTTGATGTCCTGGTAGTTGTCGCTGAGCCTGAGGTTGTCGAAGGTCACCGACCCGACCGCCGGGCCCTGGTCGGGCTCGGGCAGCTCGTTCGCCCACAGGCCGAAGCCCGACTTGGCGTCGAACTCGTCACCGCTCCTGTGCGCTCCGGAGATCGAGATGTTGGTGAAGACGGTGTCCTTGATCGGGTTGACCGGCCGGCCGCCGACGTACTGGGTCTGGAACATGATCCCCGAGTAGGTCGGGTCCACGATGTCCACGTTGCTGACCCGGATGCCCTGGAACACCTTCGAGGCGGAGAACAGCCAGATCGCCGGGAAGGTCTGCTGGCCCCAGAAGTGGCCGCCCGCACGGACGATCGAGATGTTGTCGAACACCGTGGGCGGGCTCGCGCCGAAGCCGTTCATCGGATAGCCGAAGTCGAGCGAGCTGATCGTGATGCCGGAGTAGGTCAGCGTGTCCGCGATGTAGATGTTCCTGAACGTGTTCGCGTACCCGCCGTACACCGCGACGGCGGCCGCACGCCACGGCAGGATCGCGGTCAGGTTCTCGTAGACGTTGTTCTTCTCGTCGGCGCCTCCCGCGTCGATGGCCGAGAACAGCGCGAAGCTGTCGTCGCCGGTCGACCTCGCCTCGTTGTTCGAGACCAGGTTGTCGGTGCTGCCGTTGGTCATGTTGACGCCGTCGGCGAACGTGTCCCGGATCCGCGAGTTCCTGATCGTGATGTTGTCGGTGTTCGCGCCCCAGTACATGCAGACCTGGTGCTCGACCCAGATGTTGTCGATCGTCATGTTGGCGACGTTCGACCAGTCGAACACCTTGCCCGGCCCGTCGATGCGGCTGGTGTAGTTGCCGAAGTAGGCGAACCCGGAGAACGTCGAGCCGTTGGCCGACGCCTCCGCCCGGAAGCCGACGTCGGTGTTCTCCTGCGTGGACGGCGCGTAGAACCGGGTGAACCACGGCCCGGCGCCGACCACCTTGATCGGCTTGCCGTACACCTGGAACTTGCCCGACGTCTGGTAGTCACCGGCCGGCAGGTAGACGCCCACGAGCGTGCCCGTGGTGTCCATCCGCACCCTGTCGAGCGCGTTCTGCACGTCCTGGTGGGTGAACCCGGCCGGCACGGCGTACGTCGCGGGATCGGGGTTGGGGATCGCCGAGACCTGCTCCAGGTTCACGAAGTCGATCGCGTACGAGGAGGTGTTGGCGGCGTCCTTCTGCAGCCGGATCTTGCTGCCCTTCGGGACCGTCGTCCCGAGCAGGATGTTGGCCTCGTCGTAGATGTGCCGGGGGCCGCCCGCGCCCGGCGAGTTGCCCGGGCTCGCCTCGGGACCGTACAGCCAGGCGTACTTCGAGGTCAGGTTGATCGCCTTGAGGAAGCTGCCGTTGACGTAGACGTTCAGCGTGGCGTCGGTGCCGCCGCCGCCCGCCGCGTCGGGGATCGAGAAGCGGGTGACCAGGGTGTTCGTGTCGGCCCTCGTCGTCCACTCCACGTAGCTGCCGGTGGTGGTGAGCCGCACGGCCTTGCGCCCGGACGCCTCGCCGGCCAGGTCGCCGATGGTCCGGTTCGGGCCGACGACCGTCGCCCCGCCGCCGGTCACGCCGTCCTCGGCCTCGTACATGTCGTACGGCATGTTCGCGCCGCGGCCGACGAAGAACGGCAGGCTGGAGGTGTTGTTGGCCTGCTTGACCGGCAGCTCGTTGGCGTCGGCGGCGAGCACGGTCTTCACCGTGTACTTGCCGTTGGCGGCGGTCCACGTGCCCAGAGTCACCGGGCTCGTCGTGGCACCGGCCGCGATCGCGCCGCTGTAGGAGCCGGTCAGCGTCTTGACCACGGTGCCCGAGTCGTTGGCGATCGTGAGCGTGATGCCGTGGGCGCCGCCCGCCGAGGCGACCGTGCCCTGGTTCTTGATCGCCACGGTGAACGTCACCGTGCTGCCGCCCGCCGGATTGCCCGGCGTCCAGCTCACCGGCGAGGCCACCAGGTCGGAGCTGTCCACCGGCTTCACGACCAGCGGGGCGGAGGCGGAGAAGGAGTTGTTGGTCTCGTTCTGCTCGATCACCGCGTTCGACTCGTCGACCTTGGCGCTCAGCGGGTAGCTGCCCGCGTCACGCTGGCCGATGTTCGCCGTCACGGTGGCCGAGGCGCCGGCCGCGAGCGCGCCGACCGAGGCGGTGCCCACCTTGGCGCCGCCCAGGTAGAAGTTCACGTTCGTGGCGCCGGAGCCGAGGGTGCCCGCGTTGCGCACCGTCGCCGACAGCGTGACGGCGTCGGTCTCGACCGGGGACGCGGGGGAGGCGGACAGGGAGGTGATGGTCAGGTCGGGGTTGGGCGCCGGGGTGCCGATCACCTGGAACTCGGCCATCTGCCCGGCCGGGGCCCCGGAGTTGGCGGTGAACCTGAGCTGCACGTCGGCGACCGTGCCGGAGACCGGGATCGTGACCGTGTTGCCCGTGGCCGGGTTGAAGGTGTAGGTCGCGGCGCCGGTCAGGTTGGTGAATCCCGACGCGCTCTGCTCGCGGCCCAGCACCTGGATGGTCTGCGTACGGGTGGACCAGGCGGCGTCGGGGTTGAGCTTCAGCACGACCGAGCTCACGACCGCGTTGGCCCCGAGCTGCACGGTCAGCGTCTGCGGGTAGGAGCCGCCCGCGCCCTCCCAGTAGGTCGTCAGGTCGTTGTCGTTCGCGTTCGCCGCGACGTACGTGAACGTGTAGGAGGAGGCGGTGATCGGCTTGCCGACGGCCATGTTGGAGCCGCCGCCGCCCGAGCCGTTGCGGGTGACGGTGTTGCTGTCGATCGACTCGTTGCCCGCGGCGTCCTTGGCCCGCACGTAGTAGGTCACCGTGGCGGTGGTGGGCTGGGTGTCGGTGTAGGTCGTGACATTTCCGGCGACGCTGCCGCGCAGCACGTTGTTCGCGTAAATGTCGTAGCCGGTGACGCCGACGTTGTCGGTGGAGGCGGTCCAGGTGAGCTTGACCTGCCCCGGGGTGGTCTCGGTGAAGGCGAGGTCGCCGGGAGCGGTGGGCGCCTGGGTGTCGCCGGTCGCGCCCGTGCGGGTGACGGTGTTGCTGTCGGCCGACTCGTTGCCCGCGGCGTCCCTGGCGCGCACGTAGTAGGACACGGTGACGTCGGCCGGCTGGGTGTCGGTGTAGGTCGTGACGTTTCCGGCGACGCTGGTGCGCAGCACGCCGTTGGCGTAAATGTCGTAGCCGGTGACGCCGACGTTGTCGGTCGAGGCCGACCAGGTGAGCCGGATCTGGCCGGTCGCCGGCTCGGTGTAGGCGAGGTTCGAGGGCGCGGTCGGGGCCTGGGTGTCACCGGTGGGCGCCGGGCCGTACACCTCGAACTCCGAGATCTGAGCGGCCGGCCAGGCGGTGTTGGCGGTGACGTTGATCCGGACGTAGCGGACGCTGGCCGTGGAGAAGGTGATGGCGACCGTGTTGCCGCTCGCGGGATCGAAGGCGCGGCCCGCGGAGGCGGAGAGGGTGGAGAAGTTCGTCCCGTCGGTGCCGCCCTGCACGGCGAGCGTCTGGGTGCGGGCCTCCCACGTGGACGGGAGCCTCAGCACCACCCGGTTGACCGCGGCCGAGGCGCCGAGGTCCACCTGCAGCCATTGAGGGAAGGCGTTGTTTGCGCTCTCCCAGTAGGTGGCCTGGTTGCCGTCGTTGGCGTTGCCCGCGCCGTACACGTCGGCGTGCGCGCTCTCCTTCATGGTCTTGCCGAGGGCGAGGTTGCCGGAGGCGGTGGCCGCGCCGTACACCTCGATCTCGGAGAGCTGCGCCGCGGGCCAGCCGGTGTTGGCGGTGACGTTGATCCGGACATACCGGGTCGAGGTCGCGGTGAAGCCGATCGTCACCGCGTTGCCGCTCGCCGGGCTGAACGCGCGGCCCGCGGAGGCGGAGAGGGTGGAGAAGTTCGTGCCGTCGGTGCTGCCCTGCACCGACAGCGTCTGGGTGCGGGCCTCCCACGACGCGGGCAGCTTGAGCACGACCTGGTCGACGCTCGTCGCGCTGCCGAGGTCGACCTGCGCCCATTGGGGGAAGGCGTTGTTGGAGCTTTCCCAGTAGGTGCCCTGGTCGCCGTCGTTGACGTTGCCCGGGACGTACGGGCTGTTGCTGCTGCTCGCGGTCACGGTGCGACCGGCGGCGAGGTTGGGGCCGCCGGCGGCGGAGGCGGGGGAGAGGGGCGCGGCCACGGCGAGCAGGCAGGCCGCTGCCACCACAGCGATCAAGCGCAATAACGGGACATGCGTTTTCGACATTTGCGTTCCTCTGTCCGGGCAGGAACCGACCGGCGGGCTGTCCGATCCGCGCGGTCGTGGGGGGATTTGGAAGTCGGGGCTCGCTATGGTCGCGGCGGCGACCGGTTGCCCACTGCCGTGGCCGACATCACCTCGTGTCCTTTCGCGCGAAAGGTGACGGTGGCGGGGCGCACGGACGCAGTGCTTCCTGCCGGAACTTGCGGAGGACCGCAAAGTCTCGATTCAGAGTTGCAAATTTCTTACATTTGGTTGCCCAGATGTTACATAGACCCCACGATGCAGTCAATGGGTCGGAAAAGCCGGACGGAAGGTGACAGGTCTGTGCCGTCCCCGAGCAGGGCCTACCTGGGGATACTTCAAGTGGACGCCGGTCCGTAGCCGGTCCTGGCGCCCTCCCGCGGGTCCCCCAACTCGCGAAAGGAACCCGGCAGAGGAGCCCTCATGTTTCTGCCCCCCAAGCGCTCGCTCGCGGTGTTGGCCGTGCCGCTGGTGAGCCTGTCGGCGGCCCCCGCCGCCGCGACAGCCGTACCGCAGACCGCTGCCGTTCAAGAGGCCGTGCACGCGGCCGTTCCCGCGGCCGTTCCCGCGGCCGCTTATGCGGCCCCGCGCCTGGCGACCCTGGTCGACGTGCGCGCCGCGCACCAGCCAGGGCTCGACCGGGTCGTCTTCGAGTTCCGCGGACCGCTCCCGGCACGGCGGAGCGCACGCTACGTGCCGCGGCTGATCGCCGACGGCTCGGGCCGTACGGTCCCGGTGGCCGGCGACGCGATCCTGGAGCTGCACTTCGGCGGCGCGACCGGCCACGACACCCATGGACACTCCACCTACGGGCCCTCGCGTGAGACCTTCGCGCTGCCCGCCGTGATCCAGGTCGTCAACGCGGGCGACTTCGAGGCGGAGCTCACGTTCGGCATCGGCCTGTCGCGGAAGTCGTCCTACCGCGTCTACACCCTCACGCGGCCGAACCGCGTGGTCGTGGACATCAAGACGCCCTACCGGACGGTGCCGGTGCGCACCTACTTCCTCGACTCCCGGGCGTACGCGGCGGGGCGGCGGCCGTACACGGCGGCGGTGTCGCGGCCGGTGGTGCCGCCGTCCACCGCGCGCGGCGCCCTCCAACGGCTGTTCGCCGGGCCGACGCAGGCGGAGTACGCCAAGGGGCTGCGGTTCGTCGCCTCGGGAGCCACCGGCGTCCGTTCGGTCGTCATCCGCGACCGGGTCGCCCACGTGCGGCTCACCGGCTCGCTCCGCGGCGGCGGGTCGACGTTCACCGTGGCCGACGAGATCACGCCCACGCTCAAGCGGCTTCCCGGCATCCGCTGGGTGAAGATCTACGACGCCGACGGCCGCACCGAACGCCCGAGGGGGCACTCCGACTCCATCCCGGAGAGCCTCGAACCATGACACCACGAGGGCCGGGCCACCCCCGGCCCTCCTCTCGTGAAGAAGCCCGACGCGGGGTCAGTGCCCTGCGACGTGGAGGTGGACCTTGGAGAAGTCGCAGGCGGCCAGATGGTCCTTGCGGATGCCCCAGATCAGCCACGCGCCGTCGCCCCACCGCATCCCGGTCCTGCTGTCCTCGGCCAGTTGCAGCAGCGTGACCCACTGGCGCGCCTCCTCCTGGAAGGCCGGATCGCCGTAGGAGCCGGTGCCGGCGGCGTGTGCCGCGACGACCTCGATCGGGCCTTGAAGCGCGTCGGAGTATCCGCCCACCTGGTGCGGCGGCCCGTCCCTTCCTCCGTCCTCGAACAGCTGGAGCTGATATTCGAAGAGCTCACAGGTGTCCTCGTCCAGCACGTGTTCCCACACCTTCTCCTCGGCCTCCTGAAGACTGCCGAAGACGTCTACGAGGACGGGGTGATCACGTGAGGGCCAGGTCGGCTCGGTGGCCCCGGTGAGCGGCAGCTCGGGGTACACCTCGACGCGGTCGTCGGGCGCGGGCCGCTCGGCGACGGTCGTTCCGTCCGGCACGTAGATCACCTGGTGCTCGTCCGCGTCGGTCGTGGCGAAGAACAGCAGCGTGCCGGCATCGGGCAGGGCGATGTCCACCTCGTAACGTGCCAGCGCCCCGCAGTCGAGCTCGGCGAGGAACGACAGCGGCCGGTCGCCGTCGGAGACGGACGGCCATGCCATGTCGTCCGGCAACCTCGGGAGCCCTCCGAGCCGCCCGACCATGGTCTCCCCGTCCTCGGCGGCGGAGAGCCGGATGGCGGGCCGTAACAGTCCGATCAGCCGCTCCGCGCTCCCTGGCGGCAACTCCTCACGCGCGAGCTCCGCGAAGTCGATCATCCAGTCCTTCACGCCGCCCATGATGCTTCCCGCGTACGACAAAACCCGCCGCCCCGAGCGACCGGTCACTGCCGCGTGCCGCGACCGGTCCTTCGGAACCGTTCTTCGGCGGCCACGTCCGCTCGGCATCGTGCGGTGTCATCGCCCTTCCGCCCTCAACGCCTCCTCGATGCGCCTCCCGCTCCGCGAGTGGATGGGGAGCAGGCCGGCGGACAGTTCACGTAGGTCCTTGACGGCGTGACGGTTGACGGCCAGGGCGTCGGGCACCGCGTCGAGCGCGACTCGCTCGGCGGCCTCCACGTCACCCGCGAGGGCATGGGCGCGGGCCAGGCAGGTCCCGAACCACGCACGGTCACGCCGGTAGGCCTCGGGCAGGGTCGCCAGCCCGCGGTCGAGGAACCGCACCGCGCGCGTGCCGTCGCCTAGAGCCAGCTCGGCCATTCCCCGTTGCATGTCGAACCAGCCGTCGTCGTAGAAGTACATCCAGGGCGGCTCGTTCTCCGGGTGTTCGCCCGCCGCCCGGATCAGTTCCTCGGCCTCTCCGAGCAGCCGCCGCGCGGGACCCGCCTCGCCCATCTCGGCATGACCTCGGGCCGCCATCTGGGCCGCCATGCCCTGCACGCCGAGGGTCGTGCGCCCGTCGTCCCAGCGCGCGGCCTCCGCCAGCCGTACGCACCGGAGTTGGTCGCCGATGCTCCACGCGAGGTGGGCGCGCATGCTGAGCGTGGTGGCGGCCAGAGCCGCGTCCCCCGCCTCCAACGCCCAGCCGTGCGAGCGGTCATACCAGGCGAGCGCGGCGGCATGGTCGCCGGAGTCCTGGCACATCCAGGCGATGAACTGGGCGTACTGCCCGAGCATCGAGACCACGCGGTCGGCGAGCGGCCCCGGAGCCCCCTGCGCGAGCACGGTGATCGCGTCGAGCTGGGCGCGTACGACCGGTAGCAGCGGGCCGCTCCCCAAGGTGTCCTCGACGCGGCGATGCTCGCTCAGGCAGCGTTCGAGCCACTCGATCGTGGGGGCGTCCACGCGCTGCGGACGTTCGATGGCCTTCGTGATGCGCTCGTACAGGTCCGGGTCGGTCCTGACCTGTGACACACCACAGAGCCGTCGTCCCTGCTCCAGGGTGCGATGGGTTAAGGATCATGCGCAGCGATGCCGGGCGCCTGTGGGCGTCCCGGGAGCGTCCCTTGCCCGCAGTTCAGCGTCTCTCGGCAGGACAGCGCTGCGCGAGGAAAACCGGCCGAATCCGCCGAAAGCGCATGAGTCGGTCGGAAACTGCTGTGACGGCAGGCACGCTACGGGCCGGCCCGATGTCCGAGGCGCACGCCTCGGTGCCGTCCCAAACCTCATGAAGTCCGGGGCGGACGGAGTAACCGGATTATTTGACGGGGTGACGGAAGGCGAGGCGTTGAGTCAATATTGATCCGTCTGTATACCGACGGGTGGAGGTAGGGGCGTGCGCGTTGCGCGGGTGGCGGTGACGTTCTTGCTGGTCGGCGGATTCGTTTCGAGCTGCGGCAACGGTCCGACACTCCAGGCCGCAACCGCCGAGCTACAGAAAGACCTGCACCGCCTAGAGGCCGACGGACTTTTGAAGAATCCTCTCAGCAAGCTCCGAATCGTGGATCGTCCGGACAGGGACCTGCCCTGCGACAAGGATAAGTTCAAGCGGGTGTTACACGCGACGGCGGATTACGAACACATCCCTGAAGACCCCGTGGACAACCACCTCGATCACGCGGAGCGGGTGATGGAGAACACGCTGTCCCAGGAGCTTCACTACAAAATCACCTACGACTTGGCCCAATTGGATTGGCAGGACGCCCGCTTGATAGAGGGCAGGAAGGATGCTTTTGGTTTGACGGTCAAGGTGATAGTGGTGCCGGAAGCGCCAACGTGGCGGCTGGTTGCGGAGACTGATTGCCTCCCCCGCTCATAGGCTCTATCACTTCCAGATACGGTTGAGCTCCTTGGCCTGCTCACTGCTTACGTTGTCCGCCGCATCCTCGGCCTTCCTGTCAAGGGCGTCGTTGCTGTCCATCCACTTTTCGTAAGGGGTCAGCTTCGCCCGCAGGACACTCTCCCAGCTGTTCCCCGTTCGGGCCCCCTCCTGCTTGGCCTCGGCCACTAATTCATCGAAGGTCTTGAGGTGTCCTGTCCTCGCGCTGATGAGCTCAGCGGGTGGTTTGCTCGCGGGGAAGCCGGCGTTATGGAGGAGGTTTGCCATGTCGTATTTCTGGCGCACAGTGAAGTCCGCTCGGGCCCCGGTGAGCGCTTGCACACGGGTTTCGAAGCTAGCCTCGATCTTTCACGTTCATCAGGTCGCTGGCTGAGCGGTTCGGCTGGAGTGTGAAATCGCGGTCGTGGTCAGCCTGGTGGCCCGGCTGTCGCGCCGGGTGGACGGGGTTCCACGGGCCCGCGGGGTGTCCTTCCTGGTCGTCGGGGCGGTTTGGTGCCGGATCAGGTCGGTGCCGGGAGTGCTTGGAGCCGGGTGATGGCGGTGACCAGTTGGCCGGCCCAGGGCCAGGACGCGGCGATGCGCAGGCGTAGGCGGCGTCCGCCGCGGACCAGGCGGGCGGCGACGGCGAACAGGCGAAGCCGCAGCCGTTTGGGCTCATAACGGCGGGCCGGCCCATCCAGGGCGAGCATCTGCATCCAAGCCAGGAGTTCGCAGGCCAGGGCGACGACCTCACACCAGATCTGATTCTGGTCGAAGTCGTGCAGCGGCAGGTTGCGCAGCCCGGTGTCCTTGGCGGCGCGGATGCGGTCTTCGCAGCGGGCGCGGCGGCGGTGGCGTAGCTCCAGGTCGGCGAGCTGACCGCGGCGGGTGTCGGTGACAAAACAGGTGAAGCGGTGCCCGTCGATGTCGGTGAAGCGCAACTGCGCGCCCGGGTGCGGGCGCTCTTTGCGCACAATCAGGCGCATGCCCTTCGGCCAGCCGTCCAGCTTCACCAGGCCGGTCAGCTCGGCCACCCACGCACCCGGCCGTACCTGCCCGCCTGAGTCGTAGGCGGGCGTCCACGCCTGCGCGGGCAGAGCCAGAATCGCGGCCTGGATTTCTTCGGTGAGGGCGAACCCGATGGAGTACGACAGCCGCCGCCCGGGCCGGGACAGCCAGGTGAGGAACTCGCGGGTGCCGCCGCCGGAATCGGCGCGGATCAGTACCTGACGGCGGCGGTGCTTGGGAAGCTGGGCCAGCGCCAGCCGGGTGGCGGTGATGTGGTCGGCGGCGGTGTTGGATCCGGCGTTGCCGGGCCGCAGCATGATCGCCAAGGGTTCCCCGCCCCCGGTCGCTCCGTGGTCGGCGAAGACCGTCATCGGGTGGAACCCGAAGGTCTTCTTCCAGGTCGGCGCGGCCTGTTGCTTGTCAGAGTGGGCGATGACGATGGTCGCGTCGATGTCGAGGGGAATCAGCTGGCCGTCGGTGCCGGGGGCGTGGGGGCCGGCCAGGGCCCAGGCCCGCTGCCGGGCGGTGGCACGGGCGGCGCGGATCGCCTTAAGCGCGCGGACGGGGTCGGCGGCCAGGCGGTCGATCACCCGGGACACGGTCGGGTCGGAGGCGATCGGGCCGAACAGCTCGGGCTGAGCGCGGAGCATCGCGATGTCGGCCAGGCAGTCCCCGCCTAACGCCAGCGTGAGGGCCAGATCGGCGATGACTTTGCCCGGGTCGTGTACCGCCCGGGACGGACGCCACCGTTCCAGCTGCGCCGATAGTTCCCTGCCCAGGCCGGTGACCCGCAACGTCTCCAGCAACAGCAGCCCACCGGCCTGCGAGACGAGTCCCGAGCCGTCGGCGGACACCACGATCTTGCGCTGCAACGCGATAGTCTTCACTTGGAAAGTGCCTTCTGAACTGGTGCGGACAGGACTCTCGACAAGCCCAATCCTCCCAGCTCAAAGGCACTTTTCTCATGTAAACGATCAAGCCCGCTCAAATTCGTCGCGAAAGCCCGAGGCTAGCGGCCCAGCCATCCAGCCATCTGCTCACAACATAGGTCTTGGCCAAGGTCCAAGCGGTCTCCGCAAACGGAACGGGAATCTTATCGATGCCCAGGGCCATCGTGTTCTTGACAACGTCCCGGATCAGGCTGTCCGTAGCGTCCTTCTCGCCGCGAACCTCTAGCGCGGCCTTGAACTCGAGTCCGCCAAGGTCGCCGAACATGGCCGCCGCATCTTGGAAATGCCGGCCTTTGTCCTTGGCATCCAGGCGCGCCGTGTTCGTCAAGACGTCGTAGCGGAAGAGGGCGGCGGTCTTGTCGAAGTCGTCGGTGAGTCGTTCTTCGCCGGCGAATGTCTGGAGGAAACGGTAGGTGTCGCCGGGGCTCAGGTAGAAGGCGGGCGTGACGCCAGGAATCGGGACCCACTTGTCGGGCAGTGTCATGCCCGAGGTGCGGTAGACGGCTTTGTCGAATCGGGCGCCGGAGGCGAGTTCGTGGATGTACGACTTGGCGATTGAGGCCATGGAGTCTCTGGCGGTGTCCGGCAGGTCCTTGCCGAAGGAACCGGTCGCGAGCATGGCGTCCAGAGCGAACGCGGCGGCCTCCGCCGAGTGCTTGCCCGGCTTCTCTGTCGTGGCCTCGCTGCCCGTCTCCATGACCCGGCCGAACGCGTCGGCGACCTCGGCACCTGTCGCATAAGAATTGGCGTAGTCAAGGAACCGCTTCATCTTCTCGACCTGGGTGAGCTTGACCTCGTCGCCGCCCATCTGGGCGAAGGCGGCGCGGGCGGCCTTGCCGTCCCCGGCCAGGACCTCCAGCGCGAGTGCGACCGTGTCGGAGGAGTAGCCGTACGTCTGGGACAGGTTCGGGCTGCCGCCACGCCACTCCTGCCGCGGGTTCTTCAGGAAGTCGTCCAGTGCGAGGGTGCGGGCGGCTGCCACACGGACGTCCGTGGGGGCTTTCGCCCCGGCCAGCAGCGCCAGCCGGTTCCACGCCACACCGCGGTCCGCCGGTTTGCTCACCAGCTCGGCCTTCACCTTCTCCATCGCCGGGATGCCGGGGGCACGCAGCGCGGCGCCCAGGGCGGCGCCGAAGGCGGCGAGGTCCTGTTTGGCAGTCGGGCTGCCGGTGTTCATGAGCAGGTTGGGCAGCGTGTCGCGCACTTTCGCCGGCAGCGTGGCGAAGAACGCCGCGGCGGCGGCGGGATCCTTGGCCAGCGCCGCGATTTCCTTGATGTGCTCGTGGGCGAGTTCGCCCTTGGTCTCTACATCAGTGGCGGCATTGGTGATTATGCCGGTGCCGTACATGAGCCCCAGGTCGCGGCCGGTCGCGAAACTGTCCAGCGCATCGGGCAGCAGGGCGAAGGTGTGGTCGCCGGTGCCGTTCAGCGCCGTGATCAACGTGGCTCGCTCCGAGAGCGTGGGGGCCTGCTTCCTGCCCCAGTCGGCGATGGCGGCGATCTGCGCGAGTGGCGTGGTGCTCACGCCGTTCGCACGGAAGAGCCCCTCGAAGTCGGTGGCGAAGGAGGTGAGCCGGTCGGCCGCCTGGCGCAGGTCGGCCGCCATGGCGTTCATCGCCGCCGGGTCGATGCCGCAGAAGTCGCCGCCTAAGGTCGTCATGGCTACCGGGAGTCAGGGGCGTCCGGTCAGCTGGCGCCGGATGAGCTCGGCCTGGGAACGGGTGACCATCGCCGGATGCCGGTGCAGTTCCTCCTCGATCGCGTTGGTCATCTGCCGTACGAGCTGCGCCAGGCGGTGATGTCGGTCGGCGACCTCGGTCGTCCATTTCGCGGCGGTGGGTCCTGTCCAGACCTTGCCCGACTGCATCGACGCGTAGACGCGCTGGTAGGCCTGCCCGACCTCCTGAGATCGGTTGTGTACCTGTTTGAGGAGTTCCACCAATTGTGCGTGGCGAGGGTTGGGCACCATCTCTTCCGCCACGTCAGCCCCCTGTTGCCGCCCGCTGCTCGCCCCTGAACCGCATTTGATGTCAAAGGTAGACATCGCCCTCAAGCGTCGGCAACCCCGAAATAGCCGTGTATATCGAGAGTGAATTCGCTGACGCTTTCCCGTCGTGAAGGCGAAAAACATCCTCCCGAGTGGACCGTATCTCTGCCCCGCCGCACGTCGCCAGTGGGGACGACCGACTGCTTGGAGCAGCAACCCGCGCCCTGACTGTGATCTTTTCTGGCGTGTCGACCGCGTGAGCGCCCGGCCACGTACGTATTCCCGTCCGGTCATCGTGCCGTAACGAAGCGTGGCGATCGTCGTGGGTGACGAGGTCAACGCGGGAGGAGAGCGCTATGGCGTCCATCTTCGATCGGATCGGCGGTTCGGACGCGGTCGCGGCCGTGGTCGAGGAGTTCTACACGCGGGTCGTCGCCGACCCGATGCTGCAGGGCTACTTCGCGGACGTCGACATGGCCAAGCTCAAGGCGCACCAGCGCAGCTTCGTCGCCGCCGCGCTCGGCGGCCCGCAGGAATACCGGGGCAAGTCCATGGACGAGGCACACGCCGGGCTCGCCATCACGGCCGAGGAGTTCGACCAGGTGGTCGTCCACCTGGCCGGAGCGCTGGAGTCGTGCGGTGTGGACGCCGAGACGATCGGCTCGATCGCCGGGGCCCTCGCACCG
The DNA here is from genome assembly GCF_036186745.1 of Microbispora hainanensis. Classification (NCBI taxonomy): domain Bacteria; kingdom Bacillati; phylum Actinomycetota; class Actinomycetes; order Streptosporangiales; family Streptosporangiaceae; genus Microbispora; species Microbispora hainanensis. Next base: position 1,645,555 of record NZ_CP108086.1, on the reverse strand, counting down.
CTGAAGGAGCAGGTCGTGCAGAGCGCCGTCGCGGCCTGAACAGGCCCGAAGGCCGTCCGCCGGGTGAGACGGCCCTTGACGCTTAACCGGTTCATGGGTGAACTGGGCCGTGATGGAACCGCGATTCGAGGACGTCGCCGCCCTGGACGTGGACCCGGCAAGTGCCCGGATCTACGCGGAGGGCTGGCAGTCGTGGAGCGTCACCGGTGCCCTTCCCCTGGCCGAGACCCCCTATCGGGTGACCCTCCCCAACTCGCTGGTCATCGACTGCCACTACGGCTCGGCCCCGGACGAGGGCGTGTTCCGGGGCGAGGGGCTGCTGGCCGTCGATCCCGGGGACGGCGGCTCCGTCCACGTCTTCGGCGCCGCGAGTGCCGAGACGGCCGCCTCCCGTGTGCCGGTCATCGAGGCACGGCCGTACGGCGGCCGGGTCGTGATCGCGTCGGATGCCCCCGTGGAGCACACGGAGCATCAGGGCGGGCTGGAGGCGGCGCTGGCCCACTGGGGCACCGGCTTCGCCGAGCAGGCCGGCGTACGCCTGCGTCCGTCGCCCACGGTCTGGTGCTCCTGGTACCAGTACTTCTCCCAGGTCACCCAGGAGGACGTCGCCGAGAACCTCACGGCCATGGACGAGCTGGCGCTTCCCGTCGACGTCGTGCAGATCGACGACGGATATCAGGCCGCGCCGGGCGACTGGCTCACGTCCTCCGGCCGCTTCGACGACCTGCCCGGGCTGATCCGGCGCATCCGCGAGCACGGGCGGCGGGCCGGGATCTGGATCGCCCCCATGATCGTGGCGTGCAAGAGCACCCTCTTCGCCGCGCACCCGGAGTGGCTCGTGACCGATCCCGCCGGCGGCGACCCGGTGTTCGCCGGTGACGTCCTCGGGGACTCCTGCGTCGCGCTCGACCTCACCCACCCCGGCGCGGCCGAATACCTGGCGGACGTGCTGCGCACCATGCGCGGCTGGGGCGTCGACTACTTCAAAATCGACTTCGTGTACGCGGGGGCGCTGGAGGGCCGCCGTCACGAGGACGTGACCGGCGTGGCGGCCTACCGCCACGGCCTGCGGCTCATCCGCGAGGCCATCGGTCCCGAGGCGTACCTGCTGGGGTGCGGCGCGCCGATCCTCCCCTCGGTCGGCATGGTGGACGCGATGCGGGTGGGCCCGGACATCGCGGCGTACTGGCAGAACCCGAGCGCACACCCCTCCGAGCCCAGCCAGGCCAACGCCACCAGGAACACCGTCGCCCGGGCGTGGCAGCACGGCAGGTTCTGGATCAACGACCCCGACTGCCTCATGCTCCGGCCCGAGGTCGAACGGCGGGAGGACTGGGCGCGCACCGTCGAGCGGTACGGCGGCCTGCGGGCCTCCAGCGACCGGCTGCGCGGCCTGGACGAGTGGGGGCTGGAGACCACCCGCCGCCTGCTCACCCCCGCCGAACCCACCCCGCTCGTCTGAGCCGAGCCGCGGACGCGTCGTGTCAGGGGACGAGTCTGAGCTGGGGGCGATTGGCGGGCATGCCGATCAGTTCGCGTACGCGTGCCACGGGCCAGGCGAGCTCCCGGGCCAGCGCGGGCACGGTCAGCCTGGTCTCGGCCGCCGCCATCTCGAACGCCCTGCTGAGCAGGACCGGCTGCTCGCCGGGGTAGCCCGACACCGGCTCGGTGGCGAAGCCCGGCTGGTCGCGCAGCGCCGCGAGCCGCTGGTAGGCGCGTCCGGCCGCGGAGTCGGACAGCAGGCCGACCTCCCGGCACCGATACAGCAGAGAGTCGACCGACACGCCCCAGACGCGGCGCAGCTCCGCCAGCCGCCGCAGGTCGGCGCGGGCGGGCAGGCTGGGCAGGATGCTGTCGCGCGGCGTGAGGAACTCCGCGGCGAAGGAGTCGGCCTCGCGCTCCTGCTGGCTGTCCCCGGCCGCCGCGTCCCCGTGCAGCACCAGGTGCCCCAGCTCGTGCGCGGCGGTGAAGCGGTGCCGATAGACGTCGTCGAAGCGGTTGGGCGTCAGGACGACGATGGGCCGGGGCAGGCTGGAGGTGGAGAAGGCGTCCACCGTGACCGCGTCCTCGTCGGCCTGGGGAAAGACGACGACGATCCCCCGTGACTCCATGTGCCGCACCAGGTGGCTGATCGGCCCGGTGCCGAGCCCCCAGTGGGCCCGCAGCGCGCGGGCCGCGCCCATGGGATCGCGAGGCAGGGCGCTGCCCGAATGCACCTCGCCCCCGGCGAAGCCCGGCAGGTCGACGTAGGGGAGCCGCACCCGTTTCTCCAGCGCGTACGTCAGCTCCCAGACCTGTTCGACGAAGGCCACGGCCTTCGCACGCTGGTAGGCCCGGGTGGAACGCAGGCTGCGGAAGTGCGCCATCGAGCCGTCCAGCTTGCCGTGCGGGCGGCCCGGCAGGAAGAAGGCCGCGGGCACGGCGAGCACCTCGGCGAGGAGCGGGACCAGATCGGGACGCGGCCGGGTGACCCCTGCCTCATACTGGCCGACCGCGGCGGGGGACACCCCGATGCGCTCGGCCACCTCCTTCTTCGTCAGCGCCGCCAGGCGTCGCGCCTGGGTGAGGCGGGTGCCGTCGAAGGCGTCCGCCACGGCCTGCGGGCTGGGCGCAGCGGGGGGAGCGGTGTCCTCGACCAGGCGCAGCCGGTCATCGTCCTTCATCGGCGGCGGCGTCCGGTGCGTACGGCGCCTCGCTCATCGGAGGCACGGCGGTCGCGCGCTCGCGGAGCGGGCGCGGGTTCAGGGCCGGAGCCGGCATCGCGCCCCGGGCGAACGCGGACGCCTCGCCGACGGAGGCCGCCACCCCGGGCAGCTCGGCCGCGGGCGCCTGGCCGGGGAGCGGAATCGGCTCGCAGTAGTGCCAGCGCAGGTTGCCGGTGCGGTCGAGCAGCTCGGCCTCGCCCCACCACACATCGAGCAGACCGGCCCTGGCGTTGCAGGCGTACGCGATGAGCACGAGGCGGGTGCCCTCGGGCAGCCGGGTGAGCGCGCGGGCTGCCGGAGTCACGGGCTCCGGCAGGGCGGCCTCGACGCCGCCGAGCGTGAGCTGCTCGGCCCAGGGCCGCGGGCCGAACCGGGTGAACAGCGCCTGCACCAGCCCGGACGGCCTGCCGTCGCCGATCCTGGCGTTGACCACGCTGACCGAACGGTCCTTGGCGTAGCGGAAGGGGAACAGCAGGTTGCCGCCGAGCACGACGAGCTCGTGCTGGGAGCCCGGCGGCTTGACGGTGACGACGCCGGGCATGTCCGCGAACGCGTCGGCCAGGGCCTCGAACTTGCGGGACATGAGCGTGAAGCCGAACGGGTGGAGGAGCTCGGTCCGCGCCGTCTTCTGGGCGTCCTGGGCGTTCTCCAGCGCGATCGCCAGCGCCTCGGTCACCCCCTGGCGGATCTGCTCGGCGCGCGGGCCGAACGTCTCCACAGCCCAGGTCGACAGCATCGCCACCTCCGGTGTGCTCCGCACGTGCTGCTTTTTTCAGTGACCGCCATACGCCGGGGACACTTTATTTTCCAACATCATAGTCCCGCGAACGCTTCATGAGTCACCCAGGTCACAGCTCTTCTGGCCGAGAAAGCACCCCGGGCGCGGCCGGAGAGATGGCTATAGTGCCAAATGTCGTGATCGGGGAGGGGAGCGTGGCCGGCGAATGCGCCCGCCGTGCTCCCCTGCCGTACGGCGGGCCGCCGGGAGCGTGTCCGCGTACGGCACGCACAACGGGAGAGCAATGGCACACCCCCCACCTTCCGGTCCATATCCGGGCCGGTCTCCCGTCGATCCCTACGGCGCCGGGCCGTATGGTCCGGGGCAGCAAGGCCCGGGGCAGCATGGTCTGGGGCCGTATGGTCCGGGGCAGCAAGGCCCGGGGCAGCAAGGCCCGGGGCAGCCGCCCGCAGGGCCGCACCAGCCTTGGCCGGGCTATCCGCCGCAGAACCCGCCGCTGCAGAACCAACCGCCCTTCAACCAGCCGCAGCCGAACCAACCGCCGCCCGGTCAATCACCGCAAGGGTGGCCACCGGGCGCGTACCCCCAGCCCGCCGGGCAGCCGTGGCCGCAGCAATCCCCCCAGCAGCCGGCCCAGCAGCCGGCCCAGCCGGGTCAATGGCCCGCACCCGGTGGTCCGTACGAGCAGGGCGGGCCGTACGAGCCGGAAGACGACGGCAGGCCGCGGCGGCGAGCCGGGCGGGTCTTCGGCGGGGTCGTGGCCGGGGGTTTCGGCCTGATGCTCCTGCTCGGCGGGGGCGCCGTCGTGGCGCAGGCCGTGTCGAACAGCCACCAGGAGATCCGCAACAAGGAATACGCGCACAACCTGTGGCGCAACGAGCCCGCCGAGACGCTGTTCCCCGCGGCGCTCGGCCGGCAGGATCCGAAGAAGAAAGAGAACGACCCGAAGATCGAGCGCGGCTGGACCAGGGTCGCGATCTCCCCGGACACCTCCTGCGCGAAGGCGCTGTCCGGGGCCGTGGCGAAGGAGGCCGCCCAGCGCGGCTGCGTCGCGGCCCTGCGCGCCACGTACGTGGACGACACGGGCGGCACCGCCGCGACCATCGCCATCGTCATGTTCGGCGACCCGAAGGTCGCCCTCGATCTGGGCGATCTCGTGCACGACAAGGCGGACGCCGACCGGCCCGACCATGCCGTGCACGCCCTCGCCGCCCCGGGGATCACCTGGAACGACGCCGTACGGGCGGGCAGTGGGGGCTACAACGTGCTGGACATCTACACGCCGTGCGCGGTGGTCGCCTCTGCGGGACCGGTGGACGGCAGGAAGGCGGGCCGGCTCCCGCAGCCCTGGGGCAGGCAGAGCTACGACCAGCGCATGGACCGTGAGCCGTGGAGCGCGACGGCCGAAGGGCTGGCCAAGTCCCTCGCCTGGCGGCTGGCGGACCTGACCAACAGGGGGGGAGCATGACCGGGCGCGGGCTCCGCGCCGCCCTGCCCGCCGTTCTGCCCGCCGTCGTCGCGGCGGTCGTGGCGGCGGTCGTGGCGGTGGCGGGTACGGCGGTTCCGGCGCGGGCGGACGCGCCGAGGGACTGGGAGGTCGCGGCCCTGCGGCTCCCCGAGGCGCAGCGTACGGCCCAGGGGGACGGCGTTCTGGTCGCCGTGCTCGACACCGGTGTGGTGGCCAGGCATCCCGCGCTGGGCGGCCGGGTGACGACCGGCCCCGACCTCATCGGGGGCGGCGCCCGGCCGGGCCAGTCCTACTGGGGCGAGCACGGCACCGCGATGGCGTCCGACGTGCTCAAGGTGGCGCCGAAGGCCCGCATCCTGTCCGTACGAGTCCTGTGGGACTGGGAGGACCCCGCGCGGAAGCGGGCGCTGAAGATGACGAGGGACGCACAGAGCGAGAAGGCCGCGCATGCCCTGGCCAACGGCATCAGATATGCCGTCGGCAAGGGGGCGAAGGTCATCTCGATGTCGCTCGGCACCGACGAGTGGGACATCTTCAACGGTTACGAGGAGGACACGGCCGCCGCGGTGGACTACGCGGTGAGCAAGGGCGTCACGATCCTGGCCAGCTCCGGCAACGGCGGCTCGACCAACCCGCTGGAGAAGGACGCCAACAACAAGGTGTCCTACCCGGCCGCCTATCCCGGGGTCATCGGGGTGGGGGCGCTGGGGCCCGACGGCCGCCGGACGGACTTCTCCCAGGTGCACACCTACACCACGGTCGCGGCCCCGGGCATCGACATCTACAGCGCCAGGAACACCGGCGGCTATCAGTCGGTCGACGGCACCTCCCCGGCCTGCGCCCTCACCGCCGGAGTGGTCGCGCTGGCGCTGTCGCGCAATCCGAAGCTCACACCGGGGCAGATCCGTTCCATCCTCACCAGGACCGCCCGGCATCCGGCGGGCGGGTACGACACGTTCGTGGGCTTCGGCCAAGTCGACGCGGCCGCCGTGGTCGCGGCGGCCGGCTCTCCGGGGAAGTCCGCGATCAAGGCCGTGCCGTACAAGGGGAAGAAATACTTCGGGAACGGCCCCACCGACGCGCCCATGACCCACCCGCCCATCGACAGCGAGTATCTGGTCATCGGCGGAGGCGCGGGAGCGGCCGGGCTGCTGCTGCTGTTCGTCGCCTTCGTCCTCTTCCGCCGCCCCAAGGCCCGAACCCTGCCGCCCGGGACCTGAGCACCGCTCCTTATGGTGAGGTATGGGGGAGATCCTGGTCGGCACGGCGTCCTGGACCGACAAGACGCTGCTGGAGTCGGGCTGGTATCCGCCCGACGTCACGACGCCGGAGGAGCGCCTGCGCTACTACGCGCGCATGTTCCCGCTGGTGGAGGTCGACTCCACCTATTACGCGCCGCCCGCCGAGGCCACCGTACGGCTGTGGGCCGAGCGCACGCCCCCGGAGTTCGTCTTCGACGTCAAGGCGTTCTCGCTGCTCACGCGGCATCCGACCCGGCCGGCCGCGCTGCCGAAGGACCTGCGTCCGAGCGAAGGCGGCAAGAACCTGTACGCCCGCGACCTCGACCCGAAGGTGGTGGACCAGGTCTGGGAGCGGTTCGTCAGCGCTCTGCTGCCGCTGCGCGAGGCGGGCAAGCTCGGGGCGGTGCTCTTCCAGTTTCCCCGGTGGTTCCCGATCGGCCGGGCCAACAAGCACTACATCCTGGAGTGCAAACGGCGCTGCGAGCCGCTGCGCATCTCGGTCGAGTTCCGCAACCACACGTGGATGAGCGAGGACAACCAGGCCGAGACCCTCGACTTCCTCCGTTCGTACGCCATCCCGTACGTGTGCGTGGACATGCCGCAGGGTTATCCGGACTCGATCCCGCCGGTCGTCGCGGCCACGTCCGACCTGGGGGTCGTGCGGTTCCACGGGCACAGCGACAAGTGGACCAGTCATGACGTCCACGAGCGCTTCGGCTACCGCTACTCCCTCGACGAGCTCGAACAGTGGGCGCTGCGGCTGCGCGAGCTCGGCGGCCAGACGTCCACGACCCACGTGCTGATGAACAACTGCTACCGCGACTACGCGCAGACCAACGCCCGCCAGCTCGCCGCCGTGCTCGCGCGTTTGCCAGACTGCGACGTACGCCCCCGGCCGGACGGCGACCGGACACTCGAGGAAGGGACCCGATGACGGACCTGCCCAAGATCAGCGCGCCGGCCACGCGAGCGCTCGCGAACGCCGGCTACACCGATCACCCGGCCGGCTCTGGAGAAGCTCGCGCGGGCGACCGAGGCCGAGCTCCTCGCGCTGCACGGCATGGGACCGAAGGCGATGTCCGTGCTCCGCCGGGCCCTGGAGGAGCACGGTCTGTCCTTCCGCGATCGGCCGACCGCGTAGTAGGAGTCCACCGCCGCCTGGTCGTGTTCCCCACTTCACCGTCGGGGCGCTCACTCCCGCCGGGGTCGTGCCGAAGGCGCGCGATGAACGCTTCCCTGGTCGCGCCTGGTCGCTTCGCTCTCGCGCGTTCCTCAGTCCAGATCGCTCGGCTCGTTCGTTGTGTAATTGGGGCCGGCGCGGTCGTCGGCGGTGGCGGGGTCGGTCAGGCCGGGACCGGTGAGCACCATGCGGGGCCCAACCCCGGTGACGTGCGCCTGACGGAGTTCGTGCGCCAGGTGGTGTGCTGCCGACGGCGTATTTCGCCTAAAGTCACCTGAATGGCAGCAAACCCCTCTCGGCTGGCGTGGCTGGACGCCTTACGCGGGATCGCCGCTCCGGCCGTGGCGCTGCACCACTCGGCCTGGACCTTCATCCCGGCCGTGTGGGCGGAGGTGGACCGCCGGGTCGACGTCGGCACCTGGGGCGTCTTCGTGTTCTTCCTGGTCAGCGGCTACATCATCCCTGCCTCGCTGGAACGGCGGGGCGACCTGCGGGCCTTCTGGACCGGGCGGGCGTTCCGGCTCGTCCCGCTGCTGCTCGCCGCCCTCGCCCTCGCGCTGCTCCTCGCGTACGCCGGGCTGTTCGAGTCCTCGCCCGGTTTCGACAGCCGGCCGCCGCCGCTCGTCGCGCTGGCGAACCTCACGATGCTGCAGGAGCTTCTCGGCGTCCCCTCGGTGATCAACGTGATGTGGACGCTCTCCTACGAGATGGCGTTCTACCTGATGACGGCCGGGCTGTTCGCCGTACGGCAGGCGCACAGGTCGGCGCCGATCGCCATGGTCCTGGCGGTGGCGGCCGTGCCGCTCGGCCTGCTCATGCCCCGCGCCACGATCAACGGCGGCGCGGACCTGGTCGCCGCGCTCATGGGCGTCGCGGTGATCCTGGTCATCGTCGTGACCGTGACCGCGAACGGCCGCCTCAGGACGGCGGCCGCGGTGATCGGCGGCCTGCTCGGCCTGGCGCTGGTGATCCTCGGCAGCCGGATCGGGGCAGGGCAGGGCCTGGTCATCGCGGCGACGATGTTCGCCGGGACCGCCGTGTGGCGCGCCGAGCAGGGCGCGCTCCGGCCGCTCTGGGCCGTCGCCGCCCTGCTGATGGTCATCGTGAGCGGCGTCCTGGTGGCGCGTGAGCCCGCCTGGGCCGCGGCGGTGCTGCTGGCGGCGGCCGTCTTCGTGCTCGCGTTCCGGTTGCGGCACCGGCCGTTCCCCCGGTGGCTCGCCCACCTCGGCGTGATCAGCTTTTCTCTCTATCTGCTGCACCCGCTCCTGCTGCGCGTCGTCCCGAACCTCCCGGTGTTCTTCCTCGTCCTGCTGGTGCTCGGCCAGGTGGCGTACCGGTTCGTGGAGGCCCCGGGCCAGGGCCTCGGCCGCCGCCTGAACAGGAAGATCCGCGCCGCCGGGCCCGAAGCCGTGAGGGGCGAGCACGCGCACTCGCCGGGTGGTGCGTGACTCGCGCTCAGCCGGGTGGTGCGTGACTCGCACTCAGCCGGGTGGTGCGTGACTCGCGCTCAGAGGAAGGCGGCGACCAGGGCGACGATCAGCGCGAGCAGCTTCGGGCGTTGGGCGCGGTCCCTGACGTGCTTGTCGCCGAACCGGCCCGATCGAACGCCCAGGAGAAGCACCCCGAGAGGAATCCCTCCGGCACACTGCCGCGGTCAGCGCGCCCCAGGCGACACCGGTCCAGCCATCGCTGATCGCACCCATCACCAGCGGTAGTCCTATGACGATGTGCGCGGGCGCGAACACCTCGGTCAGTCCGCGGGCGAGACGGTTCTCTCCCTGTCGAGTCTCTCCCTGACGACTCTCTCCCGGGCGACCTGCCTGTACGCCGCCGCGACCTGCCGAAGCCACTGCGTCTCCCTTCCGATGTCACCGGACGGAACCGCGCACATTGCCGATGATCTAGGGGAAGCTTGGTCGGGCATCTTCTCACCCCTGTCCACCTTGTACGCGAAGCGGGGTGAGGCACCGTACGCGAGGCGGGGTGAGGCACTGTACGCGAGGTGGCGTGAGCACCGTACGCGAAGCGGCCTGAGGCGCCGCGCCGTACGCGAGGCGGCGGAGGAGCGGAAACGCGAGTCCTTCGGTCAGGTGGCGTCGGCGAGCGCGTCCAGGCGGGCCATCTCCTCGTCCATGAGACGCAGCGCGGCGGCGGCGACGTTCTCGGCCAGGTGATCGGGGTTGCCGGTGCCCGGGATGGCCAGCACGTGCGGCCCCTGCTGGAGCGTCCAGGCCAGCCGCACCTGCGCGGGGGTCGCGCCGTGCGCGCGGGCGACGGCCAGCACCTCCTCCAGGTCCGTGCCGCTCGTCCCCTTCTCCCGGCCGTCGCCCGCGATCGCGAAGAACGGCACGAAGGCGACGCCCTGCTCGCCGCAGGTGCGCAGTTGCCCTCGGCTGCGGGTGAAGCCGATGCCGTACCGGTTCTGCACGCTCACCACCGGTGCGATTGCCTGGGCCTGCGCGAGGTGCTCGGGCCGGACGTTGGAGATCCCCAGGTGCCGGATGAGACCGGCCTCGCGCAGCTCCGCGAGTGCCCCGAAGTGTTCGGCGATCGAGTCGAGCCCCGCCTGGCGCAAATAGACCAGGTCGAGGTGGTCACGGCCGAGCTGGCGCAGGTTCTCCTCGACCTGGCCGCGCAGCTGGTCGGGCCGGGCGAGCGGCAGCCACTCGCCGGACGGGTCCCGCCCCGGGCCCACCTTCGTGGCGATGACCAGGTCGTCCGGGTACGGCGCGAGCGCCCGGTTGATCAGCTCGTTGGCCGAGCGCAGCCGCGAGAAGTAGAACGCCGCCGTGTCGATGTGGTTCACACCGAGCTCGACGGCGCGCCGCAGCACCGCGATCGACCGTTCGCGGTCGCTCGGCGTGCCGAGGTCGAAGGCGGCGCTGCCCGTCAGGCGCATCGCCCCGAACCCCATCCGGTTGACCGTGAGGTCGCCGAGCCGCCAGGTCCCCGCGTCCGACGCGCTGATCGTGGTTGTGTTCATCGTTCAAGGATGCCCGTTAAAGGCCCATGCCGTCGGCGAGGGCGTCCATGACCGCGTCGAGGAGGGCGACGCCGCCGTGCCCCACGCCGGCGAACTGCCCCTGGACCTCCAGGCTCACCACGCCCTGGAGCTGGGCCCAGGCCATCACGGTGCCGGTGAGTGCGGTCGCCGCGTCCCCCTCGGGGGCGAACGCGCGCACCCACTCGGCGACCGCCGGGGTCCCCTGCATCCATTTCCCCATCTGCTCCCGCAGCGGTTCCGCCCCCGGCCGGCAGCGCCCCTCGGCGAACACCGGCAGGAAGGGCCCGAGCACGTTCCGGGCCCGCAGCACGCTTTCCGGGGGTGCCTCGTGGCCGGGCGAGGGCGTCCCCGCCAGCAACTGGAACAGGCGTGGATTGGCCACGGCCCATTCGCGGAAGGCCCGGGCCAGCGCGTGCAGCCGCTCCCGGGGCGCGCCCTGCCCGACAGCGGCCCGTACGGCCGCGGCGACGTCGTCGAAGCCCATCAGGATCAGCTCGGTGAGCAGCTCGTCGCGGCTGCGGAAGTACTTGTACAGCGCCGGTCCCGTCACGCCGAGCTTTTTCGCCACCGCGTTCAGGCTCAGCGCCGCCGTCCCGCCCTCGCCGATCTGCACGAGAGCGATCTGCTTGATCTCCGAACGGACCTGCTCCCGGTAGCGCTGCCGCGGCGTTGACATCCCCTCATTATGGTGAGTACCTCTCATCAGCGCCTCCCGGCTCATCACCGGATGTCCCGTACGCGAAAAATGTCCCGTACGTGAAAAAGGGCCGGACTCCCGGGGAAGAGGAAGTCCGGCCCAACGCGGATCCGTGCCGGCTGACCCGGCCGTTCCAGCGGTCAGGGGGTGTAGATCTCCTGCACCTTGACGATCACGCCGCGATAGACGGTGATGAGCGCCGGACGATGCGCGTGCTTCATCCGGGAGATCAGCTCGCTCCGGGAGCACCTCTTCGACCCCAGGCCGCCGTGCTTCACCGTCACCGTGGTGCCCTTGCACCCGGTGGCGCTGTAGAACACCACGTTCTTGGCCACACGAGAGGCGTAGGCCGTCACATCACCCTCGGGCGGGCCCTCGAACCGCCCCTCCGTGTGGCCGGTCTTGTCCTTCACCCACCTGATCGGCTCGTACTCCGCCACCCCGGACCGGTAATACGTGACCCAGCCCCGCAGGACGCCGTCGTGCCGGGGCGAGATGTGCTTCGTGAAGTCATGGTGCGGGTCGGTCTGGAACGACGTGCCGTACGGCTTGGGCGCGGCGAACTTCGGCGCGGCGGACTTGGGCGCGGCGGACTTGGGCGCGGCGGACTTGGGCACGGCGGCGGCGTCGGCCGGGAGCGCCGCGGCGCAGGTCAACGCGGCCGCCGCCGCGGCGGCGGGGAGGACAAAGCGGAGCGAGAGGGCGTGCTGCATGTCCTGTTGGAGTCCGGATCCGGCGGAAAGGTTCGTCCGATCGGCCGGATTTCCGTACACGCCCATGCGCAGGCCTCGCGACGGCCGTTCATCGGTCGCCCGTCGGCCGTCTGGCGGGTGTGGAGTGCGGGCGACGCCTCAGCGGGCCTCGGGCTCGTCCGGCCGCGCGGCTTCCGCGGCGGCCCTGAGCCGGGCGTTCTCCTCTTCGAGCGCGCGCAGCCGCGCTTCGGCGTCCGGGACGGCGGGTGCCGTACGGGCCTGGGTGACGGCGGTGTCGGCCTCGTCGCCGAGCCTGCTGGTCTCGTTCTTGAAGATCCGCAGCGACTGCCCGAGGGCCTTGGCGGTGTCCGGCAGCTTCTTCGCACCGAAGAGCAGCACGAGCACCACCAACACGATCATCCAGTGAACAGGGCTCAGCGAACCCATGGCTCTCCTCTGGTCGTCGTTTTGCCTGCTCACAGGCTATGCCATCGGACGAGAGGCCGGCCGCGCGGGCTGCCGGCGAGACGGCGGCCGGTCGAAGGGCGGGGTGTCGGCGTCGTCAGGCCGTCCGGACGTCGTCCGGTCGTCCGGCGGCCCACCACCTGCGGGCCGGACTGCCGGCCGACGCACAGGGGGAGCGGGGCGGAGAGCGAGGGCGTCCCGCGCCTCGGCGCCGCATGCGGCGATTCCCGGCGTCGGCAGTTGCTTTCCGGGCCCGGAGTGATGAAACTTTCGTGTCTATTTCGGAAAAGTCCTCCCGAGAGTAACGGTAATCATGCCGCGAACGGCACCGTTCTTATCCGCCACGAAGTGGCTGTCGCCCCATCCGATTTGGGCCTTGCAGCGCTGCAACATTTCGGTGTTTCTTCGAAAAAATTCAGCTCACGCTCGTGTCAGCGGTCCTTGCCGGGCCGGTGACAGGTCCGGGATCCTCAGAAGGAAGGACGCACTGTCGTGAAACGCCTCAAGGTCTCGGCAGCAGCAGTGGCACAGGCTGCCGCAGTCCCCATCGATGCCGGCCGGCCCTCCCGCGGGGGCTGCCGATGATCGGCGACATCTTTTCGAGCGGCGTGCGCCGCGGCCTGTTTTCCGGCGGCGTGGGTCGCGGCCTGTTTTCCGGCGGCACGGGCGTGCGTCGCGGGCTCGTCGTGGCCGCCGTCGCCGCGCTTTCGCTGGGTCTCGCGGTGGTCGAGATCCCCGGTGGCGACGCCGGTGCAGGCGCGCTCGCGCCCTGGTCGGCGCAGGCGGCCAATGCCGCCGCCGGCGTCGAGGACGAGGGTGCCGACTGCCCGGTGCCCGACCTGGGACAGCCGGTGTCCAACTCCAGGCTTCCCGATCCCTTCAAGAAGATCAACGGGCAGCGCATCACGTCCAAGTCGGACTGGCGATGCCGCCGCGAGGAGATCAAGAAGCAGGCCGAGCGCTACATCTACGGTGAGAAGCCCGGCAAGCCGGCCGGCGTCACGGGCACGGTTTCGCGGACCAGCATCACCGTGAACGTGTCCGCCAACGGCAGGAGCTCCAGCTTCTCCGCGTCGGTGGACGCGCCGAGCGGCAACGGGCCGTTCCCGGCCGTCATCGTGTACGGCGGCTTCGGCGCGGACACCGCCACCATCAAGGCGAGCGGTGCCGCGGTGATCAGCTACGACCCGTTCTCGGTCGGCAGGGAAGGCACTCCGCGCAACAACAAGCAGGGCGCCTTCTACAGCATCTACGGCTCCTCCAGCAGCACCGGCCTGCTCGCCGCCTGGGCGTGGGGCGTCAGCCGCATCATCGACGTCATCGAGCAGTCGGGCGGGAGCATCCTCAAGGCGGACGCGACCGGCGTCACCGGCTGCTCGCGCTACGGCAAGGGCGCCTTCGTGGCCGGCGTGTTCGACCAGCGCATCGCCCTGACGATGCCGATCGAGTCGGGCAGCGCCGGTGTTCCCATCCTGCGCGGCATCGCCCAGGAGAGCGGTGCGCAGCCGCTGAGCAGCGCCTACTCCGAGCAGCCGTGGCTGGGTGACGCGTTCGGCTCCTTCACCGGCAACCCGAACGGGCTCCCGGTCGACACGCACGAGATGGTGGGCATGATCGCTCCGCGTGGTCTGTTCATCATGGAGAACCCGCACGTCGACTGGCTGGGCGCCCAGTCGGGCAGCGTGGCCGCGCTGGCCGGAGCCGAGATCTACAAGGCGCTCGGCGCGGGTGACAACATCAGCTACTGGTCGGACGTCCAGGACGGCACGCACTGCGCCAGCCGGTCCGAGTGGCGCACCCCGCTGCAGCAGAACATCCAGAAGTTCCTGCTGAAGACGGGCAACGCCCCCGGCGTGTTCCGGATCTCCTCCAGGAAGTCCGGCAACCTCTCGCAGTGGAAGGACTGGACGACCCCGACCCTGTCGGATTCCAACCCGTCCCCGAGTCCGTCCCCGAGCCCGTCCCCGAGTCCGTCCCCGTCCCCGTCTCCGAGTCCCAGCCCGACCCGCTCGCCCAGCCCCAGCCCGTCCCCCAGCGGGAACACCAGCCCGAGCCCGTCTCCCAGCCCGAGCCCCTCGCCGTCCGGCGGAGTGAGCGGCGCGTGCTCGGCGACGATCCAGGTGGTCAACTCCTGGTCCGGCGGCTGGCAGGGCGAGGTCACGGTGCGCGCGGGGAACTCCCCGATCAACGGCTGGACCGTGAACTGGACCTGGCCCGGCGGGCAGACCATCACCCAGATCTGGGGAGGCGTACGCTCGGGCTCCGGCTCGACCGTGGCGGTGCGCAACGAGTCGTGGAACGGCTCGGTCGCGGCCAACGGGAGTACGACCTTCGGCTTCCTCGGCAGCGGGACCGCGGCGACCCCGACGGCCACCTGCACCAGCCCGTGATCCACGGGTGATCCGACGTACGGCAGGACACTCGGCCGGACGCTGACGATCAGGGCCCGCTGCGACCACGCCGCGGGCCCTCCTGTGTGTACGGGCCGGGGCTCGGTCTCCGCCAGTGTCATCAGCGCCCGAAGATCACTACCCGAGGATCAGTGTCCGAGGATCAGTGTCCGAGGATCAGTGTCCGAGGAGCATGACGACGCCGACGATGACGAAATGGATGAGCACCGCGAGCACCAGGACGCTGGCGAATATCCACTTGGCGGGGCCGTGCTCGAAGTGCTTGCTGTCCTTCATGGGCGGCCGCTTGGCGACGCGGTCGGCGATGCGCTCTTCCAGACTCTTCCTACGGGCCATGACACTTCCTGTGTTCTCGGCGCTGCTTAGTGCACTAACAGTTAGTGTACTAATCGCCTAGCATGGCCATGGAGGTGCACATGAGTGACATTGGCGACATCGTCGACCCGTTGGCCCTGGAGAACCAGGTCTGCTTCGCCCTGGCGGTCGCCTCGCGGTCGGTCATCGGTCTCTATCGGCCCCTGCTCGAACCGATGGGCCTGACCCACCCGCAATATCTGGTGATGCTGGCCCTCTGGCAGCACGCGCCGTTGTCGGTGAAGGACCTCAGCCGGATGCTGGCCCTGGAGCCGGCCACGCTGTCGCCGCTGCTCAAGCGCCTTGAGGCGGCAGGCTACGTCGAGCGCCGCCGTGCCAGTGACGACGAGCGTTCCCTGGCGATCGTGCTGACCGACGAGGGACGCGCGCTGCGCCGGCAGGCCGAGAAGGTCCCGGTGGCGATCGTCGAGCGGCTGGGGATGGAGCTGACCGAGCTGCAGAGCCTGCACCAGGCGCTGACCCGGGTGATCGCCGCGGCCAACGGCGCCCACCTCGCCGAACTGCCCTGATCACCCACTGACCGCCCGCCGATCGGGCCGCTGATCACCGCTGATCGGCCCACCGCACCATCAGCAGGTCGCACAGCTCCGTCCCCTGGCGCGAGCGCTCGCCCTGCCGTACGTGGGCGTCCTCGGCGTCGCTGCGGCCGAGTCGGCCTGGAATGCCGGTTCCATGGCTCCGCCGACATCCTCCGCGCGACCGGCGGCTCATTCCCGAGTCGGCCCCCGGAACGTCGGCTCCATGGCTCCGCCGACATCCTGTGCGACCGGCGGCTCATTCCTGCGGGATGACCCGCTCTCCTTCGCCCACGGGCTCCTCGAAGCCCGCCACGTATGACCGGAGAAGCTCGTCGGACACCGTGACACTGTTCGGGCCACTCAGGGCGTTGCGCGCCGCGAGCCGCCGGCGCAGGGTCTCCGGGCGAGCCTTCAGGTAGAGGAGCTCCCACCGATACCCGTGACTCTCGATCAGTGCCTTGTACCGGTCGCGCGTCGCGCGCCTCCAGAAGCTGTAGTCGAGGACCACGCTCCGGCCTGCCCGCATCAGGCGCACAAGCTCCTGCCACAAGTCATCCTCGGCACGGGCCTGATGGTCCGCGTACTCCTCCGGGTCGAGCTCGCCGCCGTCGCGCCCGAGCCGTGCCCAGACGGCCTCGTCGATGGACAGCCGGACGTAGCCGCGTCGCTCCAGCTCCTGCGCGTACGTCGTCTTGCCCGAACCGGCGATGCCGCACATCATCACGACGCGTCGCTCCGTCTCGTCCTCAACCCGAGGAACGGGACGCCCTGCGCTGAGGTGGCCAGGAATGCCGGTCATGCCCCGAGTCTCGTCGTTTCTCGGGTTTTCGGCGCTTGCCGGGTAGTGCCTCCGCGCCCTCTGGGCGACGCCTTGTCTGCCCCTGGCAGGGTTTGTCGAGCCACAGTTCCTGCCATGGCGTGACCGGCAACGGCTCCTGGCAGGGCTTGCGCGGCGGCGAACTATCCCGTGACCTGGGCGATTCCCTCAATCTGTGATCCCAAGAGATTCTTAGTTGATCTTGCACAAGCTCCGGAGGGAGGAGAGAATTAATACAAATTTTCGAATCGCTTGATGGAGGTGTGATGGATCTGTTCGACATCGATCCTGAGCGCCTTCGTCATTCGAATGGCCCCGACGACGGCTGGTGGGACCGTCTGATCGCCAATTCGCCGCTGTGGTCCTCTGATGGCTCATCCGCCCAGGAGCCCTTCCCGATCATCAACTTCGAGCCCCGACAGCGCGCCGACGCACCCGTTGCCGCAAGCACGGACGCCCCGGGCGCGGACGTTCCAGGCATCGATACCGGCAGCGCAACCAACGACGGCGCGGATGCCACGAGTGGGGCTGCCACCGGTACGAATGCCGACGGCATGAG
Organism: Microbispora hainanensis; assembly: GCF_036186745.1. NCBI lineage: Bacteria > Bacillati > Actinomycetota > Actinomycetes > Streptosporangiales > Streptosporangiaceae > Microbispora > Microbispora hainanensis. The sequence goes on along the minus strand of NZ_CP108086.1, from coordinate 1,628,684 downwards.
CGGTGCTGGCACGGACGGCGCTGACGCGAACGCCGCGTGTTGGACCGCCGACAGCGCGGGATGTGACGCTGGTGCCGCCCGTGGGGCTTGTGCTGGTGCGGCTGCCGCTGGCGCGTATGGCGCTGGCTCTGGTGCCGCGTGCGGAGCTGCCGACAGTGCGGCATTCGCCGGTGCGAATGTCGGTGGCACGAACGGCACTAGCGCAGATGCCGAGCGTGGAGCTGCCGACGGTGCAGATACCAGTGGCCCGGACGCTGCTGGCGCTGCTGGCGCTGGCTTTGGTGCCGCGCGTGGTGCTGCCGATGGCGCGGACGCTGCTGGCACAAACGGCACTGGCGCGAACGGCACTGGCGCGAATGACCCTGGCGCGGCCGGCTCGGGTGCGGGTGCTTCCGAGGGTGTGGGCGGTCATGGTCGGGGCCAGCGCCGTGTGCGGTCGTCGTGGGTGGTGGTGGGGTCGGTTCGTGAGGTGGCCCAAGAGCTGGCGCTGACGCCGCTTCCCGATGACGTGGATGTGTGCCTGGCCGAGGCGGAGGAGTTGCTGTTCGCCCGCGACCGGATCACCAGCGCCCTGGCCGACCGCGTCGGCCGGGTCCACCGAGCAGGTCAGGCCAAGCAGCACGGCCATGCCTCCACCCGCTGCTGGCTACGCACCGCCGCCGGGATGACCGTGGGCGGAGCTGGTCGCCTGCTCACCCTCGGCGCGGAACTGCCCCGCCTCCCCGTCGTGCGGGAGAAGTTCGCCACAGGGGAGCTGGCGGCCGGGGTGGTGGAAGCCATCTGCGCCGCCGTCGTCGGGCTATCGGATGAGCAGGCCGGCCTGGCGGAGCCGATCCTGGTGGACCTGGCCGGCAAAGCGGGGGCGGCGGAGGTCGCCAAGGCCGGCCGCCATCTGCGGGCGGTGCTGGACCCCGATGGGGAAGAGCGGGATGAGCGGGCCGATTACGGGAGGCGGTTCCTGCGGGTCCGCCCGGGCAAGGGCGGCGGCGTGGAAGGGGAGTTCTACCTGCCGCGTGAGGCCGGCGCCCGGTTGATGGCGTTGTTGCAGGCGTACGCCAAGCTGAGGGCACAGGGGGATGACCGCCCGCTGACGGTGCGCCAGGCGGACGCCTTGATCGCCCTGCTGGAGCAGAAGATCGCCGCCGAGCTCCTCGTCGTGGTCAGCGCCGAATCCCTCCCCACCGACCCCGAAACCACCGACCCCACCGCCGACAACCCATACCCCGCCGACCCGGCCACCGAAGACCCCGCTGCCCCGGCCACCGAAGAGACCGACCCGGCCACCCAAGACACCGCCGACCCTGCCGCCGACGACGAGGTCAGCGACCACTTCGCAGACCTCGGCGACAGCGCCCCCAGCGACTACGTCCCCGACCCTGCCGGAAGCACTGACGAGCCGAGCCAAGCCGACGACACCACCGACCATGTCGAAGACGCGCGGGATGCCGGGGGCTTCGAGGAAGGCCGGGACGACACGGGCGACTCTGCTCCTGGCGAGGCCGGGGCAGATGCCGGTGCGGAGAGCGCCGACGACCCCGCCGACCACGCCGGAGACGCGCGGGATGCCGGGGGCTTCGAGGAAGGCCGGGACGACACGGGCGACTCTGCTCCTGGCGAGGCCGGGGCAGATGCCGGTGCGGAGAGCGCCGACGACCCCGCCGACCATGTCGAAGACGCGCGGGATGCCGGGGGCTTCGAGGAAGGCCGGGACGACACGGGCGACTCTGCTCCTGGCGAGGCCGGGGCAGATGCCGGTGCGGAGAGCGCCGACGACCCCGCCGACCACGTCGAAAACGCGCGGGATGCCGGGGGCTTCGAGGAAGGCCGGGACGACACGGGCGACCGTGCTCCTGGCGAGGCCGGGACAGATGCCGGTGCGGAGAGCGCCGACGACACCAACGCCTACGCCCCCGACGCCACCGGAAGCGCCGACGACCCCAGCCAGGCCGACGACGCCGTCTCCGACGTGATGGGCGATCCGGGTGCTGCGGGCGGCACCGACGGCCCCGAGACCCCGGACGAGCTCGACACTGCTGAGGCTGTCCCCGCCACCGACCCTGCCGCTGGCTCCGGCGACGTCGCGACCGGACTTCGCGATGAAGAGCCTCGTGGCTGGGGAGCCGGTGAGTGCGGGGCCGGTGAGCGGCGGCCTGGGGAGTGCGAGCCGCGCAGCACCGCGAACACCGCCGCTGCCGAGGGCGACCACACCGCGAACGCCGACTCCGCCGAGGACGACGACACCGCGAGCACCCGCTCTGCCGAGTGCGACACGACCGCGCCTGCAGAGGGCGATGGCTGCGTTCGCGGCGCGGCCCGGTCCGGAGCAACCCACGCCCGGCGGGGTGCGTCAGCATGGCCTGCTCACGGTGGCGGGCATTGGCACACAGCCCCTTCGCACGCTGCCCCTTCGGACACAGCCCCTTCGGACGCAGTGCCTTCGGGTGCGACGGCTTCGGATGCGCCGCCATCGCAGGCAGCGCCCTCGGAGGCAGCGCCTTCGGAGGCAGCGCCTTCGGAGGTGGCGCCTTCGAGTTCGGCGTGGACGGATCCTCCTCCCGAGGATGTCTCCGCTCATCACACCCACGCTGGGCCTCGGACTGCGGGGGACTGCCGGCATGGCCACAGCACGTGCCGGTGCGGCAGCCAGGGCGCGTGGCGGTGCAGTGGCGAGGCGCGGTGCTCGTGCGCGACGCAGGCAGCGGGAACTCCGGGAACAGCAGCGGGAGCCGGGCGAGCGACGCCGGGGACGGCGCTAGAGGCGTCACAAGGAGCGGCACGGGGAGCGGCGCAAGGTGGGTCCCCGGGATCTCCGGGTGCGTCGGCGGGCGCGATGCCTGGGGCGTTCTTGGGGTCGGCGTTGGGAGCGTCGGCAGGCACGTTGCTGGGGGCGTCGTTGGGGATGGCACCGGGGACAGCGCCGGGGGTGTTGCTGGCGACCGGGCAGGTGCTGCCCGTCTCCAGCGTGCACCGGCTCGCCCGCACCTCGACTCTGGTGCGGATCGTCATGAACGCCGACGGGCAGGTGCTCGACATGGGCCGCAAGGTCCGCCTGGCGACTCCTGCCCAGCGGCGGGCCATCTTCGCCCGGTATGCCACGTGCTGGGTCGACGGCTGCCCGCTCCCGGCGACCATGTGCCAGATCGACCACGCCGACAACTGGAGCACCGGCGGCCTCACGGACCTGAAACTCCTCGGTCCGGCCTGCCAGTTCCACAACCGCGACCGCTACCAGCACCCCGACCGCTACACCCGCCGCCAAGTAGGCGAAGACCGCTGGGCCTTCACCTACCACCGCCTCGGACGAGCCCGACGACTACACGAGTAAGGCCGAAGGCGCGGGGGTGGGCGATGCGCAGGGCAGGCCCGGGCGGCGCGCGGACAGGCCCAGCGGCTGCGGGCGTGAGGCGAGAGCAGGCAGCGGACGACGCACAGTGCAGGGCCGCGCGGCTGCGGGGCTCGGCGGCGTACGGGTCATGATCGGGGGTGGCGGGCCGTGAAGTCGTCCGCGATGGCGTCGAACGTGGACCACCGGACGCCCTGGTGCTTGCCGATGTGCTCGATGAGGCGCTCCAGCATGAGCAGGACCTGCGGGCGGCCCGAGACGTCCGGGTGGATCGTCATGGTGAAGACGGCGTAGTCCGACTCGCGGTGGACCCATTCGAACTGGTCGAGCCACATCTCCTCGACGTGCCGCGGGTTGACGAAGCCGTGGCTGTTCGGGCTGGTCTTGACGAACATCATGTGGGCGGCAGGTCGTCGAGATACCAGTTGCCGGGGATCTCGACGAGATCGGTCTCCTCCCCGCGTACGAGCGGCTTCATCCACTCGCGGGCGTCCCCGTCATAGTCGATCTTCGACCAGGTGTCGCCGACGCGTACGTAGTAGGGCTCGAAGTCGCGGTGCATCAGCGAGTGGTCGCACTTGATGCCGCGGTCGAGCAGCAGCTCGTTGGTGACCGGGGAGAACTCCCACCACGGCGCGACGTACCGGGTGGGGCGCCGGCCGGTGCGCGTCTCGATGAGGTCGATGCAGTGGTCGAGCACGGCCGACTCCTGCTCGCGGCTCATCGCGATCGGGTTCTCGTGGCTGTAGCCGTGTACGCCGATCTCGTGTCCGGCCGCCACGACCTGCTCGAACTGCTCGGAAAGGTCTCGACGGAGTGGCCGGGCCAGAACCAGGTCGCCGGCAGGCCGTACTTCGCCGGCAGGGCGTTGAGCCGCGGCACGCCCACCTCGCCCGCGAACAGGCCACGCGAGATGTCGCACGGGGAGTCCGCACCGCCGTAGGAGCCGAGCCGGCCGCCGACCGCGTCGACGTCGATCCCGAACGCCACGAAGATCTCCTTGGCCATCGGCGCGTCCTCTCTTCCTGGTGCCGTCGGGACGGACACGGGCGGCGTGGGCCTGCCGTGTGACGTGGGACGATGCCGCCCGGCCCTATCGCTTCCGTTCCCCGTACGTGCGCAGGAACGACGCCCGCCAGGACGCGGAAACAGCGCTCGCATACACGCGGGAACGACGCCCGCATACACGGGGGAACGACGCCCGCATACACGCGGGAACGACGCCCGCTCGGGCGCGCGGACGACGCCCGGGGCGCAGAAAATCGTTCGCTCTCCCGTCACACGCTGAGAGACCATGACCACGGCGGGTTCGGCGTTCGGGGGAGGGCTCATGACGGCGCTGGGGTCGATCGAGGACGGAGATAGCGGCCCATCTACGCGCAAATCGGCGGTTCTGCTGGTGCTGCACTACTACTTCGGCGAGCTGCGGCGCCAATGGCGGGTCGCGGCGCCCGCACTGACGTTGCCGGCTATCGGGAACATCTGCCTGTTCTACCTGGCGCCGCTGGCGGTGGCCGGGCTCGTGGGGCATCTGGCCGGCGGCGGGGACGGCACCGTCGGCGCGCTGCTGCCGTATGTGCTGGGCTTCGGCGCGATGCTGCTGGCGGGCGAGGCACTGTGGCGGGTCGGGCTGCACTTCCTCAACCGCACCGACGCCCGGGGCATCGAGCGGCTCGGCGTGGTGGGCATGGACGAGCTGCTGGCCAAGGACGCCGCGTTCTTCCACGACAACTTCGCCGGCTCGCTGACCAAGCGGGTCATCGGGTTCTCCTCCAGGTACGAGGAGTTCGTCGACACGCTCACCTTCTCGGTCGTCGCCAAGCTGGTGCCCCTGGTTTTCGCCTCGGTGGTGCTGTGGCGATATCACCCGCTGCTGGTCATCGTTCTGGTGGGCCTCGTCATCGTCACCGGGTTCCTCGTCGTCCCGCTCATCCGCCGTCGTCAGGCGCTGGTCGAGAAGCGCGAGGCCGCCAAGGTGCGGGTGTCGGGGCACGTCGCCGACGTGCTGGCCAACATGGACACGGTCCGCGCGTTCGCCGCGGAGGAGCGTGAAGCCGCCGAATATCGGACGAGGATCGCCGAGCAGCGCAAGCTGTCCCTGCGGTCCTGGGACTACGGCAACCTCCGGGTGGACACCGTCGTCGCCCCGCTGTCGGTGCTCACCAGCACCGTGGGCCTGCTCCTCGCCGTGGCGCTGCGCGGCGGCCTCGGCGTGGAGGCCATCGTGGTGACGTTCACCTACTACACGAACACGATCGGCATCATGTTCGAGTTCAACCAGATCTACCGGCGTGTCGAGAGCGTGCTCACCGAGGCGGCACAGTTCACCGAGCTGCTTCTCGTGCCGCCGACCGTGGTGGATCCGGCCGATCCGCAGCCGCTGCGCCCCGCCGACGCGAGCGTCCGCTTCGAGCGGGTGAGGTTCGCGTACGGCGGCGGCGCGCACCTGTTCGACGGCCTGGACCTCGACATCCCCAGCGGCGCCAGGATCGGGCTGGTGGGCCAGTCGGGCGGCGGCAAGAGCACGCTGACGCGGCTGTTGCTGCGGCTCATGGACATCGACGGAGGCAGGATCCTGATCGGCGGCCAGGACATCACCCGGCTGCGTCAGGCCGATCTGCGCAGCCTGATCGCGTACGTGCCGCAGGAGCCCGCCATGTTCCACCGGTCCGTGCGCGACAACATCGCGTTCGCCCGGCCGGGCGCCACCGAGGCCGAGATCCTCCAGGCCGCCGAGGCGGCACACGTCACGGAGTTCGTCGAGTCGCTGCCGGACGGGTTCGACACCCTGGTCGGCGAGCGCGGCGTCAAGCTCTCCGGCGGCCAGCGGCAACGCATCGCGCTCGCCCGCGCCATCCTGCGCGACGCCCCGATCCTGCTGCTCGACGAGGCGACCAGTGCGCTCGACTCCGAGAGCGAGATCCTCGTGCAGGAAGCCCTGTGGCGGTTGATGGAGGACCGTACGGCGCTCGTGGTCGCGCACCGCCTGAGCACCGTCGTCCGCATGGACCGGCTCGTCGTGCTCAACCGGGGACGGATCGTGGAGCAGGGCAGCCACCATGAGCTGCTCCAGGCCGACGGCCCCTACGCCCGGCTCTGGCACCACCAGTCCGGAGGCTTCCTCGTCGAGCAGGACGCCCCGGACGCGCTCCACCGCTGACCTCGTCGTACGGCGGAGCGGCCGGACGGGTCACGGGAGCGGCATGGTGGTGGACTCCCGCACCACGAGCCGGCAGGGGTGGGCGTGCCGGCCGGGGGAGGGGGAGCCGTTGATGGCGGCCAGGAGCATCTCCGCCGCCGACCGGCCGAGCCCTTCGAGGTCGAGATCGATGCTGGTCAGCGGTGGCTGGCAGGCTTCGGTCATGACGTCCCAGTTGTCGAAGCCGATGAGGGCGACGTCCTGGGGCACCCGGCGTCCTGCGGCCCGCAGCGCGTCGCAGACGCCCCGGGCGATCTGGTCGCTGCCGCAGAAGACGGCGTCGAACTCGGACCGGCCGGCGAGGAGGATGCCGACGGCCTGACGGCCCCACACCTCGCTCCATCCGCCGAACAGTGGCGGCGCGACCAGGGACAGCCCGTCCTCGGCCAGGCGCTCGGCGGCGGCCGCCGCGCGCACCCGGGCGGAGTTGTGGTGCTCGGGCCCGGTGACGTGGGCGATCCGGGTGCGCCCGACGGCCAGGAGGTGCTCGACCGCCTTACGGGCGCCGCCCGCCTCGTCGGGGACCACCGAGCAGTCGCCGGGGTCGGCGGAGCTGATGAAGGCGTAGACCACGGGCACGGGCAGGTTGGCGCCGATGGGCGCCCGCGCCTCGGTGCGCCGGCCGGTGACGATCATGCCGTCGACCCGTCGGCTGAGGAGGGTCTTGACGTAGTACTGCTCACGGATGGGATCGTCGCGCCCGTCGCAGAGGAAGACCGACATCTCCCCGGCGCCCAGCGCGTCCTCCGCGCCCATCAGCACGGGGATGCTGAACCGCCCGATCGTGTCGGTGGTGATCATGCCGACCGTGTAGGTGCGGCCCGAGTGCAGGCTGCGGGCGCCCGCGTTGGCCTCGAAGTTGAGCTGCCGGGCCGCCTCCCGGACGCGCATGCGGGTCTCCTCCCGCAGCGATCCGCGTCCGTTGAGCGCCTTGGAGGCCGTGCCCACCGACACCCCGGCCAGCGCCGCGACGTCGGCGATCGTGGCATGACGCTCCAGCTTTCCCACGTTTCCTCCACTTTCCCTGAGGGTTGCCTGATCCCCACTCTATAGGCCGTACGTGCGACGACGAAGCCCCTGTAACACCGCGGAAACAGGCTATTGACGGTCTGGAAGCCGGTTGGATACCGTGACGGCAATCCTTTTCCTAGTTTCCTATCGCGCAAGCGACTCGCCGCACGGCTTCTCGCTTCGCCAGGCAGCAGGGTGGCTCGCCTCGGCCGGCCGTCCGTGTCTGCACGACCACATGGCTCCACGAAAGATCAGGCATGACTGAGCAGAAGTTCTCAGAGACCTCCCCGGTGACCTCCCCGGCCGGCCTCCGTGATCCTGCGGGGCCGGTGTCCCCGGGGCCCGGGGCGGTCGCCGCGCTGTGGCCGCTGGGCCCGGACCAGGCCCGTCTCGATCCGGGAGGTCTGCTGGGGCAGTGGCAGCGGCGCAACGCCGAGGACACGCTGCCGCACTGCGTGGACAACCTGCACCGCGCCGGGAACATCGGCAACCTCCGCGCCGCCGCGGGCGAGCAGGACACGGCGTTCGCCGGCATGTGGTTCGCCGACTCAGACGTCCACAAGACGCTGGAGGCCGCGGCCTGGGAGCTGGGCACCTCACCTGGCGACGAGGCGCTGCGGTCGTTCGTGGAGGACACGGTCGCGTTGCTCGCCCGCGCCCAGCAGGCGGACGGCTACCTCAACTCCTACTTCACCGTCGTCGCGCCGGACGAGCGGTGGCGCAAGCCCGACTGGAGCCACGAGCTCTACTGCGCCGGCCATCTCTTCCAGGCGGCGGTGGCCGCGGCCCGCACCGGCGTGAGCCCCGAGCTGGTGACCGTGGCCCGGCGGTTCGCCGACCTGCTGGTCGAGCGGTTCGGCCCGGACGGCGTAGAGGAGGTCTGCGGGCATCCGGAGGTCGAGACGGCGCTCGCCGAGCTCTATCGGCTGACCGGTCACCGGCCCTATCTCGACCTCGCGCGCCGGTTCCTCGACCTGCGCGGACGCGGGCTGCTCGGGCACGGGCGGTTCGGGCCCGCCTACTACCAGGACCACGTGCCCGTACGGGAGGCCCGCGAGGTCACCGGCCACGCCGTACGCCAGCTCTACCTGCTGGCCGGGATGGTCGACGTGGGCGTGGAGACGGGCGACCACATGCTGCTGGACGCGGCCGAGCGGCTGTGGGAGGACGCCGTCCACCGGCGCGCCTACGTCACCGGCGCGCACGGCTCGCGCCATCGCGATGAGGCGTACGGCGACCCGTACGAGCTGCCGGCCGACCGGGCCTACGCCGAGACCTGCGCGGCGATCGCGAGCGTCCACCTGAACTGGCGGCTGCTGCTGGCCACCGGCCGGGCCCGCTACGCCGACGAGATGGAGCGGGCGCTCTACAACGCGGTCGCCCCCGCCGTGTCGTCCGACGGCAGGCACTTCTTCTACTCCAACCCCCTCCAACTGCGCACGGGACACACGAGCTCGGGCGAGGAGGCGGCGGCGCGCCGGCTGCCCTGGTATTCGTGCGCCTGCTGCCCGCCCAACATCGCCCGGCTGATGGCCTCACTGCACGGCTATCTGGCCACCGCCCACGACGACGGCCTGCAGATCCACCTGTACGCCTCGGGCAGCGTGGACGCCGTGGTCGCGGGCGCCGCCGTCAGCGTGGACGTACGCACCGAATATCCCTGGGAGGGCCGGATCGAGCTGACCGTGAGCGGCGAGACCGCCGTCCCCTGGACGCTCTCGCTGCGCGTGCCGGCCTGGTGCGACGCGTACACGGTCAGGATCGACGGCGGCCCGGTGATGGCCCCCGCGCGGGACGGCTACATCCGGCTCACCCGGGTCTGGGCACCCGGCACGACGGTCGTCCTCGACCTCGACATGCCCGTACGGCATGTGACCGCGCATCCGCGCGTGGACGCGGTGCGGGGCTGCGTCGCCCTGGCACGAGGCCCGCTCGTGTACTGCCTGGAGCAGGCCGACCTGCCGCCGGGCACGGTCCTCGAAGACGTGCGGCTGGACCCCGCCGCGCCGATCACGGCGGTTCACCGGCAGGACCTGCCGGACATCCCGGTCGTGATCAACCTCGGCGGGCAGGTCGCCCACGCGGGCGACTCGCTGTACGTCACCGGGCGGAGGCGCGAGCGGCCGGGCACGCCGCTCACGCTCACGGCGGTGCCGTACTTCCTGTGGGGCAACCGGAGCGAGGGCCCGATGCGGGTCTGGATCCCGGTCGCCACGTCGTGACCTCGCGGGCCGCACGCCATGCGGCCCGCGGCGACACGGGAACCGCCCGCGGCGCGCGCCGCCGGAATCGGGGCGGGCGGTCCCCGGCTTCACCTCCTCTCCACCCCCCACCTGAGCCCCAGAAAGAGCGAGGTAGGTAATGCGCAGACCCCGACGCACGACCCCGCTGCCCGCGCTGGCCGCATCGCTGTCCGTGTCACTGACGGCGTCACTTATCGGGGCGCTCGTCCCGCCGGCGCCCGCCGAGGCGGCGGGCGCCACCCTGACGGTGAACGTGGCCCAGCCCTTCCGGCCCGTCACCCACGTCGCGTCCGGCGGCCTGTACGGCCTGGCGGAAAGCAGCAGGCCGGCCGACTCCGCGCTGCTGCCGCTGAAGGTCGACTCGCTGACGCAGCCCGCGCCGGGCGTGGGGCAGAAGCCCAACGGCCAGCCGCCCGGCGGCGACTCGCTGCTCGTGGCCCCGCAGGCCACCCGCGTCGGGGCGGGGGAGTTCATCCGGATGCCGGACATCTACCCCGACTTCCCCTATCGGTGGGTGAGCTGGAACGACTGGCTGGCCAAGGTGAACACGATGGTCGGGGCCCGCCGCAACGCGACCACGGTGACCAACGTCATCGGCTGGGAGCTGTGGAACGAGCCCGACTGGACCTGGAACACCTCCGCGGCCGGGTCGTTCAACGACGGCTGGACGCGCACCTACCGGGCGGTGCGGGCGCTCGACACCACGACGCCGATCGTCGGCCCGAGCACCTCCTACTACAACCGCTCCTGGTTGTCGTCGTTCCTGAGCAGCGCCAAGGCCGCGGGCACACTTCCCGACGTCATCTGCTGGCACGAGCTGGGCGACCCCACCGCCATCGCCGCGCACATCGCCGACTACCGCGCACTGGAGAGCTCGCTCGGCATCAGCCCCCGCCGCATCGCGATCAACGAGTACGCCGCGACGAGCGAGGTGGACGTGCCCGGCAGGGTCGCCAGCTACGTCGCCAAGTTCGAGCGTGCCGGCGTCGAGATGGCACACCGGGCGTTCTGGTACGAATACGGCACCATGAACGGGCTCGTCGTCAACAACAGCCAGCCCACCGGCACATGGTGGCTGTACAAGTGGTACGGCGACATGGCCGGCCGCATGGTCGCCACCACTCCGGCAACCCAGACCGGGCTGGACGGCTTCGCCTCCTACGACTCCACCCGCAAGATCGTCAACGTGGTCTTCGGCAACGAGTCGGGCACCAACACGGTACGCGTCACCGGCATCGGCCCGCTGGGCTCCTCGGTGCGGGTGACCCTGCAGTCGACCCCCGCGAGCGGCCGGTTCACCGCCGTGACCGCGCCCACGACCATCTCGACCAGCGCCTACACCGTGAGCAACGGGGAGATCAGCGTCTCGGTGCCGAACATGTCGGCGACCAGCGCCTACAACCTGGTGGTCCAGCCGGTCAGCGGCGTGCCGTCCTACCAGCAGCGTTACGAGGCGGAGAACGCCTCGGTCTTCCGCGCCCAGCGGCTGACGAGCTCCAGCGCGTCCGAGGGCGGCTACGTCGGGCGCATCGACAACAACAACGGTGACCACACCACGGACAGCTACGTCGACTTCGTGGTGAACGTGCCCACGGCCCGGGCGTACACGATGACCATCGGCTACGCCAACGGCACCGGGGCGACCGCGACACAGGGGCTGGCGTACAACGGCGGCGCCTGGACGACGGTCAGCTATCCGCCCACGGCCGGCTGGGGCCAGTTCGGCGCGACGGTGAGCACCACGGTGAACCTGCGGGCGGGCTACAACGTGATCCGCCTGGCCAAGGGGTCCCCCTACTTCAACGGCGGGACCGGATACGCCGAGCTGGACTACATCCAGCTCACCTGAGCCCCACCCGAGCTTTCGATGACAGCGGCCGGAAGCCGGCCGTCGAAAGGAAGAACGATATGAAGAGCCTCGACAAGGGCCGGCGCGCCGCCGGTCTGGGCCTGGTGGTCCTCGCCGTCGCGGGCGGTCTGACCGCGTGCGGGTCGTCCGGGGACGACGGCGCCGGCGCCTCATCGGCGGGTGCGAGCCAGGCCGCCGGTGGCGGGACCTACACGATCTGGGACCCCTACCCGCAGTTCGACGACTCCTCCGACTGGGTGAAGCTGCTCACGCAGTGCGGGACTCAGGCCGGGGTGACCATCAAGCGGACCGGCTACGACACCACCGACCTGACGAACAAGGCGTTGCTGGCGGCCCAGCAGGGCAACTCGCCGGACGTGCTGATCGTGGACAACCCGGTGGTCTCGACGCTGGCCGAGGCCGGCGTGCTGACCTCGACCGACGAGACGAAGATCGACACCTCGGCCGCCTCGCCGAACCTGCTCGCCGCCGGGCAGCTCGAAGGCAAGACGTACGGCATCCCGATCGGGGCCAACACCCTCGCCCTCTACTACAACAAGGACGTGCTCAAGAAGGCCGGGGTGGACGCCGCCGCGGTGAAGGACTGGGCGTCGCTGACGGCGGCGCTGGAGAAGGTGAAGGCGGCGGGCAAGAAGGGCATCACGTTCGCGGGCATCGGCACCGAGGAGGGCAGCTTCCAGTTCCTGCCCTGGTTCTGGGGCGCGGGCGCGAACCTCACGAAACTGGACTCGCCCGAGGGCGTCTCCGCGCTGTCGCTGTGGGCCGACTGGGTGAAGAAGGGCTACGCCCCCACCTCGGTCATCAACAACACGCAGACCACGAGCTGGCAGGAGTTCGCGACCGGTGACTTCGCCTTCGGGGAGAACGGCACCTGGCAGCTCGCCAACGCCAAGAAGACCGGCTTCGACTACGGCATCATCCCCATCCCCGCCAAGGACGGCGGCACCGCGCCCGCTCCGACCGGTGGTGAGTTCGTGAGCATCCCGGTGCAGTCGGACACCGCGCGTTATGCCACCTCGCAGAAGCTCGTGAGCTGTCTGACCAGCACGGACAACTCGCTGACCACCACGACCACGCTGTCGTACATCGCGCCGACGGAAGCGGTGCAGGCCAAGCAGGTCGAGCAGAACGCCGAGCTGAAGGTGTGGGTGGAGGCGGTCAAGGCGGCCAAGGGCCGCACCAGTGACAACCTCGGCACGAAGTATCCGAAGATCTCCGAGCCGATGTGGAAGGCGATGCAGGCCGCGATGAGCGGGTCGCAGTCGCCGCAGGAGGCGCTGACCGCGGCCCAGGCCACGGCGGCGAGCGCCGTCCAGTAGCGTCGCGCGGGCCCGGGGCGTAGGGCTCCGGGCCCGCCTCTGGTCGTCCGGACGAAGGAAAGCATGAAACACGCAACACAGACGCCGGCCCCGCCGACCGGGGACGGCCGGCGGGAGCGGGCCCCGGCGCCGGGGGCAGGCAGCACGCGCCGCAGACCCCGCCGGGGCGGTCCGGGGCAGTGGGCAAGAGGGCAGCGGGCAAGAGGGCAGTGGGCGGCATGGGCGTTCCTCGTGCCGGTGGTGGTCTACCTGCTCGCGTTCTACGTCTATCCGCTGTATCGCAACGTCGATCTGAGCCTGCGTAACTACACGGTGCGTTCGTTCGTGCAGGGGGACGCGCCGTTCACGGGGTTCGCCAACTACGCGAAGGTGTTCGCCGATGCCACCTTCGGCCCGGCGTTGTGGCACACGGTGGTGTTCACCGTGGTGTCGCTGGCCTTCCAGTTCACCATCGGGCTTGCGCTGGCGGTGTTCTTCAGCCGCAACTTCCGGCTGTCGGCCACGCTGCGGGCGTTGTTCCTGGTGCCGTGGCTGCTGCCGCTGATCGTGTCGTCCTCGACCTGGTCGTGGATGCTCAACAGCGAGTCGGGCGTGGTCAACGCGGCCCTGAGCTGGGTCGGCGTCGGCCCGGTCAACTGGCTGACCTCGCCGGACTGGTCGCTGTGGTCGGTGACCATCGCCAACATCTGGATCGGCATCCCGTTCAACCTGGTGGTGCTCTACAGCGGGCTGCAGGCGATCCCCTCCCACATCCACGAGGCGGCGGCCCTGGACGGGGCGACCGGCTGGCAGCGGTTCTGGCGGGTGACGTTCCCGCTGCTGCGGCCGGTCTCGGCGATCACGCTGCTGCTCGGGCTGGTCTACACGCTCAAGGTGTTCGACATCATCTGGATCATGACGAAGGGCGGCCCGAGCGACGCGTCCACGACGCTGGCCACCTGGTCCTACCGGCTCGGCTTCGGCAACCTGCTGCCGTCCTTCGGACCCGGCGCGGCGGTCGGCAACCTGCTGATCGTGATCGCGCTGGTCTTCGGCCTCGTCTACATCCGTACGCAGCGAAGGCAGGGGGCGGCATGACGGCGACCCGGCGCACCTGGTGGCGGACCGGCCTGGGCGTGGTGTTCACCGTGCTCATGCTGTTCCCGGTCTACTGGATGATCAACGTCTCGTTCACCCGCGACCAGGACATGCGCAAGTCGCCGCCCTACTGGTTCCCGGTGCACGGCACGCTGGACGGCTACCGCGCGGTGCTGGAGCAGCAGGGGCCCTACCTCGCCACCAGCCTCGTCGTCGGGCTGGGCACCGTGGCCCTGACCCTGGTGATCGCGGCGCCCGCGGCATACTCGCTGGCCAAGCTGCGCCCGCGCGGCGGCGGCGTGCTGAGCTTCGTGCTGCTCATCGCTCAGATGATCCCCGGCGTGATCATGGCGATGGGGTTCTACGCGATCTTCCTGAGCACCGGGGTGTTGAACACCGTGCCGGGGCTGATCGTGGCCGACTCCACCCTCGCGGTGCCGTTCGCCGTGCTGATCTTCACGGCGTTCATGTCCGGCATTCCCGAGGAGCTGATGCAGGCGGCCCGGGTGGACGGCGCGGGCGCGCTGCGCACGTTCTGGTCGGTCGTGCTGCCGGTCTCCCGCAACTCGGTCATCACGGTGTCGCTGTTCGCGTTCCTGTGGGCCTGGTCGGACTTCGTCTTCGCCTCCACCCTCGACCAGGGCGGCGGCCACCAGCCGATCACGCTCGGCATCTATCACTACATCGGCAACAACAACCAGGAGTGGAACGCCATCATGGCGACCGCGGTCGTCGCGTCGATCCCGGCCACCGTGCTCCTCGTCATCGCCCAGCGTTACGTCGCCGCCGGGGTCACCGCCGGCGCCGTCAAGGACTGAGGAAGCGTCCCGCACCCGCACGAACGACGTCGTCCACGGCTCGGCCGAAATGTTAGCGCTAACACCGTCTTGGTGAGACGACGTGCGAAAGGTGAACGCCCCCGCGTTCACGCAACACAAAGGAGTAGCACCCATGTCCCGAACGGCATTTCCCCCGGGGAGTCCGTTAGCCCGTGGCCGCGGCCGGTTCCTGAGCCGCGCGGCAGCCGTGGTGGCCGCGCTGGCGAGCGCGGCCACCGGAGCCGCCCTCTCCGCGACGCCCGCATCCGCGGATCCCACGCCGGCCGCCGCGCCTGCACCCGCGGCCACGCTCGTGGTGAAGGCAGACCAGCCGTTCCGCCCGGTCACGCACGTCGCGACGGGCTCCCTGTACGGCCTCGCCGACGACGCGACGCCCTCCGACGACCTGGTCAAGGCCATCAAGCCGAACACGTTCGTGCAGATGGCCGTGGGCGGCAAGCAGCAGGCCAAGGGCGACGTGCTGGTGGTCGCCGACAAGGCGGCCAGAGCGGGCGCGAAGGTCGTCAACCGCCTGTCGGACTACTACGCGGGCTGGCCGTACAGGTTCAGCTGGGACACCTGGCCCGGCGTCGTGGAGCAGCAGGTCAAGGCCGTCCAGGCGTCCGGAGTGACGAACATGGCGGCGTGGGAGCTGTGGAACGAGTCGGACAACACCTGGCTCGCGTCCAACGGCACCTACGAGGACTTCTGGACGAAGACCTTCCGCCAGGTGCGCTCGCTCGACCCGGACACGCCGATCCAGGGCCCGAGCTTCTCCGACAACATCAACGACATGGAGAACTTCCTCCGGAACGCGGTCGAGACCGACACGGTGCCCGACATCATCTCCTGGCATGAGCTGATCAACTCGGGCAAGATCGTGACCGACCTCGCCAAGGTCAACGCCATCATGAAGGACCTGGGCATCAGCCCCCGCCCGATCTCGATCGAGGAGTACGCCGCGCCCTCCGAGGTCGGCATCCCCGGCGCGCTCGTGGGCTACATCGCCAAGTTCGAGCGATACGGCATCCACGACGCCGAGCTCGCGTTCTGGAACGGCTATGGCGCGCTCGGCGACCTGCTGACCGGCACCGGCGGGAAGCCGAACGGCGCCTACTGGCTCTACAAGTGGTACGCCGACATGAGCGGCGACATGGTCACCACCACCCCGCCCAACGCCACGACCGGCCTCGACGGCGCCGCCGCCGTGCCCGCCGACAAGAAGCAGGTCAGCGTGGTCTTCGGCGGCGGCAGCGGCGCCACCGCCGTCAAGGTCGACGGGCTGGACAAGCTCGACCTCGGCGACACCCCGGGCGACACCGTCCACGCCAAGCTCGAATACACCCCGTCGTACGGGCGCACCAACCCCGTCGCCGGCCCGATCACCATCTCCGACACCGTCTACAAGGTCACCGACGGCTCCATCACGGTGCCGGTGGCGATGAGCTCCGCCGACGCCTATCACCTCGTGATCAGCGGCGACGGTGAGGCGACCGACCTCGAGAGCACCTATCGGATCACCAACCTCAACAGCGGGCTCGCGCTCGACACCCACGACGCGGGCACGTCGGCCGGGACCCTGGTGAACCAGGCCGCCGTCGCGGGCGGCGCCACGCAGCGCTGGAAGCTGGTCTCCGCCGGCTCCGGCCTCCACAAGGTGGTCAACGCGGCCGGCGGCCTCGTGCTCGGGGTGAAGGACGCCTCGTCCGGCAACGGCGCGTCCGCCGTAGTGGAGACCGACACCGGTGCCAACACGCAGCTCTGGCAGGTCGTGCCCGACGGGAAGGGCCACAACCAGCTCGTGAACTACGACACGGGCCTGGTGCTCGCCGTCGACGGCATGAGCAAGGACCCGGGCGCGCAGGTCGTGCAGTGGAGCGACACCACCGTCACCTCCTCCGGCATCGGCGGCACCCGGGTGACCGGCAAGCTCGGCAAGGCCGTCGCGCTGTCCGGCGCCAACCAGTACGTCAACGTGCCGCGCGGCGCGGTGAGCGGCGTCACGGGCGACTTCACGGTCTCGACGTGGGTGAACCCCACGAAGAACTCCACGTGGTCGCGCGTGTTCGACTTCGGCACCGGCGCGTCGAACTACATGTTCCTGACGCTCACCAACGGCTCCGGGCTCCGGTTCGCCATCACGACCAGCGGCGCCGGCGGGGAGCAGCTCATCAGCTCCACCACGACCCTGCCGCTCAACACCTGGTCGCTGGTGACGGTGACCGTGTCCGGCACCACCGGCACCCTCTACGTCAACGACAAGGCCGTAGCCACCAACGCCAATATCACCCTGCACCCGTCCAGCCTCGGCAACACCACCCAGAACTGGATCGGCCGTTCACAGTACGGGGGAGACCCCTACCTGGCCGCCGCGGTGGACGACTTCAACGTCTACAGCCGCGCGCTGACCGCGTCCGAGGTGTCCGCCCTGGCGACCGGGCAGGCCGGCACGGGCGACGTCCTGCGCTACACGTTCGACGAGAGCACGGGAACGGCCGTCGCCGACTCGTCGGGCAACGGGCGCAACGCGACCCTCGTCGCCAGCCCGGCCCCCGCGACCGGTGACGCCGCCGTCCCCGACCACTTCTGGACGCTCACGCCCTACCCGGCGATCACGGGTGTCTCGGTGGCCGACGGCGCGACCGTCTCCGGCACGGCGACCTTCACCGTCGACCTCGGCGGCGCCGCGTCCGATATCTCGTACACCTACATCGAGCTCAACCGTGACGGTGTCTGGCTGACCGACAACACCAAGGCGCCCGGCAGCCACAACGACGGGCTCCACCCCAACCTCGTCGTCGACACCACCGCCTATCCGAACGGCACCTATCAGCTCAAGATCGACGCGGTCGGCACGAACGGGCTGACCACCGAGCAGACCGTCTCCCTCGTCATCGGCAACCCGCCGGCCTGGGCCGCCACCACGACGTACGACACCGGTGACCAGGTGTCGTACAAGGGCTCGGTCTGGCGCGCCTCGTGGTGGACGAAGAACCAGGCCCCCGGCGACCCGTACGGCCCGTGGCAGGAGATCGTGTCCACGTCGGACGGCACCGCCGTCTGGACCCCGTCGCGGATCTTCGTCGCCGGTGACCGGGCGGAATACCAGGGCGTCGTCTATCAGGCGAAGTGGTGGACCCGCAACCAGAAGCCGGGCGACCCGAACGGTCCCTGGTCGAGCATCGGATAAACCGGTGACGGGCCGGGCGTCCTCCGGGCGCCCGGCCCGTTCTGCCGTGTCAGTCTGCCGTGTCAGTCTGCCGTGTCACGGGGTGTCGCCGGAGGCGGTGCCGAGCTTGTCGGGGTTGCTGACCACGTAGATGGCGCGCACCTGCTCCCCGTCCGCGTCGAGGTCGAGCACCATCACCGCGAGGGGCGCGTCCTCCTCGAAGATGACCACGGAGGGGTCGCCGTTGACCTGGCGATAGCGGACGTCCACGCCGCCGCGCGCGTTGGCCACGACCACGCGGGCGACCTTGTCGCGGCCGCGGATCGGACGCGGCCCGCCCGCCGTCGACTTGCCCCCGCCGTCGGGCCACAGGACGACGTCGGGCGCGAGCATCTCCATCAGCGCGGCCAGGTCGCCGCCGAACGCCGCCTCGATGAAGCGCTCGGTCACCTCCCGGTGCGTACGCCGGTCGACCCGGGCGCGGGGACGCCGCGCCTGCACGTGTTCGCGGGCCCGATGGGCGAGCTGCCGGATCGCGGCCGGGCTGCGGTCGAGCATGTCGGCGATCTCGGTGTGCTGGTAGGCGAACACCTCGTGCAGGACGAACACGGCGCGCTCCAGCGGCGTGAGCGTCTCCAGGATCACCAGCAGCGCGATCGACACCGACTCGGCGCGTACGGCGGGCTCGGCGGCGTCGGGACCCGTGACCAGCGGTTCCGGCAGCCACGGGCCCAGGTAGGTCTCCCTGCGCCTGCGCAACGCGCTCTGATGGGCGAGGGCCTGGTTGACCGCGACCCGCACCAGGTAGGCGCGGGGGTTGCCGATGGCGGCCACGTCGCACGCCGCCCACGCGAGCCACGTCTCCTGGAGCACGTCGTCGGTGTCGCCGACCGTGCCGAGCATGTTGTAGACGATGGAGAACAGCAGCTCGCGGTGGTCGGCGAACACCTCGGCCGCGTCGGCCGGGGGACTTTCACGCATCATGGGCTCCTTGGCGTCGCGGGCTCAGCCGTTGCGGAAGGCGGCGACGTGGTCGGTCACCCACTCGGCGTACGTCCGTGCGGGACGGCCGAGGACCTTCTCGACATCGGCCGTCGCGGGATGCTGCTCGTGGCCGGCGTAGTGGTCATACCGGGCCATCAGGGTGCGTACGAACGGCTCGGGCAGCCCGTTGGCGATCAGGTGCGCCGCGACGGCCCGCGACGGGACCTCCTCGAAGCGCAGCGGCCTGCCGAGCGCGGCGGCGATGGCGGCCACCGTCTCCTCGTGCGACAGTGACTCGGGCCCGGTGAGCTCCAGCCGGCGGCCCGCCAGTTCGTCGGAGAGCAGTTCGTCGGTGAGCAGCGCGCGGGCCGCGACCTCGGCCAGATCGCGCTCGTCGAGCAGGGACTCCCGGAACCCCGCGTGCACGTAGCGCACGACGTCTCCGGCGCGGATCTGCGCGCCCCACGCCTGCAGGGTGTTGCCGGCGAAGCTGCTCGCGCGCAGGCTGGTCCAGGCCAGGCCGCTGGCGACGGCCGCCTCCTCGGCCTCCTTGTTGCGGTCGCCCCGCCATCGCGACGGCTGCAGGTCGAACGGGTCGTCGATGTTCATCGCCGACAGGGCCACCACCCTGCGTACGCCCCGTTCGGCAGCCAGGGCGAGGAGCCGCTCGGCGGAGTCGCCGAAGGTGCGCGGGTGCAGGAAGACCGCCTCGACGCCGGCGAAGTGGCCGGCCATCGTGCCGGGCCGGGCCGGATCGCCCTGGACGACCTCCACGCCGTACGGCAGGGCCGCGTCGCGCGGGGAGCGGCTCACGGTGCGCACGCGGGCGCCTTGTGCGACGAGCTGCTGAATGACGAGACGTCCGACGGCGCCGGTCGCTCCGGTGATGAGGATCATGGTCGCCGCCTCAGCGCGCGTCGGCGGGCACGAAGTGAGGGGCGTGCTCGGCGGCCCATTGGGCGAACGTACGCGGTGGCCGGCCGACGACCTGCTCCACGTCACCGGTGAGTCTGGTGGCGAACGGGTTCGGCGTGCCGTAGATCCGCAGCAGGCTTTCCACCATGTCCACCTCGTCGGCTCCCTCGATCTCCGCGAACGCGCGGAAGAGCGCCAGCGGCGGACGCCGGTCGGGCGTGCTCCACTCGCGGCGCACCTCGTCGGGAGTGAGCTCCTCGAACCGCAGGTCGCGGCCGGTCGCCTCGGCGAGGATCGCGACCATCCGCCGCGCGGTCAGCACCTCGGGGCCGGTGAGGTGATAGGACCTGCCGCCGTGACCGCCCTGCGTCAGCACGGCCGCCGCGATGGCGCCGATGTCGTGTTCGTCGACCGGCGGGCTCTGCCGATCGCCGTACGGCTCACGCACCCGGCCGGTGGTCCGCAGTGACTCGCCCCAGTCATTGACGAAGTTGGCCATGAACTGCGTCGGCTGCAAGAACGTCCACTCCAGGCCGCTCGCCCTCACGGCAGGCTCCAGCGTGCCCTCCTGCCAGCCGCCCAGGACGGTGGCCCTGCCGACCCCGGCCCGTTCGGCGAGCGCGACGATGTCGCGTCCGTTCGCGAGAGGCCGACAGCCGACGCCGAAGTTGATCAGGTGGACGGCCGTGACGCCGTCGAAGGCCGCCTCCAGGCCGGCGACGTCGGTGAGATCACCCGCCACGACCTCCACGCCGTACGGCAGGGCGGCGCGGGCGGGGTCCCGGGTCAGCGCCCGCACCTTGCCGCCGCGCTCCAACAGATGGTGGACGACCTGCCGGCCGACGGTGCCCGTGGCTCCGGTGACGAGAACGGTCATGCCGAGTGCTCCTTGTCGACGTGGGTGACGCCGTTTCCACCCCGCTGCACGCGTGCGGGAACGGCCACGCCTCCTAGGAGGATCGGCGGGGAGCGAAGTGTGACATGGCAGGCGAATCTACGGCAGTTCGCGAAGCACCAGAGCCTTGGAGAAGGGCTCTCCGGTCCTCCGGGCGTACGTCATCCGTGCGCGCACCTCGCTGAGCGAGCGCGGCCGATAACCGGGGCCTCCGCAGCAGCTCTTGTGGAAGCGGACACCTGCGTGCAGCAGCACCGAGAGCGTCCGCCAGGCCGCCGTGTCCCTGCGGCGCGGCGCCGCGAAGGCGGAGCCGACATGGACGAGCGGCTGAGCGCATCGCGGGCAGAGCCGCTCGTCAAGGCCCACGCCCGGAAACGGCTGCTTGTACGAGGCGCGGCACGGCAAGCAGACGAAGGAGGTCTTCCCATGGGCCATGACGGCCAGAGTAGATCGATCACCCGGCCAAGGGCGAGCGGATCATGGCTCCAGGTGGACTGCCCCGACACCCCTTTCGGCGGGGACCGTCGGTGGCGATCAGGCAGACACATCAGGACTGATCGCCGGTGGACGGCCCCCGCTTGCGACGAGGCAGCCCGTCTGACGGGGTTCGTCCCAGGGAGATCAACCACCCGGCCGAAGGTCGGTGACGCCCTAGCCCTGCCGTGTGTTGCCGGTTTTCGGCTTCTTCGTGGGTGGAGGAGAGGCGGTTTCCCCGTCGTCGCTCTCGTCGTCGCTCATGGCGTCGCTCTCGTCGTCCGAACTGTCCGGACTGTCCGAGCCGCCGGAGCCGTCGGAGTCATCCGGGTCGTCCGAGTCGTCGTCCGCCCGCTTGCGTTTGACGCCCCGTTTCGTCCTGGTGCTCGTGGAGTCGCTCTGCTCCGCGTCGCTCTCGTCCGAGCTCTCGACGCTGGAGTTCGTGTCGTCCTCCTCCTCTTCCTCTTCCTCGGCCGTGGCCAGCGGATCGAGGCGCCACCACACCATGCCGAGCTCGAACACGTCGTCGCGCTCCTGGGCGAGCTTCGGGCTCCCCGCCCTGCTCACCAGGTCGTCGGCCATCTCATCGGGCTCGATCCGCCAGGGCTTGTACTTGCTGGAGAAATAGACGCGGTGGTAGTCGTTCAGGAACTCCGCGAGATTGCGCGCGCCGACTGGGCTGAAGAGCTTCCCCGTGGCTGCTCCCGCGTCCTTCGTGAAGAAGAACCCGATCGCCAGCCGTTGCGCGTAACGATATTCGCCGGCCAATTCGTCCAGCTTTTCGAGGTCCTGCTTGAAATCTCCGCGGAAGTGCGCCAGCCGTCCTTGCGACTGCGTTTTGATCTCGACGACGACCCGCCTTGCCGGGTCGGGGGCCACCTGGCCGTTGAGGACGAAGTCGCACTGTTTGCTTGTGTCGGTATAGACGTGGCGCTCCCGGCCCAGATCCGCGGCGAGGAACCGGCCCTGGATGAATCGAGTGATCTCGATTCTGATCCAGTCCTCCCAGCCCTCGCCGGGATTGGCCCACGCGGCGGCGATCGCGGCCTGGTTGGCCTCGGTCCATTCGACGACAAGTTCGATGAATTCGTCCGCGGTGAGAATCTTCCGGCCCGTGGTCGGAGTGGTCACGCTTGCGATCCCTTCTCCAGGAATTCCCGCCGTTCGGCGGCTGGAACGAGAATCACCCGCCGAACGCGTGAAGACAAGTGCCGGAAAACCGGAGGACTGGCACAATAGGCGGTATTTATCTGGAGAATCCCGTAAAACTGGGCATTGTAGCTTCGCGAAAACCCCCAAACCGGAACAGGGTAGTTACCTTACGTATCGGGAATCGGGGGTCCAAAAGATCGGCCCACGCGGGGTGGCCCGTTAGCCTGCCGTTCCCGTGCACTCGTACCAGTCGAAGGCGACGGGTCGTCGAGCGACCCGGCGCCGGCGCGCAGGGGCAGCCAGCTCGGCCGGGCGTCCAGGGAGTAGTCGTGCGGGGGCCGGTGCCGGACCGAGAGCCATTGCGGCCCGGAGGAAGGTCTCGCGGCCCAGGACGTGGAAGCCCGGCGTGACCCCGCGCGGACGGACGCCGAGCAGCAGCATGTGCCATGACCCGTCAGGCGCCTGCACGAGATCACCATGGCCGGTGTTCTGGATCGTCGAGCCGGTGCTGCGGTGGCTGAGCACCGGGTTGGCCGGGCAGCCCTCGAACGGCCCGGTCGCCTTCGGCGCCCGGGCCACCGAGACCGCGTGACCACGCGCGGTGCCGCCCTCGGCGATCAGCAGATACCAGGTCCCGTCGATCCGGTAGAGGTGCGGCGCTTCCGGCGCGGCGAGGCCGGTGCCGGACCACAACGGACGGGGCGCGTCGAGGATCTCGCCCCGCAGCGGGTCGATGGGCACCTGCATGATGGTGCCGGCCTCGGCGCCGAAGGTGGCGTACGTGCACCAGCAGGTGCCGTCTTCATCCCAGGCGAGGTCCGGATCGACGCTGGGCAGGCCGTCGACCACGATCGGATCCGACCAGGGCCCGGCCGGATCCTCGGCCGACACGATGAAGTGGCCCCGGTCGGAGACGTTGGTCGTGATCAGCATGTACAGGCCGTCGTGGTGGCGCAGGGTGGGCGCGTAGATCCCGCCGGATGACGGCGCGGTGCGCAGACGCAGCTGGGACGGCCGGTCGAGCACGTTGCCGATCTGGTTCCACGTGGTCAGGTCGCGGCTGTGGAAGATCGGCACGCCCGGGTACTACTCGAAGCTGGAGCAGGCCAGGAAGTAGTCGTCGCCGACCTGGCAGACGCTCGGGTATGACGGTGGCCTCGCTGCTCGGGGCTGCCGCGGGCTCAGGGGATGACGGGGATGATGTCGAGGCCCGTCAGGTCGGCCGAGAGCGCCCAGAGACGGGCCGCCTCGCCGTCGTCTTTCGGGCCGCCGTCGGTGACGCGGCAGTCCGCGCAGTAGTCGCCGCCGCGCCCGTCGAGCTCGCGCGACGTCGCGGCCCACACCAGGGTCGCCGCGCCCTGTTCGGGTGTCCGGAACAGGCCGGGCACCGGATGGCCGTCGGCGTCGATCCATCCGGCGGAGACCATCTCGTCGGTCGTGAGATGCCGCTGCAGCGGAGTGAGGATCCAGCCGGGGTTGACCGAGAAGGCACGCACCCCGTACGGCGCCCCCAGCCGATCGAGGTGGCGGGCGAACAGGATGTTCGCGAGCTTGGACTGCGCGTACGCGGCCCACTTGTCGTAGCCGCGGGTGAAGTGAATGTCGTCCCACCGGATGCGCCAGTCCGTGCCGTACCCGGAGGAGACCGAGACGACGCGGGCCGCGCCGGCGGCGGTGAGGGCGGGCCACAGCAACTGCGTGAGCGCGTAGTGGCCGAGATGGTTGGTCGCGAACTGCGCCTCCCAGCCGGGCCCCACCCGGGTCTCGGGGCAGGCCATGATCCCGGCGTTGGCGATCAGGATGTCGAGGCCGGTCTCCCGGCGCAGGAACCGCTCGGCGAACGCTCGTACGGAATCCAGATCGGCGAGGTCGAGCCGGTCGATCTCGACCCCTCGGACACCGGCGAGCGACTGCCGCGCCGTCTCGGGCCGGCGCGCCGGGACGACGACTCGCGCGCCCGCGTCGGCGAGCGCACGGGTGGCCGCGAGACCCAGGCCGGAATAGCCGCCGGTGACAACGGCCGTCCTGCCGGTGAGATCGCCCCTGTCGAGGACCTCACCGGCGGTGATGCCCGTGCCGTACGCGCGTGACGTTGTGCCACTGGTCGTTTCGCTGCTCATGCCGCAGACGCTAGGTGCTAGACCGAGGTCTAGGTCAACGGGTTACCTTGAGCCGATGAAGGCTGAAGTTCTGCATATCGGCGAGGTGGCCAGGCGCACCGGGTTGAGCGTGCACACGCTGCGGCTGTACGAGCGTGCGGGGCTGCTCGCGAGCGAGGTACGGCGCGACGAGGCAGGCCGGCGGGTGTACAGCGCCTGGGACGTCGAATGGCTGGGCAACTGCGTGAAGTTCCGGGCCTCCGGCATGCCGCTGGCCACGATCAGCCGGCTGGCCCGGCTCGTCCGCGAGGGCAGCGGCAACGAAGCGGAGCGGCTCGAGGTGCTGCGCGAGCACCGGCGCCACGTCATCGCGCAACTCGCCCGGCTGCGGGACTGTCTCGACCTCATCGACGGCAAGGTGGACGCCTACGAACGGCACCTCGCCGCCAACGGCGCCGGAGATCCCTGGCAGCATGCTCAGGGAACGGCGATGGGCATCTGAAGCACGAAGCAGGCGCCGCCGAGCGGGGAGGATTCGACCCAGACGGCTCCGTGGTGGGCCTTCGCGATGTCCCGGGTGATGGACAGGCCGAGGCCGATGCCGGGACCGCCCCGCTGGCAGGTGGTCCTGAGCTGGTACATCCGGTCGAAGATGCGTTCCCTGTCCTGCTCCGGCACGCCGGGGCCGTCGTCCGACACCGCCAGGCGCGCGTTGCCGTCGCTGCGGCCGACGTGCACCTGCACCTGGTTGACCGCGTGGTGCTGAGCGTTGTCCAGCAGATTGGTGATGATCTGGCAGATCCGCGTACGCATGGCCGTGATCACGACATGGGGAGCGCAGATGATCTCGATCGTGATGGGGTCGTTCCGGTCCGCGACCTCCTGCCTGACCAGCTCGCACAGGTCGATACGTTCCCAGTCGGCCTGGGCGGCGCGGGAACGGGCGACCAGGAGAAGCGCGGTGGCCAGCGCCTCCAGCCGATCCACTCCGCGGAGCACGGCCTCAAGCACCTGTGGGTAGTCGGCTTCGCCGGGATGGGCGGTCGCCTCCTCCACCGTGACGCGTATCCCGGCCAGCGGGGACCGGATCTCGTGGGCGATGTTGGAGGCGAACTGCCGCTCATGGTCGAGCATGTCCAGGCTCACGTTGATGTTGTCGATGAGCTGCTTCAGCTCCCGCGGGTCACGTCGCTGGGCGATCTGGGCGTGTTCGTCGCTGATGTTGATCTCGGCGAGGTTGCCGGAGATGGCATAGAGACGCCGCAGCAGCCGGCGGACGAGCAGTCGCCGGGCGAGCATCCGGCCCACCACCACGGCGGTCAGCATCGCGGTGAGGTCCCACCAGCGACTGGCCTCTCTCCGCGGGCCTGCCCGCTCCAGCCGTACGTGCAGGGTCGACCTGCCCATCGCTTGCTCCCCCGGAAGCATCCCTATGCTTCATACCCCCTACCAGCCATGTACCTCGACCAAACCGCCATGAAGTGGGGCAATATGCGGTTCGTCCCCGCTACGGCGGTGCCGTACGGCGGCCGAGCACATGCCGCAGGTAAGCCTCGGGCGACTCCAAGAAGCGCCGCCAATGGTCCACGAGCTGGAGTTCCTTCCAAGTGACACGGTGGATCCCCTCGTCGTCCAACTCAAGGATCTGCGCGCCCGGGAGACTCGCCAGGACCGGCGAATGCGTGGCACAGATGATCTGCCCGCCCTCACGGGCGACGCGGTCCATCAACGCGACCAGACGCAGGCAGGAGGTGAACGACAGCGCCGCCTCCGGCTCGTCCATCAGGTAGAGGCCCGGCCCGGCGACCATGCGGTCGAGCACGGTGAAGAACCCCTCGCCGTGCGACTGCTCGGTCAGGTCCTCCTCCCAGAAGCCGTGCAGGCCCGACACGTTCTGCCCGAGGTTGAACAACGTCTCGGCGCGGAAGAAGAACGCCCGCCGCTTCGTACGGGGGCCACGGACCAGGCGCAGCCCCGAGGTGGTGAACTCGGCGTGCAGCACCCGGCCGAGCGGCGTCGCCTCCCCGGTGGAGGCATACCGGGTGCCGGCCTTGCCTCCTTCGGCGTTGATGCCGCACACGTCGGCGACGGCCTCGACAAGCGTGGACTTCCCCGAGCCGTTCTCCCCGACGAGGAACGTCACGGGGGCGGTGATGTCGAGCCCCGCGGCGAGGTGCCGTACGGCGGGAATGATGAACGGCCACCCCTGCGGATGAGGCGGCGGCACGGTCAGACGGGTGATCAGCACGCGGTCAGCTCCGCGAGGCCCGCGCCACGAGCATGGGCGAGCGCTGCCCGGGGCTGGTCATGACGGGTGTGACCTCCGACGAGGTGGGTTTCGGCCGGCAATTGCTCTCAGGGTCGCACAGCCCCTCGTCCGCATCCCAGGACCCGCAGCCGATGACCTGCGTTGTCGGTCATGACGTTGCCGACGGGCCGACGAGCTCGTCTTGGTTGTCGGCGGCCCACTGCGCGAGTTGCGCCAAGGGTCCGTTCGCGAACGATTCGCCCAGCATGGAGAGCTGGTAGACCACGCCTGCACGCCCTGACGCCTGGTCGGTGCTGCTGACTTTCACGACGAGTCCGCGTGCTTGCAGACGTTGCAGCGCCTGAGTCAGCACCTTGTCGCTGACTCCCGCGATGCGCATCAGCAGTTCCTTGCGTCGTGTCGGCCCCAGGCGCAGGGCCGAGAGCACGACGGGATCCCAAGCGTGGTTGATGAGTTCGGCCGCCGCGCGCACCTGGCAGTCGGAGACGAACGTCTGGCAGGACCCGTCGATCACGGAATCCAGTGTCGCATCGGTCGCCTACCAAACGGTAGGAGCCTCGTTCGTAGCGTCGCAGAGGAAGACCCCTTCGAGACAGAGGAGATTGCTGTGAACGTGGGAATCCTGGGCACCGGAAACCTCGCCGTGACGCTTGGCCGAGCCTGGGCCGCGGCAGGTCACTCACTGTCGGTGGCGGGGCGTAACCCGCTGCACGCCGGCGGTGCCGTCCAGCAGATCGGCCCTGCGGCGGAGGCCGTCGATCCCGCGGACCTCGCGACTCGGGTCGACGTGCTCGTGATCGCGGTTGCTTGGGAAGGGCTGGAGGCGGCGTTGTCTCTCGTCGGCGGCCCCCAGGGGGCGCTGGCCGGCAAGACCGTGATCGACTGCACCAACCCGGTCGACTACACGACCGGCGCACTGAAGCCGGTGTCCGGCTCGGCAGCAGCACTCGTGGCTCACACGGCTCCCGGCGCCCACGTGGTCAAGGCGCTCCACCTGTTCGCAGGAGCCTCGTGGCCGTACGTGGGCCCGCAGGAGCTGGCGCCGGTTGTGGCGATCTGCGGCGACGAGCCGGGTGCGCTCGATCGCGCTGCGGCACTGATCCAGGATCTTGGCGGACAGACTGCGGTGGTCGGTGGGCTCAGCGGCGCCCGGCAACTGGAGGAGGCCGCCGGGTTCGTTATGAGGGTCGTCGCGGCGGGTTACAACCCGAGGCTCGCCGTCCCCGATGTGGACCCGGCACTTCTTCGAGCAGCGGAGACGACGACCGGCTGAACCGGCAGACGACCGGAGGGGGTCACTACACCAATGACGCCATAGCGCGGGTTGGCCGGTGCTGGGACGAGTGAACCGGCGATTGCACAACTGCAACCGGAAATGCAACCGGGCAGGCTTCCGAACGATCAAGACTCGGGAGTCTGCCCAGTTCGATGAGGGTGGGGCGCCAGGGACTCGAACCCTGAACCGACGGATTAAAAGTCCGCAGCTCTGCCATTGAGCTAGCACCCCTTGGTCATGCCCCGCGGACCCCGGCCCGTGTCGCGCTGTGATCCGTGGAACACTCCCCACGTTGCAGGGTACAGAGAGTACCGCGTCTTCGGCGACCGTGATTGTCCCCGATCGCGGTGAACGGGGGCGTCAGCGGAAGGCGTCGAGGCCCGTGAGCGCCTTGCCCAAAGTCAGCAGGTGCACCTCCTGGGTGCCCTCGTACGTGAGCACGGACTCCAGGTTGGTCATGTGCCTGATGACCGGATACTCCAGCGTGACGCCGTTGGCCCCGAGCACCGTACGCGCCTCGCGGGCGATGTCGAGAGCGGCCCGCACGTTGGCCAGTTTGCCGAAGCTGACCTGGGTGGGCTTCAGCTTCCCGGCGTCCTTGAGCCGGCCGAGGTGGAGGGCGGTGAGCCCGGCCTGGCCGAGCGCGACGGCCATCCAGGCCAGCTTCTCCTGCGTGAGCTGGAAGGCGCCGATCGGCTTGCCGAACTGCACGCGCGTGGTGGCGTAGTCGACGGCCGCCTCCAGGCAGGCCCGGCCCGCTCCGACGACGCCCCACAGGATGCCGTACCGCGCCTCGGTGAGGCACGACAGCGGGCCCTTCAGTCCCGTGACGCCCGGCAGCACGGCGGAGGCGGGCAGCCGTACGTCATCGAAGTAGAGAGAGGCGGTGACCGAGGCCCGCAGCGACAGCTTGCGGTGGATCTCGGCGGACGAGAAGCCGGGAGTCGCGGTGGGGACGACGAAGCCGCGGATGCCCTCATCGGTCCGCGCCCACACGACGGCGACGTCGGCGATCGAGCCGTTGGTGATCCACATCTTGGCGCCGTTGAGGATCCAGTCGCCGGACGGGTCCTGCTTGGCGGTGGTGCGCATGCCGGCGGGGTCCGACCCGTGGTCGGGCTCGGTCAGGCCGAAGCAGCCGATGGCCTCCCCTGAGGCCAGCCGGGGCAGCCACTCCTCCTTCTGCTCCTCCGAGCCGTACTTCCAGATGGGGAACATCGCCAGCGACCCCTGCACGGACACGAACGACCGCAGCCCCGAGTCGCCCGCCTCCAGCTCCCGGCAGGCCACGCCGTACGAGACGGCGTCGAGCCCGGCGCAGCCGTATCCCTCCAGGTGCATGCCGAGCAGACCGAGCGAGCCCAGGGCCGGGGCGAGTTCGCGGGCCGGGAACGTGCCCTGCTCGAACCATTCGCCGACGTAGGGGAGGACCTTGTCGGAGACCAGTTCCCTTACGGAGTCCCTGATCATGCGGTGCTCGGGGTCGAGCTGGTCGTCGAGTTCGAGAAGGTCGTCCATGGCGTCAGGGTATCCGGGCCCCCTCGGGGTAGGGCCAGGGGGAATCCCGATGTGCGTCAACCCCTCTGAAAGGCACTGTGGAGGTATGAACGAGATGAACTCCAACGGTTCGGTCAAGCAGCTCCACCGCACTCGGAACGGCAGGATCATCGCCGGCGTGTGCTCGGGCGTCTCCGAGTACACCGGCATCGACGCCAACATCCTGCGCCTCGGGCTCGCCGTCGCGAGCTTCTTCGGCGGCCTCGGCGTCGGCATCTACGCCGTCGCCTGGCTCCTCCTCCCCGAGGAGGGCAAGAACTCCTCCATCGTCCAGGACCTCATCGACAAGAACAAGGACGGCCGGGTCTGGCAGGACGCCAAGGCCAAGTGGGACAACGTCCAGCAGGGCTGGAACCAGGGCCGCCCCAGCAGCACCCCGTACCCCCCGCAGGCCCCCCAGGCCCCGAGCTACGAGCAGCACCCGTACGGCCGGCCCTCCACCGGCGACTCCCAGAACCAGGGTCCGCAGGCCTGACTCAGGTAGCGGCAGCCCGGACCTTGGCGATGATCTCCCTGCGCGACTCGGTCCAGAGCATGGCGAGCACGGCCGCGGTGCACAGCCCGGCCACACCCGCCAGCGTCACGACGGCCTCTGGACCGAGTCGCTGGGCGGCGGCGCCTCCGACGAGGATGCCGACGCCCTGGGCGGCCAGCAGCCCCGACTGCACCAGCCCGAACGCCGCCGCCCGCCCCGCGGCGGGCACGCACTGGACGAAGGCCGCGTTGGCCGCGAGCTGATAGGCCCCGCCGACGCCGGACAGCACCCACAGGGCGAGCACGCCCTCCAGCGGTGGCCGGACCGCGCACAGCACGAGCGGCGCGCAGGTCAGCATGGCGAGCCATCCCATGGCCCGCAGCCGCCCCGACGGCGTGACGAACCGCCCGAAGAAGAACGCGCCGATGACCGTGCCGGTCGGCATCGCCGCCATCAGCAGACCCGTGATCACCGGAACGGGCAGTCTCCCGTCGGCGAGCGCCGCGGCGTACGGCACCGCGAGGCCCTCGGGG
This sequence comes from Microbispora hainanensis, assembly GCF_036186745.1. NCBI lineage: Bacteria > Bacillati > Actinomycetota > Actinomycetes > Streptosporangiales > Streptosporangiaceae > Microbispora > Microbispora hainanensis. The sequence continues at coordinate 1,598,006 of NZ_CP108086.1, read as the reverse complement.
ATCACGTAGAACCCGCACAACCAGGCGAACAGGACGAGCGTGCGCAGCCGCCGTTCGCCGAACACCAGGCGCGCGCCGGACCTCGTCATCCGCCACATGGACGGCCGCTCGTCGTCCTCGCGCAGCGGCGCCGGGCGATGTCGCACCCCCGCGACGATCACCAGGGCCGACCCGAGGAACGTCGCGCAGTCGAGCGCCAGCGCCCGATAGGGCCCGAGCACCGCGATCGCCGCGCCCCCGGCCGCGAACCCCAGCATCTGTACGGCCTGGTTGGTCACGTTCTGCAGGGCCGAGCCCACGACGTACCGGTCGCCTTCCAGCACCTCGGGCAGCAGCGCCGCGCGTGCGGCCGAGAACGGCGCGCCGAGCAGCACGACGAAGAAGACCAGCGCGCACAGCACCGGAAAGGGTGTGGCGGGCAGGGCCATCACGGCGAGCATCAGGGCGCGCAGCACGTCGCACCAGAGCATGACCCGCCTGCGCGGGTATCGGTCGGCGAGCCCGGACAGGAGGGGCCCGCCGACGATGGGTGGCAGGTAGGTCAGCGCGTAGACGGCGGCCGTGGCCAGCGGTGAAGCGGTCCGGCTGTAGACGAGCACCGCGAGCGCCACCTGGGCGAGCTGGTCGCCGAGGAGCGACATGCCCTGTCCGAGCCACAGGGCCCGGAACTCGGGGATCGCGGCGACCTCCCGATAGGTGGTTCGCACCTCGGGGGGACGGCGGTGCCGGCCGGACAGCCTGCCGGGCTTGGTGGCCGCCATCTCACTCCGCAGAGGTCGCTCCGCCGGCCGTGTCCGCAGGTGTCCGCCGCGGCGACTGGATCTTACAGCCCGTGGTCAACATGTCACTTACAGTGCCTGCCGGAGGCGACTTTTGCAACCCGCTGACGGTCCCATTTCGCGCGCCGCGAACGGCGAGCACCGCCCTGACGAGCGGAAACGCCGACGAACGCCGTCACCAGCCGAGCTCGTGCAGCCGTTCGTCGTCGATGCCGAAGTGGTGGGCGATCTCGTGGACGACGGTGATCCGGACCTCCGCGACCACGTCGTCCTCGGTCTCGCAGATCTCCAGCGTCGGATTCCGGTAGATCTCGATGCGGTCCGGGAGAACCCCCGAATACCAGTCGCCCCGCTCGGTCAGCGGGATGCCGGTGTAGAGCCCGAGCAGGCCGGGCTCGGGCGGGTCGTCCACCACCACGACCACGACGTTGTCCATGACCTTGGCCAGGTCCGAGGGGATCGTGTCGAGCGCCTCGGCCACGAGCTCCTCGAACCTCTTCAGCGGGACGTCGATCACGGTCTCATCGTGTCATCGCGGGGCGGCCGTGCGATAGCGCCGTACGGCGAGCGGCGCGAACACCGCGATGATCAGCAGAGACCAGCACAGCGACGCCGTCACCGGATGCTGCAGAGGCCAGGAGGCGGCGGCCGAGCCGGGATTGCCGAACAGCATCCGCGCGGCCGAGACGACGGCGCTCATCGGGTTCCAGTCCGCGATCGCCCGCAGCCACCCGGGCAGCCCCTCCAGCGGCACGAACGCGTTGGCCAGGAAGGTCATCGGGAACAGCCAGCCGAACGTCGCGGCGTCCGCCTGCGCGCCGCTCTTCACCAGCAGCCCGATGTACGTGCCCAGCCAGACCATCGCGTACCCGAACAGGGCGAGCAGGGCGAAACCGGCGAGCGTCCCCAGCGGGGTGCCGTGCGGACGCCATCCCGCGATCAGCAGGCCGCACACGCTCATGGTGGCGAGCGACAGCCAGTCCTTGGACATGTCCGCGAGGCTCCGCCCGGCCAGTACGGCCATGCGCGCGATGGGCTGGGCGCGGAAGCGGTCGATGATGCCGTGCGCCATGTCCTCGGCGACCGACGTGGCGGCGGCGACCGCGGACAACGCCATGACCTGCATGAAGATCCCGGGCATCAGATAGTCGCGGTAGTCGCCACCGCCGGGCAGGCTGATCGCGCTGCCGAAGACGTACCCGAACAGGATGGTCATGATGACCGGGGCGACCAGCTCGGCGGCGATCTGGCCCGGCTGGGCGCGTAGCTGGGAGAAGCTGCGCCCCGCGATGACGAACGTGTCGCTCAGGGCCCAGCGCAGCCGTCGCCCACTCGTCGCGGGAGGTTCCACGGTGATCACGCCGCCCTACCTTCTTGAGTGCGAGCGCGCTCCGGTTGGTGTAGAAGATCGGGGTGTGCGAACGAGGCAGGGATGGCTCTCACGCTGGCTGCCCTCGATGGCAAGGGAGGCTCGGCCCCCTGCCTCGTCGCTTCTCCTTGACCGCTGATTAGGCACTGCGATTGATCGCTATGTAGGGCATGGACGGCGAGGAGAGGCTGCATGGCAGTGACGGGAGAGGAAGGAGTGGCATGGCCGTCGCTGTAGGTATCGACGTTTCCAAGGAGTTCCACTGGGCCGAGATCAAGGTCGCTGAGACCGGGAAGGTGCTGCTCAGCCGCCGCTTCGACAACGCCCCCGGTGCCATTGGCGAGCTGATCGAGCACATCACCGTCGCGCAGGCCGAGCACGGCCCGGCCACTGTCGGGATCGACGTGCTGGGTGGTATCGCCGGCCTGCTGGAGGCGATGCTGCTGCACGCGGGCCTTGCCGTGGTCCATGTGCCGGGGATGGCGGTCAACCGGGCACGGCGCGCCACCGTGGGCGGGGAGCGCAAGAGCGACCCCAAGGACGCCCGCGTGATCGCCGATCAGGTGCGCATGCGCGATGACCTGCGACCAGTGCAGCCGGGCCGGGAACTGGACGCCGAACTGCGGCTGCTGGTCGGCCGGCGTGCGGAGCTGGTCACCGACGCCACCCGGCGGGCCGCCCGCCTGCGGGATCTGCTCACCTCGATCCACCCCGGCCTGGAGCGAGTGGTCGATGTCACCGGCAAGCTCGGTCTCCACCTGCTGACCCGCTTTGTCACTCCGGCCGAGATCCGCGACGCCGGGCTGGAGGACGTACTGGCCCATCTGCGCCAGGTGCGGCATGTGAAGGCGTCGATGGTCCGAGCGCTGGCCGAGGCGGCGATCGACGCCGCGGCAGCCCAGCACATCGCCGTCCCCGGGCAGACGGTGGCTGCGGACATCATCCGCGACCTGGCGGCCGAAGCGCTGGCCGGACGTGAACGGCTGGCCCAGCTCGATGCGCGCATCCAGGAGGTGCTGGCGCGCCACCCTGATGCGGCCCTCATCCTCAGCCTGCCGGGGATGGGGGCGACCCTGACTGCGGAGTTCCTCGCCGAAACCGGCGGCATTGCCCGATTCGCCAGCCCCGACCAGCTCGCCTCGGCCGCGGGCCTGGCCCCGGTGCTCAAGCAGTCGGGCAAGGTCCGCTACTTGCAGCGCGCCACGGCAGGCAACAAGGCCCTCAAGCGGGTCTTCTACCAGTCGGCCTTCATCGCTATCAGCTGCGACCCGGCCAGCCGGGCCTTCTACGACCGCAAACGCGCCGCAGGCAAACGGCATCACCAGGCCCTCATCGCCCTGGCCCGCCGCCGTGTCAACGTCCTGCACGCGATTCTGCGGCACAGGAGGCCGTACGACCCTAGCCATGTCCGGGCTGCGGTGGCTTGACAAAAGCATTAGGCAGCCTCCTTCTGCCCGGCCGGCGCGTCCGTGAGCGCCAGGAACACCTCGTCCAGCGTCGGGCGGCGCAGCCCCAGGTCCTCCACGCCGACACCGGCGGCGTCGAGGGCCGCGGCGACCCTGACCAGGGAGGCGGCGCCGTCCGAGACGGGCACGGAGAGCCGCCGTCCGGGGGCGTCGATCTCGGGCTCGCCGGGCAGCGCGCCGCGTACGGCCTCGACGCCGGGAGCCAGGTCCGCGGCCTCGCGGAAGGCCACGCTCACCCGGTCGCCGCCCACCTTCGCCTTGAGTTCGGACGGCGACCCGGCCGCGACCACCCGCCCGGCGTCCATGACGGCGATCCGGTCGGCCAGGTGGTCGGCCTCGTCGAGGTACTGCGTGGTGAGCAGCAGGGTCGTCCCCTCGGCGACGAGCCGGCGCAGCACGTCCCACAGCGCGAGGCGGCTGCGCGGGTCGAGGCCGGTGGTCGGCTCGTCCATGAACAGCACCGGCGGGCTGACGATCAGGCCGGCGGCCAGGTCGAGCCTGCGGCGCATGCCGCCCGAATAGGTCCGCACCGGACGGTTCGCCGCCTCGGCCAGGCCGAACCGCTCCAGCAGCTCCTCGGCCCTCTGCCGGGCCGTACGGCGGGGCAGGTGATAGAGCCGGCCGAACAGCTCCAGGTTGCGGCGGCCGGTCAGCAGCTCGTCGAGCGCGGCGTGCTGGCCCACCAGGCCGATGCGGTAGCGGAGCCGTTTGGAGTCCGCGACCACGTCGCAGCCGGCCACCCGGGCCGAGCCGCCGTCCGGGCGCATGAGCGTGGTGAGGATGCGGACCATCGTCGTCTTTCCGGCGCCGTTGGGCCCGAGCAGGCCGCACACCGAGCCGCGCGGCACGTCGAGGTCGACGCCCCGCAGCGCCTCGCTGGTGCCGAACCGCTTGCGTACTCCTTCCGCATGGATCACGGCATCTCCTTAACGTAGTTAAATTTAACAACGTTAAGGATGCATTGAACGCCGTTAAGCTGTCAACCGTGGCACTCGAACGCGACACGATCGTCAGGACCGCCATCCGGCTGCTCGACGAGGTGGGGCTGGAGAAGCTGACCCTGCGCAGGCTCGCGACCGAGCTGGGCGTGCAGGCCCCCGCCCTCTATTGGCACTTCAAGAACAAACAGGAGCTCCTGGACGCGATGGCCGAGGCGATCTCCGTACAGGAGCCGTTGCGGCCGCTCGCCGAGGGGGAGTCGTGGGAGGAATGGCTGGCGGAGTGGTGCAGGGGCCAGCGCCGCGTGTTCAAGTCGCACCGCGACACCGCGCGCCTCACCGCCGGCACCCACCCCGGCACGGCCACGCTGCGGACCGTCGAGACCATCCTGGAGTCGCTGCAACGCGTGGGATTCACCCGTACGGACGCGATGTGGGGTCTCGGCACGCTCGCGAGCTTCCTCGGCGGATTCGTCCTGGAGGAGCAGGCCGACCAGGAACGGGGCATGCTGAATCCGGCCCTGTTCGCGGAGGCATTGGAGGGCCTCGCGCCGTACCCGAACGTGCGCGCCGTCATGGCCGAGACCAAGGGCCCGCAGACGGACGCGTCCTTCGAGCACGGCATGGCGCTGATCCTGTCCGGAATGCGGGCCCGCCTGGAGGCCCGGTAACCGGAACGCCGAGTCCTGGCAACCAAAGCAGTCGCAACTTCGGGTAGTCAGGAAGGGATGGAGAACTCGCGGTTGAGGGCGTACGCCCGCAGGACCTTCGGCAGCCGGCCCGCCCGGGTGTCCGCTCGTGTGCTCGCGGTCCTGCTGGTGGCGGTGGTCGGCGGATGGCTCGGGATGACGTTCGGCGCCAAGGTGGACACACCGGTCGGGCCTGCCGACGTCGGGATGTCCCTGGCTCCGTCGTGGAGCGGGGAGACCGTCATCGACGTACGGCCTCTCGGGACGCTCAGCTTCAACAGCCACGACGCCCCGCTGCGGCTCGACCTGACGATCGAGGCGGTCCACCCGGAGGTCGCGGAGGAGATCCTCAAGAACCCCCGGTGGGCCGACCGGCTGCCGACGACCATCGAGGCCGACGTCATCGCCGGGCTGCGCAGCCTCGTCGTGCGCGCGGCGCTGTTCGCCGTCGTCTTCGGGTTCATCACCGGCCTGGTCGTCTTCCGGCGGCTGTCGCGGGCGGCCTGGACCGCGGCGGGCTCGCTGGTGATGGTCGCCGTCCTCGGCGGCGTCTCCGCGCTGACCTTCAACCCCCGCTCGATCGCCGAGCCCCGGTATACCGGGCTGCTCACGGGCGTGCCGTCCCTGGTCGGCAGCGCCGAGTCGATCGTGACCAAGTTCTCCGAATATCGCGGCCAGCTCGCCAAGCTGGTGACCAACGTGTCCCAGCTGTACGAGGCGGGGTCGACCCTGCCCATCTTCGATCCCGACCCGGGCACCATCCGCGTGCTGCACGTCTCCGACCTGCACATCAACCCGCTGGGCTGGAACGTGATCAAGTCGCTGAAGGACCAGTTCAAGGTCGACTTCATCGTGGACACCGGCGACATCAGCGACCACGGGACGAAGGCCGAGAACGAGTTCGTGAAGGAGATCGGGACGCTCGGCGTGCCGTACGTCTATGTGCGCGGCAATCACGACTCCCTGACGACCCAGCGGGCGGTCGCCAAGCAGAAGAACGCGATCGTGCTGGACGGCGCCGCGGCCACCGTCAAGGGGCTGACCGTCTACGGCATCGGCGACCCGAGGTTCACCCCCGACAAGTCCGTGCAGGCGGAGGGCGACGAGAGCAAGACCCTTCTCGACCTCGGCCGGGCCAACGCGGCCAAGCTGGCGCCGCGCGAGTGGCCCCGGCCCGCCTCCACCTCGGCCCCCGACAAGATCGCCGCCGACATCGCGGCCGTCCATGACCCGACCGTGGGCCGCGGCCTGTCCGGGTATGTCCCGCTCGTGCTGAGCGGGCACGTCCACGCGCGGTCCACCGAGCTGCTGCCCTCGGGCACCCGGTTGATGATCCAGGGATCCACCGGAGGCGCCGGCCTGCGCGGCCTTGAACACGACGAGCCGACCCCGCTGACCGCCTCGGTGCTCTACTTCAACAAGAGCAGCCACCGCCTGGAGGCCTGGGACGACATCACGGTCGGCGGCCTGGGCGAGCAGTGGATCCAGTGTGAGCGTCATATCGAGCCGGACCCTGGTCGTACAATTTTTCCCGAGTCACCGCAGGCACCGCCGTCGCCGACGGCAACCGGCAGCGGCTCACCGTCGCCGGTCGCTTTGGCATCAGGGGCAAACGTCCCCTATGCTTCAGGGGTCTCCGACGGAAGGCGTCACGGAACAGGGCGGAAGCCTTGAGCCCCCATCGTCTAGCGGCCTAGGACACCGCCCTTTCAAGGCGGCGGCACGGGTTCGAATCCCGTTGGGGGCACGTGGAGCGCGTCGGGCGCGCCGGATGACGGAAGGTCGAAGACCTCCCGGAAGCTGGTAAGCTAGGCGAGCCGAACAACACGGGGAAGCGAAAGTCCCCCGGACATAAAGGTCCTGTAGAGCAGTTTGGAGTGCTCGCCACCCTGTCAAGGTGGAGGTCGCGGGTTCAAGTCCCGTCAGGACCGCGTACGGCGGCAGCCGCCGGAGGTCAGGTAGCTCAGTTGGTACGAGCGTCCGCCTGAAAAGCGGAAGGTCGGCAGTTCGACCCTGCCCCTGACCACCATCTTTGAACAGCCAAAACGCCCCGAGCCCATCACGGCCGGGGCGTTCTTGTTGAGCGTTGACGACAAGACTGACGACAATGTGGCTCTCGTCCTTGGCGTTGACAGTTGCTGGCCGGGCCGACCCCGACCTCCTGCGCGAACGCGTCCTCCTCGCCGTCCTGTTCGGCCTCGTGGGATGGGCCCATCTCCAGGAACGCCGCGACGCCCTCGCCATGGCAAGCGTCTCCTGAGTCAGATTCCAGACGCCATTACTCGAGCTCGTAACGTTTTCGTGACCGGTGGAGACGATCACGTCGACGACGGAAGCCTTTCAGTCGGATCTTCAATCGTCTGTGAGTCATGGCGGTCCTCGCCGTACTGAGTCGCGCCCCTGGGCTCCTGGTAAGACAAGAAGTACCGCGCTCTGCCTGGTGAGAAGGTGTTTCACGGTTTCATGGCAAGTGGAGGCCGTGCGCCTCTGGATCGGACACCCTGATCGTCGCGACTATTGCTGATGTACCGTGATCCCAGAGGATCGCTCTCGATCCGGAAAAGAAGGTTCCACCATGGATGCCGTAATGATCCTCTCCGCAATTATCAGCGGAATCTTCGGGCTGTGGAAGGCCATCGAGTACGCGAATGCATCACGCAGGCGGTCCCGTGCCATCACGCGGAGCGCGGCCATTCTGGGTGCGGCGGCCGTCGCAAGCGCCGCGATCGCCAGCAAGAACAAGAAGAACAGCACAAACTGACAGGAGGCGAAGTCGCCGGCCTGATTCAGGTGCCGATGCCTCCCATGCCAGGCGCCGTACGCCGGTGGAGAGCCTGAGCTTCGAATTCGACGACTGAAGGAAACCATGCCTGACTGGCAGCGCATATTGCAGACGGCAGGTGAACTTTTTCAAGCCGGTAGCTACATGGTCACCGTGGACCGCTGGTTGAAGATGGACGACAATTCGGCCATCGACGCGATTGACGCGTTCGTCAGCACCTCCTCGGTAGCCGACGTCGACAACATGGATGCCGTTCTTTTTCACGTGGCGGTCGGCAGCACCGCTTCGTCCGACAAGGCGCGCCTAATCCGCTTCTACACGATCTTCAAAGTAGCCGAGCTGGTGAGGTTCGAACAGTTCCGTGGTTTCCCTGCTTATGAGGAATAGCAGTCAGCGTAGGAACGGGGGTGCCGGCGCGCGTCGGGCTCGATGACTCACGCGCGCCAGCGGAGCGGGCTTTTGTGCTTCATCGGCCGATGCCGGAGACTGGCCTCGTCCGGCATACTGGCCAGGTGGCTTCATCCGCCCAGCCGGTCAAGCAAGCGGGGCCGATTGATTGCCCACACAACGGAGATCAATTGGGTGTAGTTCGCGAACATCCTGCGAGCGGGCGCCTCCGTTAGTATTTTCCGCAGCCGACGACCCTGCAATTTCGCGGCATCCGCATAGACCTCGAACATGGCGAGCGACGCCATCTCGCTGTACTCCTGCCAGCCGAAGGATTCGTCCACAGGTCTGGCGTGCACCTGCTCGGCCCACGTCGGGTCACGCAGATAACGCGCCAAATCGATCGGCAGCCGGCCCATCGAGCCGTATCCGTCGCGGATCTGACGCAATTTCCACGGAGGTCGAATGCCGCCGATTGGGCCGAGGATCGGGAGATGTCCGCGGGGTGCCCCGAGTGAGAACTGCGCTTCGGCATAGAAGATCCAGCGATTCGTCCGCCAGCCGACTGCGGAGCCGTAGGCGATCAGGTCGCCGGCGGCCTGCCGGAGTGCGTCACGCTGCGGAGTAAAGCCGAATCGTCCATCGCTGCGATGTCTCCAGAGCAGGTCGATCGAGCGGACGTCGTCGCGGGCGAGTCCGTCGACCTGGTCCGGCTCGATCAAGTGCGCACGTGAGGTGTTCGGATCACCGCCCGCGGCGGCCCAGAGCAGGCTTGCGGTCTCCCTGTCGGCCTCCTCCCAGCGCCTGGACGCCAACAGGTCGTCGAGGACCTGAAAATTCAACCTTCGTGAGGTACCCGACGGCAACTGAACAGGCCCGGATTGCGGCTGAACACGGGTGATCTCATAAATCTCGCGTAGCTCGTCGACAAGGTGGGCGCAGTCTCGATGACCGAATTTGGTGCGATAAGGGATCGTCTGGCGTTTACTCAGTTCCTTCAGATCGTCGGGCAACTGCTCGGCGGTGGGTAACGGTGTGTTATTGAGCAGAATCGGGATCACGCGGATCCCGGCGGCGAGCGACAGCGCCACCTCGGTGCGCACCCAGTCACCGGGCACGTCGATGCGTCGCCCGCCGGAATCGGTCACGCCCGCCCAACGCGGGCCGATGATCACGAGCAGCACGCAAGCCCGGTTGAGCGCGTCATAAAGGACCTTGTCGAAGGCCATTCCTGGGGGAATCGACCGTCCGGAACGAAATACGTTGTCGTCTCCGAACTGTCTGCGGAGCTCCCCGTCAATGTGGTCGGCGAGCACGTCGCCGTCGCCGTTGCGGAAACTGATGAAGATCAGATCTCGGCTCACCGGGGCTCCAGCAGGGATGGCAGTTCCGACCAGAGTTCCGCTACGGCCGAGTGCGCCCGGCGGCGTCGGATAAGGGAGACGAAGGACTTCAGGTCGGTCCTGACGGTCGCGGAGTCGACGATACGGATCTCGTGGAGCACGCCGGCCACCACTGCGCAGGCCTGCGTGGTGGCGCCGCTGTCGGCCAGTGCGAGCGCCTGCCGAACCGCGAACCTGACCCGGGAGCGGCGGGAGGGCCCGGCCGCCGTCGCGGGGCTCGACCGGTCGAAGAGCTCCGCGGCCTCTTCGGGACGGCCAAGGTCGTGCAGGCACCAGCCACGGATCAGGTGATTCATGAGATCGACGGAAACCGACGTGCCGAGCGGCCGGCTGGTGTCCACCACACCTTCGCGGCCGGCCCGCTCCCACAGGATGTCCGCATGATCGAGCGCCGCCGCGCAGCGGTTGTTCTCACCTGCCAGCGCGTAGCCTTGAGCCTCCCGCAGGGCCGCGAGCCAGCGTACGCGCGGGGAGAGGTCGTGCGCGGCGCGCACACGCGCGGCCAGCCTGACGGTCGCGCCCGGCTGCCCCTCGTAGAGGGTCACGAGCGCGCGTCGAACATCGGCGTACTCGGCCAGCTCGTGGTCCTCGCCTTCCACGGCGAGTTCCACCGCACGATCGGTCCACCAGAGGGCCGCGTTGTCATCGCCCACTTCCTGAGCCATCCACCCGGTGAACTCGGCTGTCCGCGCGGCCAGCCTGAGCAGGGCCGCGCGGGACCGTCCGCGAGTCAGCGGCAGCGCGGCACGCAGCGTATGAACCTGAGCGATCGCCACTGGCAGGACAGCCGCTGGGGAAGTGGTCTGCCCGAGTCGCATGGTCGCGTCCAGTAGCGCGGATTGTGCTTCCACGTCACCCGGGGCCTCCAGATAGCCGGGCACGGCCTTTAACCGCAGGCGGATCGAGTCGTCGGGCATGTTCGTCCCGAACCCACCGTCGCCGTCCGCGGTGAACCGGATCGCCCATTCCGGTCCGAAAGGCGGCGTAGCCGCGTCGTTCGAGCGGGACGACACAGGCATCGCGGCGAGGGCGATGAGTCCACCCTCGGCCTTCAACGCGGCATCGCAACGGCGCGCGAGCCCAGGCGTCGGCTGCTGGCGACCGGATTCAATCTTGGAGAGGTGGCTCTTGCTGTATCCGGTCCGTGTGGCGAGTTCCGTCAAGGACAACCCGCTGAGGATCCTGCGACGACGTAGCTCATCACCGAACGACGAAACGGTCATAAGCCCTTTCCTGGAATTCGTTACGCAAAGCGCCAGCAATTGTAAACTGTCACGAAAAACTGCCGTCCTCAAATGCTATAGCTCTCTCTCGCTTCGTGCCATGACAAGGTGATGTCGGAGCGGCGAACTCCGCATTTGATGATCAAGCCGCCATCTCGCGCGTACGAGCCATGGCGGCTGCACGTCTGCGTCGGTCGACGAATTCTCGTAGAGCGGCGTTGACCGTGTCTTTCTTGGAAGAAGTGCCGAGCAGCTTCGCGGCCTCGGCCAGAGCCTCGTCATCGAGGTCGAACGGGGTCTTGGTCACGGACACCGCCTCGCTCGTATATGAATCCAGATCGCCGACCGGCGAGAGTTTCCAGCGGCACGATCTCTGCTTGCCTGGGCGTACGGGCTACGGAACTTAAATGGGTCTTGTCGGTGAGCTGACGAGGGCTGATCTGGTCTGTATGACCAGGGTGTGCGGTATGCCCAAGGCGGCGGCTTCACCCCCCAGGAGCAGCGGCGCCGCGAGGAGGTACGGCTGAGCGCAGCCGTGATGTTCGAGCAGGGGGTCACGAACGCGGCGGTAGCCCGGACGTTGCGGGTCACTCAGCGGTCGGTGGAGCGGTGGCGGCGCGCCTGGCGCGAGGGTGGCACGGCGGCGCTGGCCTCAGCAGGCCCGCACGCGCTGCCCCGGCTCAGCCCGGCGCAGTTCGCCCGGCTGGAGGCCGAGCTGGAACGCGGTCCGCTGGCGCACGGGTTCGCCGACCAGCGCTGGACGCTGATGCGGATCAAGACGCTGATCGGCAGGATGTTCCACCTCGGCTACACCGTTCAGGGGGTGTGGTACCTGCTGCGGCGTAACGGCTGGTCGTGCCAGCGCCCCGCCCGCCGGGCGATCGAGCGGGACGAGGCCGCGATCGAGGTGTGGAAGAAGGAGGTCTGGCCGCAGGTGGAAGATCCGCGGCGGCCGACGGCGCCTGGATCTGCTTCGAAGACGAAGCCGGTCAAGGGCTGAGGCCGCCTCGCGCACGAACGTGGGGCCGGCGCGGGCACACGCCGGTGGTACACGTCCGCGGGCGCGGAAGCGGACGGGTGAACATCGCCGCCCTGGTCTGCTACAAACCCGGCGAACGCTCCCGGCTGATCTACCGCCTGCACGTCTACCGCGGCCGCAAAGGCGAGCCCAAGACCTTCGGCTGGATGGACTACCGCGACCTGATCCTTCATGCCCACGCCCAGCTCGGCGCCCCGATCGTGCTGGTCTGGGACAACCTCAACCTGCACCTAGTGCCCGGGATGAAGACCTTCGCCGCCGAGCACGCCGACTGGCTCACCATCGTCCAGCTCCCCGCCTACGCCCCCGACCTCAACCCCACCGAGGGCATCTGGTCCCTGCTCAAACGCGGCGCCCTGGCCAACCTCGCCGCCGCCGACCTGCCCCAGCTCGTCCGCGTCATCAAGCGCGCCCTGAAGAAGATCCAGTACCGGGCCCACCTCATCGACGGATGCCTCCCACCGACCGGCCTGACCATGAGAACGGGAGGCGACATCACGAATTAAAGGTCAGTAGCCTGATGTGAGCGACGGCGAGCTGGGTGACTGTTATACGTGAGAAGGGGAAGGCCGGCAGTTCGACCCTGCCCCTGACCAGCACCATTGAACAGCCCAAACGTCCCGAGCGGTCACGCTCCGCGGCGTTTTTGACTTTACTATCGTTCGCATGGAGCTGTGGGAGCGTTCCGGGGCGCTGGATCTCCTCGGCGACCTTCTGCGTGAGAGCGCCCGCGGCGGTCGCGTGGCGGTGGTGGCCGGCGAGGCCGGGATCGGCAAGTCCGTGCTCGTGACCGAGTTCGTCCGGCGATGCGGGCCGGCGGCATGGGCGCTCTGGGGAGGCTGCGACCGGTTGATCACTCCACGGGCCCTTGGTCCCCTGCACGACATCGGCCGCCAGACCAGAGGTGTCCTGGCCAAGCGGCTGAACGCCGGCGCCGCGCAGGAGGAGCTCTTCACGGCGTTTCTGGACGAGATCTCCGGTCCGCCGCAGCGCGCGCGCCCGGTCGTTGTCGTGGAGGACGCCCACTGGGCTGACGAGGCCACACTCGACTGGCTGATCTGGTCGGGCCGACGGATCGGTCGAATCCCGGTCCTGCTCGTGGTGACCTACCGTGACGATGAGGTGGGTGTCGAGCACCCGCTGCGGGGCGCCCTTGCGACCCTGCCCGGCGCGATCACGCGACGCGTGTCACTGTCGCCGCTGTCACGGGAGTGCGTGGCGAATCAGGCATACCGGACCGGGCGGGATCCGGAGCTGGTCTATCGGTTGTCCGGCGGCAACCCGTTGCTGGTGACCGAACTGTTGAAGGCGGAGGGGCGGGCGGTGCCGGCCACCGTGCAGGACTTTGTCCTGGACCGGCTGCGGCTGTTGCCGCGGCCCGCCCGGGAGCTGGCCCATCTGGTGTCGGTGATCCCGACTCGCGCCGACGCCGCTGTCGTGGCGGGAGTGCCGGACCTGGTCGACATATGCGTCGACGCCGGGGTGCTCGTGCCGTCCGGTGTCGGTGTGTCGTACCGTCACGAGTTGCTGCGGAGTGCGGTGGAGGACGCGCTGCCGCCCGCGCGCCGCGCCGCGCTGCACCGGCGGGTGCTGGGCGTGCTGGCCGGGGTCCCCGAGGTCGACCCGGGCCGCTTGGTTCACCACGCTACCCAAGCGGGGGACGAGGCCGCGGTCCTGCGGTACGGGCAGGTGGCGGGGGCCGGCGCTGCCCGGCAGGGCGCCCATCGAGAGGCGACGGCGCACTATCGGTCAGCGGCCCTGTACGCAGATCGGCTACCGGCCCAGCAGCAGGCCGAGCTGCTGGAGGCCTACGCGTTCCAGGCGTACCTGGCCGGGCTGGCCGAGGAGGGATTGCGGGCCAGGTGGGCGGCGCTGGCCGCACGGGATAACCTGCGGCAACCCGAGCAGGTCGGTGAGAACCTGCGCTGGATCTCTCGGTTGGCCTGGTGGGCGGGGAACGCGGGGCAGGCCTGGGAGGCGGCCGCGCGGGCGATCACAGTTCTCGAGACCGAGTTGCCGGGCCGGCAACTGGCCATGGCCTACAGCAACCGGTCCCAGTTGCACATGCTTGCGGGCGAGCGGGAGGCGGCGGTCTCGTGGGGAGAGCGGGCGCGAACCCTGGCCGTTCGGCTGGGGGATGTAGAGACCTCCGTCCATGCTGAGATCAACGTGAGCACCGCCCGGCTCACGGGCGGTGACGAAACCGCGGTCGCGGCGCTGGGGGAGGTGCACGAGCGCGCCTCAGCCCTCGGGCTGGCCGATCACGCCGCCCGGGCACTCGTCAACCTGGCGACCTCGCTGGTGCAACTGGCCGAGTACGAAGCCGCCGCACCGGCGGTCGAACATGCGCTGGCGTACGCCACCCAACAGGACCTCGACGGCTACGTCCAGTACCTGCTCGGGGTGCGAGCGGGGGTGCGGCTGGTGCGGTGTGACTGGGCAGGCGCTCTGGCCGATGCGGACGCGGCACTGGATCGGCAGGTCCGAGCCGGGGTCGCCGTGGTTCCCGCGCTGCTGGCGCGGGGCCGGATTCAGGCGGCCCGTGGCGAACGCGAGGCGCGGGTCACGCTCGACGAGGCCGCCCGCCAGGCCGAACGCACCGGTGAGGTGCAGCGGGTCTGCCCGGTGGCGGCGGCCCGCTCGGAGTACTTCCTGCTGTACGGCGATGCCAAGCGTGCCGCCGAGGAGGCCCGACACGGCCTGGACCTGGCCGTCAGGGCGAACCATTCGGTGTACATCGGGGAGCTGGCCTATCGGTTGTGGCGGGCCGGAGATACCGGGCTGCCCGGTGCGGGGGCCCGGCCGTACCAGATGATGATCGACGAAGACTGGGCCGGCGCGGCTGCGGAGTGGGCGCGGCGCGGGGCCGCGTATATGCGTGTCGAGGCACTGGCGGGCGGTGATCAGGGCGCTGCGGCCGAAGCCTTGCGGGTCCTGGACGAGCTGGGGGCCACGCGGGTGGCGGTGCGGTTGCGGGCGGAGCTGAGAAGGCGCGGTTTCACTCACGTGCCGCGTGGCCCTCGCCGGACGACGGCCGCCAACCCCGGCGGCCTTACGCTGCGCCAGGCGGAGGTGCTCGCGCTGCTGGCCGAAGGGCTGTCGAATGCCGAGATAGCCGGGCGCCTGTCGTTGTCGGTCAAGACCGTCGACCACCACGTTTCCGCGGTGCTGGACAAGCTCGGTGTGGCCAACCGGGGTCAGGCGGTTGCTGCGGCGCACCGGCTGAACCTAGTCCGGAAGCCCGCAAAATAGGGAATTCTCCCCAATCGCGGATCGTCGCGAGGACCTACCGTTCTGCGCTGAGATGCCGTCCCAAGGGGGAGACATGAGTTATCTCAGCACGCCTGGCGAATCACCCCTTTACGAAGCTGAGCGGCCCGCCCTGGGATACGTGCCCAACTATCTGAGGGTGCTGGCGCTGCGGCCTGAGGTCTATCACGCATGGCTGCGGCTCGGGGAGGCGGTCAGGGCCGGTATGGATCCGCGTCGGTACGAACTGGTCACCCTGACGGCCGCCCGCCGCCTCGGTTCCACGTACTGCGGTCTCGCGCACGCGGCCGCGCTGCTTGAGCGGTTCTACGATGACGTGGCCCTGCGGGCGATCATGGCTGACCATCACGATGCGGGGCTGCCGCCGGTGGATGTAGCGGCCATGGACTTCGCGGACCGCGTCGCCGCCGATCCCGCCGGCGTGACTGAGGGGGACATCGCGGTCCTGCGCGGGCACGGCCTGGCCGATGCCGACATCTTCCAGATCGTCCTCGCCGTCTGTCTGCGCCGGTTCTTCAGCGGCCTCCTGTCCGCGGTCGGCGCCGTCCCCGATCCGGTCTTCCGCGAGCTGCCCCCAGGTGTCCGTGCGGCCGTCGGGGCAACCGATGAGGCCTTTTCACGCCAGCGGGGCGACGCAGGTGGCTCGTAGCTCAATCCGCTCTGGATGTCCCGATGACCTCCACCAACCGTCCCCAGCGCCGAGCGGGCAGGTTCGTCGACGGTGTGGTGGACCGCTACCCGCTCCCTGACTCACTGGCACCGATACATGCTCTCGACGAAGGACAAGAAGAAGATCATGGCCGGAAAAGCTGTCATCAGCCTGACAACCGGACTGGAGGACCCTGAGCGGGTCACTGTGGCGTTCCTGGTCGCGCTCGGCGCGGCCGAGCAGGGCCGTCCCACGCTCATGTTCCTTACCAAGGAAGCAACCCGGCTGGCCATGGACGGCGTCGCCACCGCAGTCGCATGTGACGGCTGTCCCACCTGTCGATGTTGTCCCGGCCACAGGCCGTGGTGAGCGTCATCGTCGCCGCCGCCACGTCCGCCCGCTGAACCGGCACGCGGCCCCGCACGACTTCATGATGCTCCTCGAGGCCGCCCTGACCTACGGAAAGGCGAACCCATGACCACCACAGAACAGCCCGTCGTCGTCCTCGTCCACGGTGCCTTCGCCGAGTCGGCGAGCTGGAACCGCGTTATCCAGCGTCTGCACGGCCGCGGGCTGACCACTGTCGCGGCGGGCAACCCGCTGCGCAGCGTGGAGGGAGACGCCGCCTACGTGCGCGACGTGATCGCCGGCATCGGACGGCCGGTCGTCCTGGTCGGCCATTCCTATGGCGGCATGGTGATCAGCCAGGTGGCGTCCGGCAACGACGCCGACGAGGCCGCCCTGATGGCGGCGACCCAGCGGCCGGTAACCGAACGGGCGCTGACCGACAGGCTGACGGTGAGCGAGCCGGGCTGGCGTGCCAAGCCGTCCTGGTTCGTCCACGGTGATCGCGATCTCAACATCCCGGCCGGGGCGCTGAGGTTCATGGCCGAACGCGCCGGCTCGCGCGGAACCCATGAGATCGAGGGTGCCTCCCACGCCGTCGGGGCGTCCCAGCCCGAAGCCGTGACCGCAGCCGTCTTCGACGCCGTCGGCCACGTACAGGGAGACTCGGACCCGTGGGCGATCATGGCGAAATGACAGCGGCGCTGGCCCGAACGTCCAGAGCCGAAAAGATCGTGAGTCCGCATGACGAAGCCCCGGGCTCCGTGAGGAGCCCGGGGCCGGATGCCGTCAGAGCACGGGCCACGCCTCGGCGTGCCCGGCGGTGGCGGTGTGAAGCGTCGCTCAGATGGGCCGGACCTGCTCGGCCTGCGGGCCCTTGGCGCCCTGGCCAGCGGTGTACTCGACCCGCTGGTTCTCGTCCAGCGAGCGGTAGCCGCCGGCGTCGATGGCCGAGTAGTGGACGAAGACGTCCGCGGAGCCGTCGTCGGGGGCGATGAAGCCGAAGCCCTTTTCGGCGTTGAACCACTTCACGGTTCCCTGAGCCATGCTGCTTTCTCCTTGATTAGACGATCTCGAGAGCCACGGGTGTGGTCCTCGGGCTGCTGCGACCGACCGCCTTGGGAAAGCCTCGGCTCCGTACGGTAACGCTCGCTGTCAGTAACTCAGCAAGCGCTTCAACGCATACTGGGACTTCGACACAACCTGTACTCCGACACTACACGCCGCGACGTGGTTCCCGCGCCATTCTCTCGAGAAACCCCGTACGCGGGCATGTCGGGGAGCGGTCCGGAACGGGGACACCGCGAGGATGAACCAAGGTGAGGGCCCTTACGTGGTGTGAAGCATGAGACTGAGAATGATTCTGCTGCTGGCGGTGATGGCGCTGACCGCGGCCTGTGGAGGAGTGGAACCGGACACGTCGGCGGCCGCCGTGGCCGACGACGGGCCGGCGCAGCCGGTCGCCGTGTTGGGCGCGGAAGGCGGGTTCGTCACCGCGACCATGAACGTGCTGCGTCCGCCGAGGGTGGTGTTGTACGGCGACGGGCTGGTGATCGTTGACGCGAGCAAGCAGATGACGCTCACGGATGCCGAGGCGGGCGAGGTGGTCACGCGGCTGGAGAAGGACCTGGCCGGGCAGCCGCCGACCGCGACGCCGAAGCCGGGTGCGCCGTCGGTGACGGACCTGCCGGACACCGTCCTCGGCGTACGGGGGAAGGACGGGAAGATGCTGGAGGTCCGGGTTCCGGCTCTGCAGCAGCTCGCGGACTTCTACCCCAAAGAGCTGATGGACGCGAAGAAGACGATGGAGGACCTGGCGACCCGGGCCGCCGAGGAGGGCGCCGACTACGCCGGCACCCGCGTCCGGGTGGTCGCCGAAGGGGCCGAGTCGGCGGAGGGCAAGCCGTCGCCGTGGCCCCAGGGCGTTCCGGAGCCTTCGGGCACGATCGACCCGGTCTGGCAGAAGGACGTCGAGGGCGCGGCGGCGAGCGCGATCACCAAGGCGGTTCCCGCCGGGCAGGAGTACGGCCGGTCGCTCTTCACGACCGGCTCGGGGAAGATCTTCGTGCTGTCGTGGCGCTACCTGCTGCCCCACGAGCAGTCCCCGGCCCTCCCGGCAGAAGGCTGAAAGCCACGGATCCCCGCGACGATCGTCGCGGGGATCCGGGTCGCCGTTCTAGCGGGAACGCGGGTGCGGCAACTGGAGCGTCGCGACGACGCCCGCGTGGTCGGACGGCCACAGCCCCGACGGCGTACGGTCCCTCTGCTCCTCACCGACACGGTGGATGTCCTTCACGCGGAAGTCCCCGCGGAACAGGACCAGGTCGATGCGGAAGGTCAGGGAGGAGACCGGGTTGCGCAGGTCGGGCGCCTGACAGCAGGTGGGGCCGGAATCGGTGGGGTGCTTCACGCGCCAGGCGTCGGTGAACCCCGAATCGAGCAGGAACTGGTACGTCGGGAACGTCGGGTTCTGCGGGTCGTTGGCCGTGGTGTTGAAGTCACCGGCGAGCACCACCGGAAGCTTCGTGTTCGTCGCGGCCGCGATCAGCTCCTGCGCCTGCGTGCGCTGCGTGATGAACGGCGGTGTCGGTTCAAGGTGCGTCGTGACGAACCGGAAGATGCGGCCGCCGATGGTGGCGTCGACCGACGCCCAGCCGCTACGGCTGGCGAAGGGGCCGAGGGGCGTCGGGAACACCCGGTCGACCACGTACGGCTGCACCTGGATGTTCGACACCTTGACCGGCCTGCCCGGGTCGACCCTGGCGATGATCAGGTCGCGCACGCTGATGCGTACGTCGAAACCGAGGGTGGTCGGGGCCTCGGCGTCCTGCTCGGGCATGATCGCCATGGCCTCGTAGTGCAGCCCGAGCCGGTCGAGCGCGGCGAGGAGCGACTTGAGCTGGTCCGAGCTGACATTCGTCGCGGGCGGACTCCCGGTGCGTATGATGTCGGCCTCTTGCAGGGCGACGAGGTCGGGCTTGTCCCGGGCGATCTCCCGGGCCACCGCGGCGGCGCGCTCAGCCGGTTGGGACGCCAGGATCTGCCGGTACGCCAGTGTCACCGCCGCTTTGAACTGGTCCAGTGTCTGTGCTTGGGCAAGAGGCAGCAGGTCGGCACCCACATACATGTTCTGCGTCATGACGCGGATGTCCGATTTGCTGCCGCCGTCCGCGAGCGCGTTCGCGCCGGTCGGAAACGCCGTGACGCCGACGAGCATGATCGTCAGTAGTGCGCGAGCGAGCGCATAGGGCGGGCGCGACCTGGTGAGCCGGATGTGCTTCATATGGCCTCTCTCATCGGCACTGGGCCTGCTGCGCCGGTGACGACCACCGGATCTTCCTGGGCATGGGAATGCGCGCGTGCGCGATCATGGAATCTCCCCGGGCCGCTCATGCGGTCTCCCGGCGGGCCCGCGGTGTGAATCTAGTCAGTGAACTTTTCGGCGCTGTACGGCGACGCGCCCGGGTCGCCTGCCCGGCCGTTAGTTTGGGCCGTTCATGGACTCCGCTTGTGTTCCTCGTCGGCCGGACACGATCAGTAGCGAAGCGGTCACCTGGTGCATACGGTCACCAACGGTGACGTCCCGGCAACATGGACGGCGTACTGGGCGGGGGACAACCCGGACACTCCCGGCACCTACGTCTTCGGCGCGCCGGCGGAGTAGCCGGCACCGGCCCCACCCTCTGCCGCCGGCTCGCGGCGTGTCACAGATGACGTTTCTGTCCTGTCTTGTCGGCGGACCGGAACTCTCTGTTGACCAGGAGGTGCGTAGTGGATGCCGCGAGAGTGCCCGACTTGGCGGGCAAGGTGGCCGTGGTGACGGGCGGCAGCGACGGGCTTGGTCTCGGCTTGGCCATGAAACTGGCCCAAGCCGGGGCCGAGGTCGTGCTGCCGGTCCGAAATCCCGACAAGGGCGCCGCCGCCGTCAAGAAGATCAATGAGGCGGTGCCGGAGGCCACCGTCTCCACGCGTGAGCTCGACCTGGCCTCGCTGGAATCGATCGCGGCACTCGCCGCCACCCTTCGGCGCGAGGCCCGCCCGATCGACATTCTGATCAACAACGCCGGGGTGATGGCCCCCGCCGCCCGGCAGACGACCGTCGACGGCCTGGAGTTGCAGTTCGGCACCAACCACATCGGCCACATGGCGCTGGTGGCACGGCTCCTGCCGCTGCTGCGCCTGCGCGGGGCCCGGGTAACCACGATGTCCAGCAGCGCCGCCCGCTCCGCCGCCGTCGACTGGGCCGACCTGCAGAGCGAACGGAAATACTCGCCGGTCCGCTCGTACGGGCAGTCGAAGCTGGCCAATCTCCTCTTCGGGCTCGAACTCGACCGGCGGAGCAAGGCCGGCGGATGGGGCATCGTCAGCAACGTCGCGCACCCCGGCACGACCCTGACCAATCTCTACGCGTCCGGCCCCAACCTGGGCCGCACCCGCCCCGCGCCCTACGAGAGGCTCATGAAGCTGCTCCTCCGGCTGGGCCTGTTCGTGCAGACGGTCGACGCCGGGCTGCGACCGGCCCTGTACGCGGCCACGAGCCCGCAGGCGCGGGGCGGCCGGTTCTACGGCCCCGACGGCTTCGGCCAGTTCACCGGCGGGCCGACGGAGCTGCCCCTCTACAAATCGGTCCAGGTCGAGCGCGACGCGGCCCGGCTGTGGACCGTCTCCGAGCAACTGGCCCACGTCGAGTTCCCCACCTGAGCGCGGGCCGGCGTACGCGCCCGCGACGAGACGGGCGGTCAGCTCGCGGCGGACAACGGGGCGATCTTGGCGGGGTTCATCAGCCACAGCACCTGGTCGATGCCCTCCTCGGAGGCGTTCACGGTGAGGACCGTGAACAGCTCGCCGTCGTGGCGCAGCAGAGCCGCCGGCTGCCCGTTGACGTCGGCCCATTCCACTTCGACCCCGGCCCAGAACCGGCTCGCGAACGCCCTGATGAACTTCGCGACCCGGAACGCGCCGACCACCGGGAAGCGCGCGGCCCGTACGGCGCCGCCGCCGTCGGAGTAGCTGATCACGTCCGCGGCGAGGAGCTCTTCCAGCTTGGCGAGGTCGCCGACGCGGGCGGCGGCGACGAAGGCGGTGAGCAGTCTGCGCTGTTCGTCCCGGGTCACCGGGTTCCGGCGCTCGGAGACGATGCGTTTGCGCGCCCTGCTGACGAGCTGCCGCACCGCGGCCTCGCTCGCCTCGATGATCTCGGCGATCCGCCGGTAGGGATAGTCGAACGCCTCTCGCAACACGTACGCCGCGCGTTCGGTGGGCGAGAGCTTCTCCAGCAGGAGCAGGACCGCGAAGCTCAGGGCTTCGCCCCGCTCGGCGCCGAGGTGGGGATCGTTGCCGGTGTCGACGGGTTCGGGGAGCCACGGGCCGACGTACGTCTCGCGGCGAACGCGAGCCGACTGGAGGGCGTTGATGGCCAGGCGCGTGGTCACGGTCGCCAGGAACGCCCCCGGATCGGCCACGGTGTCGCGGTCGTACGCCTGCCAGCGCAGCCAGACGTCCTGTAACAGATCTTCGGCCTCGGTGGCGCTGCTCAGGATGCGGTAGGCGATGCCGAACAGGCGTGGCCGCAGGCCCTCGAAGGTGGCCGCCGCCTCGTCGAGGTCTTCGGTCCCGCCGCGACGGCTCTCCGTGCGGATATCCCTCATGGTGCTGGCCCCGTTCCGCCGGCGGATGGACCTTTCCAGCCTTTCACCCGCCGTCCGGGCGCTCTGACCGGGGACCACGGTTCGCGACGGGCCGTGCCGGCCAAGCCACACCCGGGTGTCGCCGTGCCCGGGATCTATCTTGGACGGCTCCGATCTCCACGGGCATTCCCGTGCGGCTTTCGTTTCTTTCGGGGAATTTAACGGCGAAATGATTGACGGCTCTTCGATTCCCGGTGGTGGGAGGCCGGGATTCGGCGCTCGCGTTTATCGATCCCGGGCACGGGGACGGTTGCCCTCGTAATCGCCTATATCGGGCGAGTCGACGGATCCAGGAGGTCGACATGACTGGATACCTGCCGTATCGCGATGGCGCTCCCGCTGCCCGGATCGGCGGCGTACGCGGCTGGCAGGCGGACATTCTCCGCGGCGAGTCGTAACCGAGTGAATCGAGGTGCTGCGGCGTGAACGGGCCGCAGTGCCTCGACCTGTCACGGCACCCATTGAAGGCGGCACCCACGTTGAAGGCGGCATCCATTGAAGGCGGGGGGATTTCATGGCGCGATTTCTCTACCCTTCCGCTCGGCGCAGCGACCTCGTGGAGAATCTGTTCGGAATCCCGGTGCCCGATCCTTATCGGTGGCTGGAAAACGGCGACGACGCCCGCGTACGCGACTGGGCGGCGG
Organism: Microbispora hainanensis; assembly: GCF_036186745.1. NCBI lineage: Bacteria > Bacillati > Actinomycetota > Actinomycetes > Streptosporangiales > Streptosporangiaceae > Microbispora > Microbispora hainanensis. The sequence continues at coordinate 1,575,336 of NZ_CP108086.1, read as the reverse complement.
CCCAGGACCGCCTGTTCCTGGCGTGCCGTGAGCAATGGCGTGACAGGGATTCGTGGGCGTCCCTGATGGACCAGGTGTCCTCCTTCGGGGTGTCGGAGCCCCCGATCGTGCGGGGCTCGCTCATGTTCCTCGCCGAGCAGCTCCGCGGGGACGAGCAGCGGCGCCTGCTCGTCGTGGACGGCAAGGGCGGCAGGCGGGTGCTGGTCGATCCGGTGGACGTCGATCCGTCCGGCCACACCGGGCTGTACGCGTGGTGGCCGTCCCGCGAGGGCGAACGCGTCGCCGTCCAGATGGAGGTCGCCGAGCGGCCCGGCAGCGACATCATCGTGCTGGACGTACGGTCCGGCGAGGTGGTGGACGGGCCGTTGCCGCGCGCCCGCAACACCTCGCTCGCCTGGCTGCCGGGAGGGGACGCCTTCTACTACGTCAGCCGGGTGCCCGACGAGGAGCTCGCCCCCGGCGACCTGCGGCTGCACCGGCGGGTGCGGTTGCACCGGATCGGTACGCCCTGGCAGGACGACGCGGTGGTGTTCGGCGGCGAGGACGCCCCCGACCACTATTACGGGCTCACGGTCAGCACGGACGGACGTCATCTGGCCGTCACGGCGACGGCCGGGCCCGCCGCGCAGAACGACGTGTATGTGGCGGAGCTCGCCGATCTCGCGGCCCCACGTCTCGTCAAGGTCGTGGACGGCCAGGCCATCGGTGCCCGCGTCCTTCCCCGCTTCCTCCCGGGCGGCGCCCTGCTGCTCGTCACCGACTACGAGGCTCCGTGCGGCCGCGTCTGCGTGGCGGACCGGCCCGACCACGGCCCGGACGCCTGGCGCACGCTGATAGCCGAGGACCCCGAGGCTCCCCTCGACGAGTGCGTCGTGCTGGACGGCCCGGCGCTCGCGCGGCCCCTCCTGCTGGTGGCGCGCGCCCGCCACGGCATCTCCGCCCTGACGCTGCACGACCTGGCCGACGGCAGGCAGCTCGCCCGGCTGCCCGTGCCGGGCGCGGGCGTGGTGTCGTCCCTGCGCACGAGCGTCCCCCACGGCCATCGGGCGTGGTTCACCTACTGCGACGCGACCACGCCGCCCGTCGTCTATCGCCACGACGCCGTACGCGGGGTGACGGAGCCGGAGACGGGCGCCGCCACGGCGGGGCGTACGCCCGGGATCCGCAGCCGCGACGTGCGCTGCCGCGCCGCGGACGGCACCGAGATCACGCTGTTCCTGTTCACACCGGAGGAGGAGCACCAGGGGCCGCGGCCCACCCTCCTGTACGGCTACGGCAGCTTCGGCATGCCGATGCGCCCGTGGTTCTTCCCCCTGGCGGCCGCGTGGGTCGGCGCGGGCGGCACGTACGCGGTCGCGTGCGTACGCGGAGGCGGCGAGGAGGGCCGGCGCTGGCACGACGCCGGGCGCGGGCCGCACAAGCACCGCGCGATAAGCGACTTCAACGACGCCGCGGCCTGGCTCGTCGAGACCGGCATGACCACCCCCGGCCAACTGGCGATATACGGGCAGTCGGCCGGTGGTCTCCTGGTCACCGCCGCCGCCGTACGGCGACCGGACCTGTACGCCGCGGTCGTCGCGGAAGGCCCGCTCTGCGACATGGTGCGCTACGAACGATGGGGCCTGGGCTGCACGTGGACCGACGAGTTCGGCAGCGCCGCGCGGCCCGAGCAGCTCGAATGGCTTCTGGCGTACTCGCCGTACCACCACGTCAGGCCCGGAGTCCGCTATCCGGCCTTCCTCTTCACCGGCGCGGTGACCGATCTGCAGACGGGGGAGGCCCATGTCACCAAGATGTGCGCGGCCCTCCAGCACGCCACCGGCGGCGACCGGCCGATCCTCATGCGCCGGGAACCCGACACCGCCCACGCCGCCGCGCCCGCGAGCAAGGAACGCGCCCTGAGCGCGGACATCCTGGCCTTCGCCGCCGAACACACCGGCCTGTCACCGGAGAGGACGGCCACACCTCTGCGCGAGGCCGCCGCGGAACCGCTCTGAGACGCCTCGCCGGCTGTTCCTGCGTGAGCGGTCTATTGCTGTGTGAGCGGTCTATTCCTGCGTGAGCGGTGTGGCGGAGTGCGCCGGCCCGTGGGGGAGTGCGGTCCTCCGGCGGCGCCGTACGGCCAGGGCCGCGACGACGAGCCCGCAGACGACCAGGAGAGCGAGCAGCGGCGCCCACGGCAGCGTCCACACGCCCGCGGTGCCGTCCACGGCGGCGAGCGGGGCGATCGATCCCGCCGCGTCGGTGAGCAGGGGGACGAGGGTGACCGTTCCGGTCAGCCGCAGCGCGGGAGTCACCCCCTTCACCGGCACGGAGACCTTCCAGGTGTCGCCCGGGAGCAACTGGGGCGAGTCGTCGATGTGTCCCGCGCGGGCCTCCCAGTGCCCGAACGGTCCGGCCACGGACACCGTCTGACGAGCGGCGAGGATGCTGTTGCCGGTGTTGCGGATCGTGTAGGTGACGGTGGCGTCGCCCGTGTCGAGCGGATTGGACGTGCCGGAATAGCGCACCTGCAGGTTCTCCACCGACAGGCTCGGGTGCAGCTCTCCGCCCACGCGCAGGCGGATCCGGATGCCGAGACGCTGCCCGGCCGCCGCTCCGGCGTCGGCCGGTGAGGTGACGATGCCGCCCATGTATTCGCCGGGCGCGGCGTCGCCGGGGAGCGCGACCGTGAACGGCACCTCGGCGGTCTTACCGGGAGGAATGGTGACGTCGGGGCGGTCCGTGCGGATCCACGCGCCCACGCCGGTCTGCTTCGCGTCCTTGCCGCGCAGGTCGAGCCGGCCCTGCCCGGTGGTGAACGCGTCCGCGGCGTACACGTCGAGGTGGAGCGGCGTCGTGCCGTTGTTGGCGACGACGATCCCGTCGTCGAGCCGCCCGCCCGGGTCGAGCGTGTAGCTGTAGTCGGGCCGGTCGGATCCGAAGTCGTTGGACGCCGTCGCGACGGTCCAGGAGACCTCGCCGTCCGCCGCCGCGGCGGGGCCCGTCCCCGCTGCGAACAGGCCGGACGCGGCGAGCAGCGCCACGACGACGGCCCGGGCGATGGAGCGTGCTGCGGTTGTCGTACGGGGTCGTGACGGCTGCATCAGATCGATCCTCGGATGGGTTGGGGAAGCGGCGGAGAGGGCGATGGGTCGTGGGGTGGGCACCTGCTCGGTGCCCACCCCACCCGGGAGCGGGGCCGTCTTCGCTCATCGCGTCGGGCCCCCGCGTCGCCCCCGGTCGTCGTCTACTACTGGAGCCAGTCGGCCCCGGGGCCGGGCTTGCCGGGCTCGGGCTTGCCGGGCTCGGGCTTGCCGGGTCCGGGCTTGCCGGGCTCGGGCTTGCCGTTCGTGTGGATCACGACCTTGTCGACGAGGGAGCCGACCCCGGGAGCGGCGCTCGCGCCGTTGTCCGGGCCGCACCACTCCACGTTGCCGAGCTCCACCGCGGCGTTGGGGGCGGCGCAGGTGCCGCTGCGGAGGTTCTCGACGACGAGCTTGTCGCCGCGCACCTGGACCCGCACGTACGTGCGGACGTGCTCCTGGTTCTCGACCGAGTTGGCCCAGTGGTTCTTGGGGTTCAGCGGGTCGGGACCGTAGTTCGGGTCCTTGGTCGTGTTCGGAGCGGTGAGGTCGTAGTACTTCGACCCCGACGCCGAGTTCGCCGTCACGTAGATGACGCCGCCCGGGCCCTTGAACACCTCGGTGTCGCCGGGGCGCTCGTCCGGGTTCGCCTTCTGGCCGTTCTTGATCACGTAGCTGCGGGAGTAGCTGTGGTCGTGACCCTGCAGGACCAGGTCGACGCCGAGGTTCGAGAAGGCCGTCGGGAAGTCCTTACGGCGCTGCTGGTTGTCACCGTCGTTGGCGTGGTCGGCCGGCGAGTAGATCGAGTGGTGGTAGATCAGCACGATGTGCTTGGCGTCGCGGCCGTGCTTGTTGACCACGTCGGTGACGTAGTTGATGTGCGCGGCGTCGGACCCGTTGGCGTACGCGTTGCTGTTCAGGTCGATGAACAGGATGTTCTTGTACGTGAACCAGTAGTCGCCGCCCGAGCGGGTGGCCGCGTCGCCGTTGTAGTACGGCGCGGAACGGTCGGTGTTCGGCGTCCAGAAGTGCTGCTCGTACGCCTTGCCGCCGACGTCGTGGTTGCCGATGGTGGCGACCCACGGATACTGGCGCAGCTTGTCGGGGGCGAGGAACGCGTTCCACTGCGTCTCGTTGTTGGCGCTCTCGATCTGGTCGCCGCCCGAGACCAGCAGCTCGGCCTTCGGGTTGGCGGAGAGGGCGACGTTCAGGGTGTCGGCCCAGCCGGCGCCGTCCTTCGCCGTGTTGCCCGACGAGCCGATCTGCGGGTCGCCGAAGAACAGGAAGTCGAAGTCGTTGCCGTTGAAGTTCTGGGTCGTGAAGGAGTACGTCGGGGACCAGGCGCCCGGGGTGCCGACGCGGTAGGAGTACTCCGTGTTCTGCTTCAGGCCGTCGATCGTGGCGTGCCCGTTGTAGCCGCCGTTGACGGTGTTCGCCGTCACGGTGGCCGGGAAGGTGACGGAGTTCTTGGGGAACTCGCCGCGCACGAGGTTCTTGGTCGGCGCGACCTGGACCACCTGGGCGGTGCCCTCCGAGGCGTACCACGACACGACCCGCTGCGCCTGGTCGGCGCCCACGCCGAGGACGATGCCGCTGACCGTCGTGGTGGGGTCGGCGTGGGCCGCGGTCACGAGGCCGCCGCCGAGCACGGCGGTGGCGCTCAGGGCCGCCGCGGCGGCGGTGACGGCCGCCCGGCGGAGGACGAGCCCGGGGTTGTTGGTCCCCTTGTCGAGCTTCATGCTTTTCCATCCGTGTGGGGGAATTCGAGCGATTTGCACGATTGCGAGATTGGGTGTCGCGCTGGTGAACGCGGGGCGGGCGAACCGTTGCGCCTGATCGAAGATGTGATGCGATCTCAGGTTCCGAGAACGCGTTGCACGAACCAGACCAGGCCCATCGCGGACACGCCCGCCGCGATCGCCCCGGTCGTCCACAGTCCGGCGATCGGCCGGCGGCGACGCAGTACGGCGAGCAGCGGGAAGACCGCCACAATGATCGTCAGCTGGACGACCTCGATGCCCACGTTGAAGACGAGCAGCGACCACAGGAGCGTCCACGACCAGGCCTGCTGGATGCCCAGCGCCGAGGCGAACCCCAGGCCGTGCACGAGGCCGAAGCAGAAGACCACCGCGAGCCGGGTCCAGCCCGCGCGGTCGAGGTTGAAGTGGCCGTGACCTGCCGTCTCCAGGTCGGTGGCGTGCGACCGGCGCCGCCAGAGGCGCCACAGGTGCCAGCCCGCGACGACCGCGATCGAGAGGGCGATGACGGGCTCGACGAACGACGCGGGCACCTCCACCAGGCCGAGGGCGGCGAAGACGAAGGTCACCGAGTGGGCCAGCGTGAAGGTGGTCGCCGCGAGCACGATCTCGCGCAGGCGGCGTGACCCCGCGATGAGCGCCAGCAGGAACAGGATGTGGTCGAGCCCGCCGAGCAGGTGCTCGGCGCCGAGCCGGAAGAACTGCCAGAACCGCTCGAACCAGGACTGCTGCGTGGAGAACGACCGGTGCTGGGCGTCGAGGGCCGTGCTTCCGGACGTCAGGTCGAGGTCGTAGGTGACGATCGTCTTGCTGTCGCGCACGTACCCCTCGGAGCCGGCGAACAGCGCGCTGCGCACCTCGTGCGCGTCGGCGGACTCCGGGCACCGGTAGTCGAGGACCAGCCGGGCGTACGGGACGCCTTCGCGCCGCCCGATCGTGAAGCCGCCGTCCTTGACGGGAGTGCACGCCGTGCCCCCGGCGGTGACGCCGAAGCGCTGGGTGACGTACGCGACGACCGAGCGCGAGTGGGCCTCGAGCGCGGCGGCCTGCTGTGCCGCGTCGTCGGCGTCGAACGCCGCGGTGCCCTCCTTGAAGAGCGGGTCGTCCTTCTCGTAGTCGGCGGCGGAGACGACGAGCAGGTCATACTCCAGGTCGAGTTCGGTGCGCACGTGCCCGGCCTGGGGCGAGACGAGGTTGACGTACACCGTCGAGGTGAACCCGTGAGCGAGGGCGGGCACGCTGCCCAGCAGCGTGGAGAGGGCGCTGAACAGGACGCCCACGGCTGCGGCGGCGAGGACAGCACAGACACGACGCCGAGCGGCGGGGGACATATAGCTCCTTTTCGGCTTTGGTGTACGAAATCTGCTCGATGGAAATGAACGGGCGGTATCTCGTGAAAGAACCGTCGAGGAACCACGCCTGGCGGAGACGTCCCGGGCACCGGAAGGCCGCGAATCATGCGGTAGGAAGTAGGCGCACTTCCCGGCGCTCCGAAGGACGATCCCCATGCGCTCTCGGCTTCTGCCTGCCTGCACACTGGCCGCGGCAGTCGCGACCGCCGTGCTGGCCGGCGGATGCGGCTCCGGCGACGACTGGTCCCGGCCGCACGCGAAGCCCACCCCTGTCGGCACCCCCGGCCCGGGCTTCTTCCCGTCCGCGTCCCCCGCCCCGGAGGCCACGATCACGCCCCGGCCCGGCTCCTGGAACGGGGTGCATCCGCCGGAGGGCTACCGCGTGGTGCTGCTCACCGCGGGGGAGGACCGCCAGACCACGACGCTGGCGAACGCGGTGAAGGCGTGGGCCGACGAGGAAGGCGTCAGCCTCAGAACCCTCACGGCCACCCGGCCGGACCGGTACATCGCGACCATCACCGAGGCGATCGGCATGAAGCCCGACCTCATCGTGAGCGCCGGCGACGCCCTCATCGACCCCCTGGCCCTGGTCACCGCCAACCACCTCGGCCAGCAGTTCCTTGTGGTCGGCGCGGAACTGGCCGAGCCCACGGAGAACGTCACCGCCGCCGACTGGGCCGGTGCGTCTTTCCGGGGCGAGGGGCTCGGCATGTCCTCCACGTACGACGCCGCGAGCTTCACCCCCGAGCGCGCCGCGCGCGCGATCCGGGCGGGTGCCGCGGCCGTGCTCAACGGCATGACCGGCATCGTGATCTGGCTCGACTGATCCCTTCGGCTCGCTGACGAATGTGCCGATGGCCGGCACCTTGTAGAGCACTTTCCGTTTCACAAGGGCCGTGATCGCTTACGTACAGTCGTTCGGGCCAGGCCCGCATCAAGGCCGGCGCCATGCGGGCCAGCGCCGCGTAGTTCACCGCAGCGCGCAGTTCAGCGCAGCGCGCAGTTCGGCATAGCGCAGTTCGGCGTAGCGCAGTCCACGACCGGGCGTCCACCACGGCGCGGTCCAGCACGGCGTAGTCCACCACGGCGGAGTCCACCGGGCGTCTAGCACGGCGCAGCCCACCACAGCGCAGCCCACCCTCCCGTAGCTCGCCACCGCGCGGCCAGGCCAGCACCGCGCGGGCCAGTGACATTTGGGCCAGTGCCGCTTGGGCCAGTGCCGCGTGCGGCGCCGGACGTGGGCTCAGCGGCGCGGCGGCGGGTGGGGTGCCTGAACGGGATGCGGGGAACGGTTTCTCCCTTGAACGGTGCCAGGGCCGAAGCGCCCTCAAGTCGTCAAAAGGGCGGTGTCTCGAGGTCGCGCAGGATGAGACTTGCTCCCGATTCGTCCTGTGATGTGCCGTTGTCCTGTGCTTCCCTGCCGCGGCTGCCCGCGTCGGCTGTCTGCTTTGTTGTCTGCCTGGTCGCTGGTCGTGTCGGGCCTTCTGCCGTTGGGGATGGGGGAGGGCATGGTGGGGCCATGGTCGTGTCTGGTGCTCCGGGGAGGCGTTCGGGTGGGGCGTCGGGCCAGGTGCGGGGCTGGGGGTCGGGGACGGGCTGGATGATCTTCGGGAGTGGGCTGCGGTAGGGGTGTCCGAGTGGGCTGGTCCAGATGATCAGGTGGGGGCCTGCGGTGGTGACGCGCCAGCCGCCGAGGTGCTTGGCGCGGTGGTCGTGGCGGCAGGCCAGGTGGAGGTTGGCGGCGGTGGTGGCGCCGTTGTCGGCCCAGGCCTGGATGTGGTCTTGGTCGGTGCGGGTGGCGGGCATGCGGCAGCCCGGCCAGGAGCAGACCCGGCCCCGGATCTGGACGTATCGGCGTAAGGCCGCATCGGCATGACGCCGATCAGCCCCGTTCGAAGTGTTCGCCACCCCAGCGGTGCCGGCCGCACCAGCCGCGCCCGCCGCGCCCGCCGCGTTGACCGCGTCAGCCGTGTTCGCCGCGCCCGCGTTAGCCGTGCCAGCCGCGCTTGTGGTGCTGACTGCGCCTGCCGTGTCGGCCGTGCCCGTGGCGTTGGCCCTGTCGGCCGTGCTGGCCGCACCAGCCGTGTTCGCCGCGTTGACCGCGTCAGCCGTGTTGGTCACGCCCGTCGTGTTGGCCATGTTGGCCGTGTTGGCCGCTCCCGTCGTGTTGGCCGCGTCTGCGGCGTTCGTGGGGTTGGCCGCGTCCGCCGAGTGCGCGTTGGCCGTGCCAGCCGCGCCCGTGGTGCTGACCGCGCCTGCCGTGTTGGCCGTGTTGGCCGTGTCGGCCGAGTCTGCCGGGTCGGTCTGTTCGCCCAGCATGGCCGGGTCACCCGATCCCGCTGGGGCGTGCGCTGCCGCCGGGTCACAGGATCGGCCCGGGTGGCGCGCTGCTGCCGGGTGGGGTGATCCGGCTGGGTGAGGTGATCCGGTTGCGGGGGTGGTGCCGAGCTGGGCGTGGGCTTGACGGGTGAGGTCGGCGATGAGGGGTGCCCAGGCGCCGGTGGTGGCCGGTGCGGCGGCCAGCCGGTGGAGCTGGGTGAGGGTGATCTGCAGTTCGACGATGCCGCCGCGTCGCATGTCGCGGGGTGGCCGTTGTGCAGGCGGGCAGGGGCGCTGCCGGGTGATGCCGGCCAGGAGCAGGTGCCCGTCGTCGGTGCAGATGGCATAGCGCCATTGCCCATGCAGCATGCCGGTGACGATGCGGCGTGCCTGGGCGGCGTGGACCATGCCCCAGCCGGGCAGGTGAGCCGGGTGCTCATCGTGCCCGAGCAACGTGGTCAGCTCCACCCGTATCTCCGGCACCGACCACGATGTCGCGCCGGGCCCTCCACCAAGGCGGCCCTGCGACCGCTGAGGCTCCCGGCACCCGCGCCCACCCTCCGGCTCCGGCTCCGGTGCGGCGCTCTGGCCGTGCCCACGCTCAGACTCCGGCGCGCCCCTCCGCCCGTGCGCGTTCCCGTCCTCCAGCTCGGGCGAGGTGACCCGGTCACGCTCGCGCTCGTGCTCCGACTCGGGTCCGGTGCTCAGCCTCCGCTCGTCCTCCGACTCTGGTTCGGGTGCGGCGCTGTTGTCGTGCCCGCGCTCGTGCTCGTGCTTCGGCTCGGCTGTGGGGGTACCGGCGGGGCTGGCGGTAGTGCCTGCGGGGGCGTCAGGGATGCCGGTGTGGGTGTTCGCGGGGCTGTCAGGGGAGTCGGCCGAGCCGGTGGAGCTGGGGGTGTCGTCAGAGGTGTCGCCGGGGGTGGGATCGCCGGGTTCCACGAGAGGGTGGGCCAGGACATGGGTGATGATCTGCTCGTCGGTCAGGCCTTCGAAGGTGCCGTCCAGGCTGCCCAAGAACAAGTCCGCGCGGATGTGATCGATCGGGCGGCGGTCCCCGGCGCGTTTGCAGGCGCGGGCCAGCTCATCGATCCGCTCACACCCGGCCACCGCCCGCTCCACCGGCAGGTCCAGCCCGGACACGGTCGCGGTGCCGTCATCATTGCGCGTGCCGGCCACCCGCCGCCTGCGGACCGCCTCGGTATAACGCTTTTCCGCCCAATCCGGATCGATCGCGAGCACCATGCGCTGAACGTGCTCGACCAGCTCGCCCACCGTCCACCCCGCCGCCCGAGGCACCAGACGCTCGCAAACCCAGCCGGCCTGGGCGTCGGTCAACCCGCTCGTCCAGCGGATGAAAGCCACCGCCCGCGGCTCATCCAACACCCCCTCCAGCATCGCCTCACCGAGCACCGGCAGGCGGCGATGCAGATTCCACGCCAGCTCGAACGCCGAATCCGCGCGGCGGCGCGACCACACCAGCGCCGCCCGCGCCTCATCCGGGGCGAACTCCTCCGGTGTTTGCAGGCGGACCACGCTGTCGCCGGACCACGCCTCACGCAGCCCGACCTCCAGCAGCACCCGCAAAAACCACGCCCGGTCATGACAGGACTGCCGGTAGGCCGCCTTGAGCACCTCCACAGTGTCGAACCCCGACACCCGCTCCACAGCGATACCCGCCAGCACCCCCGCAAGCTCGGCCCCCGGCGGGACCACCGCCAGCCCATCAGGAATCGCCACCGGCACCCCGCCACCGCCGGTACCTTCGCCCCCGGCCTCGCCCCCACCCTGGCCAGCGGAGGACACCCCGCCCACCACACGCGAAGGGTAGGCCGGGCCCACCGGGTCCGCCGGGCGCGACGGGCAGGCTGAAGGTGCCGGATCCACCGGACGTGTCGGGTCTGCCGGGCGTGCTGCACGTGTCGAGGGCACCGGCGGTGCCGGGCGCTGCCCGGCGGCAGCGGACGGCGAGTGCGGCGCGGACACGGCGGTGAACCCCCAGGAGCACAGACGAAGGCAAACAACGGTTTCCCGACCGCCCGGACCGGGACTTCCTTCAACAGACTCGGCTCAACACACGGCGTATGGCCAACGGCCCGCCAGCTAGGCTCACCTGCAACGGCTGCCTCAAGCCTACCTCGAACACACCATCGAATCAAACCCTGACCTGGGCAAATATGGAGCCTCAGCCCAGCGAGGCAGTCCTCGATGCAACGTCCCGTCCAGAGACGGCTCGCAAAGCCTTCCGGGCTGTCGCCAGGGGCGTACGGTCCAGGTGCGCGGTCCGGAGGTGCAGGCCGGAAGGGTCAAGGGTCGCCGGCAACGCAGGCTCCGTGAAGGCTCACGAGGTCGCGCCCGGCACGAGGGGTGGGGCAGGGCGGCGTGGGCCAGCAGGGCGGGGCCGGGGAGCCTGGCACTGCGACGGCCGGAAGCGTTGTGCCCAAGACCGGGCCCCCGAATATACCGAGCTTGCGACTACTTTGCGTGAGGAGAGCGAGCGGGCCTCGTCAGGAACCGGAGGCGCCTGCCGGCGCGGGCTTCGCACGGATCGAAGGTTCATGCCGGCGCGGGCTCGGTGAGGACCGGAGGTTCCCTCCGACGCAATGACCGACACGGCCAAGGTCGCGGACCACCCCTCGCGACCGTCCTCGCGCGGGACCGCGGTCTCGCGGCGTTCGGGTCAGGGGCGGACGGCAAGCACCCGGAAGCTGATGCCGCGGGTCGCCCGCGTCACCAACTCGATCCTGAAACCGGCCTGCTGGAGGTAGGGCCGCGGATCGCGGGTGAGGTAGTCGGCCTGGAACCGTACCGACAGCGGCTCCAGCAGCCGCATCCCGGCCCGTATCACAGGGCTGCTCGACGGCCCGTGCTCGGCCAGCACGAACCGCCCGCCCGGCTTGAGCACGCGATAGGCCTCGCGGGCGGCGGCCAGCGGATCGGGGATGGTGCACATCGTGAACGTGGACACGACCGTGTCGGCCACCCCGTCGGGCAGGTCCAGGCGCTGTACGTCGCCCTGCCGCAGCTCCACCCGCTCGCCGAGGCCGGCCTGCGCCACGCGTCGCCGTGCCAGCTCCAGCATGCGCTCGGACAGCTCGATCCCGACGACCGTGGTGTCGGCGTCGTACAGCGGGAGGTTGAGCCCGGTGCCCACCGCGATCTCCACGACATGACCGCGCGCCTGCCTGACGGCCCACTCCCGGCTGCCCGGCAACAGGCGGCGCTCCCAAGTCAGCATCTGGCTGTCGTACCGATCCGCCAGCCGGTCGAACACCCGGCGTACGTCGGCATCCGTGAGCGCCCGCATCGACCGACCCTTCCGGAACGGGAGACTCCGCACATGGTGCCACGCCATCGGACGGCGGGCCACAGGCGCGGCCCCGAGCGCGTGGAGCCGTGCGTGCCGGGCCCGGGCGTGGCCCCGGGCGTGTGGGCGCGGGTCTGGCTCTGAGCGTGCGGGCCAGAGCGTTGCGGGGGCCGCGTGTGGAGCATTGCGTGCGGCCCCGTGCAGGTCCCGTGTGGCCTCACGCGCCGATTCCCATACTCGGCCCCATATGCGGCCCCCATGCGCGCGGTCCATACACGGCCACGCGTGTGCAGCCCCGGGGTTACGGGTCTGGGGTGCGCGGCCGGGGCTACCTCCGAGAGGTCAACCGGCCGCGGAACTCGGCGTTCGCGCTCTCGATCAGCCGGTTCATGTGCTCGATCTCGGCCGGGTCCGGTTTCCGGCGGAGCCGCACCTGGATCGCGAACTCGCCGTCCTCCACGGTCACGTCGAGGTCCTCAAGGAGGTCTGCCGGCAGCCTGGTGATGACGAACTCGCGGAACGCCTCGGCGATCGTGCCCTGGACGTCTCCGCAGCCGCAGGCGCGGCCCTGGACGATGGCGCCGAGGTGGCTGTGCCCCGTGATCGCGTCGGGGTGCGCGACGTCGAGCGTCGCCAGCCCGGCCTCCACCACCTGCCGTGCCTCGGCCAGTCGTTCCTCGTGCTGCAGGAACAGGCCGAGCGCGATCCGCGAGCGGCCGAGCATCTCGTGGTCGTGCCCGCGGTCGGCCTCGGCCACGGCGTCGCGCAGACGCCGCTCCGCCTCGTCCGTACGGCCCGAGGCCGACAGGGCCAGCCCCCAGTTGCGCAGGACCTGGGCACGCAGCTCATGACGGCCGATGCGGTCCGCACGCGCCCACGCGTTCTCGAACGTCCGCAGCGCGGCGGCGGTGTCGCCGGCGTCCTCGTGCGCCATGGCGAGGCCGAGCGTCGCCATGAGCGCGTCCTCGGCCCGGCCCTGCCGGTCGTAGGAGGCGAGCACCTTCTCGATCGCCCACACCCGCCCCGCTTCGTCGCCGATGTCGTGGCCGGTGTTCGCCAGCTGCGACAGGGCGTTGAGCGTCGCCTGGTGATCGGGGCCGAGCCGCTCCTCCAGGGCGGCGACCAGGCTGGTGAGCACCGCCTTGCCGGTCGACGGGTCCTGGCCGGCCCGGTTCATCACGGTGAGCGCGATCTGCTCGACGATGCCGTCCGGCAAGTGCTCCAGATCCGCGAAGGCGGGTTCGCCGCCGCCGGAGACCACGATGATCTCCGCCCGCAACGCGAGCGCGGTGGCGACCCGTTCGTGGCCGCTCCGCCAGAACGTGCCGACCGCCTCTTCCACGATCTGACGGGCCTGGCCGACGTCACCACGTCGGAGCAGCACGTCGGCCAGGGGCTCCAGGGCATAGGCGTAACCAGGGTGCTCACGGCCGTAGAAGTCGCGCCGCTCCTGGACATTGCGCCGCAACTCGTCTTCGGCCTGGTCGAGCCGCCCGGCCATCGTCAGTACGGTGCCGAGGTTGAGCCGATAGGTGAGGTGGTCCTTGTACGCCTCTCGGTCACCTGCAGGCGGATAAGAGCAGGCGCTGCGATAGCAGTCCACCGCCCGGTCGACCTGACCGGAGCTGAACAGGAGGTTGCCGAGATCGCACTGGGCCGACGCCCATTGCGGGCTCCCGTGGCCGTACCCGCGCTCGGCCTTCCCCAGCTCCCTCACCAGGAGCTGTTCCGCGTCGATGAGACGGCCCTCTTCCAGAAGACCGTACGCGATGTCGAGTGGGGACGGCGATCTTGACATGCGGGGAGTATAGAGACCGGATCCGACAGAAAGAGAACGGCCGGAAAGCGCGGGCTGACCGGCCGTTCGCGAGAGCGTCTTCGAGGCCTCGGGGCGAGTGTGCGACGGTGAGACGGGGTCTCGTGGTCGGTGCGCGGCGGTGTGACCAGGGCCGCGAGGTCAGTACGCGACGGTGAAACGGGTCCGGTGGTGGCGTGGGTGTTCGGCCTCGTCCAGGAGCGCCACCGCGAGGTCCTCCATCGAGATGCGGGACTCGCCGTCGGCGTCGACCACCAGCTCGTCGGCGCCCAGCCGATAGTGGCCGGTCCTCTCACCGGGGAGGAGCAGGTCGGCCGGGCTCAGGTAGGCCCAGTCGGCGGTGGTGTCGGCCCGGCAGGCCGCGAGCTGGTCGACGCACGCCGACGCGATCGGCAGCAGGAAGGACGGATAGCCCTCCCGGTCCATGAGGCGACCGCCGCCCTCGATGGTCAGGCTGCCCGCGCCTCCGACGAGCAGCAGGCGCGCGCCGGTCTTGGCGCACGCCGAGAGCAGGGTGGTGGCGACCGTGACGAGCTGGTGCTCCTCGCCGGGGGCCGGGCAGGTCGCGGTGATCACCAGGTCCTGTCCGGTGGTCAGCGCGATGGCGTCGTGCAGGTCGGTCGCGTCGCCGACCCGGGTACGCGCCTCTCCGGGCAGCCCGGCGAGCCGCACCGGGTTGCGGGCCGCCGCGGTCACCTCGTGTCCGCGGGACACGGCCTCGGCGACGACGCGCCTGCCCACGTTCCCGGTCGCCCCGAAGACTGTGATGCGCATGCCGCTACTTCCTCTCGATCTCGCGGGTGCCGCGGGCGGTACCCTGTGCGGTGTGCCGGATCATGTGGACCACGTCCTGCAGCAGTGGGCCGATGCCCGCCCTGACCTGGACGTTTCCCCGATGGCGGTCTTCGGCCGGCTGTCGCGGCTGACGCAGCTCGTCAACACCGAGCTGCGCCGTACGTTCGCCGGACACGACCTGGACCCCTCGTCGTTCGACGTCCTGGCCACCCTGCGCCGCGGCGGCCGGCAGACCCCGGCGGAGCTGATGCGCTCGGCCATGGTCACCTCGGGGGCGGTCACCCAGCGTCTCGACCGGCTGGAGGCGCGGGGCCTGGTGAGGCGTACGCCCAGTGACGTGGACGGCCGCGGTGTCCACGTGGACCTGACCGACGCCGGCCGCGAACTGATCGACCGGGCGCTGCCCGACCACGTGGACACCGAACGCCGCCTGCTCGCCGGGCTCACCTCCGCCCAGCGGGAGAACCTGGCCGAGATCCTCAGGCAACTGCTGATGTCGCTGGGCGACGAGAGAGCCTCCTAGACCCGCTTGGTGCCGGACACCACCAGCGAGGTCAGGACCACGAGCGCCGCCGCGACCCACAGCACGCCGGTCACGGCGACCACCCCGACGATGAGGCTGGCGAACAGCGCTCCCAGCGCGATCGCCAGGTTGAACATGCAGGTGTTGAGCCCGGTGGCGGCCTCGACGCCCTGCGGCGCGGCCTTGATGATCCAGGTCTGCACGCTGACCGGCAGGCCGCCGAACGCGAAGCCCCACGCGATCAGCAGGATCGACCCGGTGACCGCGTTGCCGCCGATGAGGGGGAACGCCGCCAGGATGACCGCGAGCGCGACGCTGACCACGACGATCGTGCCGCGGACGTTGCGGCCCGCCCACGCGCCGGCGATGAGGTTCCCGGCCATCCCGGCCACGCCGTACGCCAGCAGCAGCGGGCCGATGAACGCGGCGCCGACGCCGGAGACGTCCTGGAGGATCGGGCTGACGAACGTGAAGGCGCCGTAGTGGCCGGACACCAGCAGGAAGGTGGCGACGACGCCGACCCGGACGGCGGGCACGCGCAGCTGCTCGGCCAGGGTGCGCAGCCGTACGGGCTCGGTCGCGGGCATCCGCGGCAGCAGCACGCCCAGCGCGATGACCAGCAGCAGAGCGACGGCGGCGACCGCGCCGAACGCGACGCGCCAGCCGGTGAGCTCGCCGACGAGCGTGCCGGCGGGGACGCCGATGACGTTGGCGGCCATGGCGCCGAAGAAGATCAGTGAGGTGGCCCTGGCGACGTGCGCCTCGGGGACCAGCCGCACGCCGAGGCCCGCGGCGAGCGCCCAGAACCCGCCGATGCTGACGCCCACGAACAGCCGGGCCACCATCAGCACGGCGTACGTGGGAGTCACGGCGGACACGACGTTGGCCACCAGCGCCAGCAGGATCAGGCCGAGCAGGACCACCCGCCGGTCGAGCCCGCGGATCGCCACGGGGAGCAGCGGCGCGGTGACGGCGGCGACCAGGCCCGACACGGTCACCATCAGGCCGACTTCGCCGTCGGAGACGTTCAGGCCGCCGCCGATGGCCGTGAGCAGGCCCATCGGCAGGTTCTCGACCGTCACCACCAGGAAGGTCCCCAGCGCGACGGCGATCACCGCGAGCCAGTTCTTGATGGGGACGCGATCCGGTTTGCCGGTCCCGGCGGAGACGGACTCGATGACTGTCATCTGGTTCCTCCTGTGCGCGTGGGCCCGGTCCGGGCAGGCGAAAGCGAACGTCGTGCGTCGGTTGCGTCGAGCGGTGGTGCCGATCGGCCCCGGCGACCGTGGACCAGTCGTGGATCAGTGGCAGGCAAATCGCTTAGCACTAAGAGACTTT
Source organism: Microbispora hainanensis (assembly GCF_036186745.1). Classification (NCBI taxonomy): domain Bacteria; kingdom Bacillati; phylum Actinomycetota; class Actinomycetes; order Streptosporangiales; family Streptosporangiaceae; genus Microbispora; species Microbispora hainanensis. Next base: position 1,559,067 of record NZ_CP108086.1, on the reverse strand, counting down.
ACCTTAGCGCTAAGCGATTGGCCAGACGTGCGGCCTGCCGGGTCTGAGACGTGCAGGCCGCCGGGTGGTGCCCGAGTGGCATCCGGGCGGCGACCCGAGCGGTGTGGACGGGCGCGAGATCCGGCGATGGCGGTGCCCGAAGGTGGGGGAACCGTGCCGGCGAATCGTCCGGGAAATCGGTTGCTCGTGGTGCATTCTCACCACCGCCGTTTCTCGCGTGCGCCCGTCGGGGCATTCCGAAACGGAGGCTAGTTCCGCGTTTCCTGCCGGGTCAACGAGAGTCGTACGCGACTCGGGACGCGTCGTTTCTTTGTAGGGGTGGTAAGGGGTTGCGGCCCGTCTCTGTCGTGCTCTGCATGATGGACACCCGAAAAGTCCAGAGGTGTCCCGGATCGTCCTGACGTGCTGTGGGGCCGCTAGGGGTTGTGGGGAAAGCCCGCCGCGGCGAATTCTGAATGAGCCTCGCAGGCCGGAGTTATTCGCGCCGTAGCGAATTCCATCTCGTAGGGCCGCACTGTCGCGGGCTGCTCAATGCCATTGTTCGTGGCCGTTTGCAATTCGTTTCCGACCGAGGCCGCTCAGGCCGGTTCGAAAGGCGGGCAACATGCAGGGACTGATTCAGGTGGCGGGTGTCATCGACCAGGCCGAGGCGGACCTGATCCGCGAGGAGGGCGCGGACTGGCTCGGCTTCGCGTTGCGGCTGCCGGCGAAGAACGAGGACCTGACCGAGGAGGAGGCCGCGGCGATCGTCAAGGAGATCCAGCCCGAGCACCGGGGCGTCGTGATCACCTACCTGACCGACGCCGAGGAGATCAAGACCTTCTGCGCGGAGCTCGGCGTCACCGCGATCCAGTTGCACGGCGACGTCACGGGCGAGGAACTGCGGAAGCTGCGGCGCATCGCCCCCGAGCTGTTCGTGCTCAAGAGCCTCGTGGTCAAGAACGACAACCTCGACGAGCTGGCGGGGATCGTGGACGAGGCGGCCGAGTGGGTCGACATGTTCATCACCGACACCTTCAACCCGGCGACCGGTGCCAAGGGCGCCACCGGCCTGCTGCACGACTGGTCGATCAGCGCGGAGCTGGTCCGGATCTCGCCGAAGCCGCTGATGCTCGCCGGCGGGCTCAACCCGGACAACGTCGCCGCCGCGATCACCGAGGTCCGTCCGGCCGCGGTCGACGCGCACACCGGCCTTGAGGACCCGGTGACCCGCCGCAAGGACCGGCTCAAGGTGCGCAAGTTCGTCCAGGAGGCCCGCCGGGCGTTCGCCGCCCTGGAGGCGGGTGAGAAGGCATGACCATCACGGCGACGCAGGCGCCCGGCCCGGTGAGCAGCACCGTGGACGACACCTCGAACGGTGCGGTGGGCAGCACCGGGAACGGCGCGGTGAGCGGCACCGGGGGCAGCACCGCGAACGGCGCGGTGAGCGGCACCGCGAACGGCGCGGTGAGCGGCACCGTGGGCAGCACCGCGAATGGCCCCCTCACCGGCACCGTGCACGAGAACGTGCACCTGCTGCCGCAGACCAGGCAGCTGCGGGCGCTGCACACCGTCATCCGTGACCGGCACGCCGCCCTGGACCGTTTCGTCACCACCTCGGGCCGGATCATCCGCCAGCTCATCGAGACGGCCCTCGACCTCCTGCCGTACGAGCCGCTGGACGTGCAGACCCCGGTGGGGCGCACGTACCACGGCCTGCGGCCGGCCCGGCCGATCTGCGGGGTGCCCGTCGTGCGGGCCGGGGAGAGCATGGAGCACGAGCTGCGCGTGATGTCGCCGGGCGTGCGGATCGGCAAGATTCTGATCCAGCGCGACAAGGTGACGAAGCTGCCGCGGCTGTACTACTCCGCGCTGCCCGCGGACATCGACCGGCACAGCGTGCTGCTGCTGGACCCGATGCTCGCCACCGGCGGGACGGCGCTGGCCGCCGTCCAGGTGCTGCTCGACCACGGGGTCGCGGAAGACGACATCGTCTTCGTCGCCCTGCTGGCGGCGCCGGAGGGCATCGCCGCCGTCCACGCGCGCCACCCGAACCTGCGGATCGTGACCTCGGCCATCGAGGAACGGCTGAACGAGAACGCCTACATGATCCCCGGCATCGGCGACTTCGGCGACCGCTACTTCGGCACGGACGTCCCACGCTGACCTCCGCCCCTCCCGTCGGGGAGGGGCGCACGTCCCGCCGGCCCGGCGGCAGACCCGACCGGCCTGCGGCGCACCCCAGCAGCCCAGGCCGGTCACCCCCGCCGTGCAAGCCAAGTCGGCGCACCCCAGGCCGGCGCACTCCCAGGCCGGTCGCCCAGCCGCACAACCCTGGTCGGCGCACCCCAGACCGGTCACTCAGCCGCACAACCCAGGGTGGCGCACTCCCAGGCCGGTCACCCAGCGACACAGCCCAGACCGGTCACCCCGTGGGGCAGCGCGGGAGACGGGTGACGGCGCGGAGGGCCGCGGTCTCTCAGTAATCCTTGTCCGCCCATCGCAGGGGGAGGAAATGATCACCACTCCAGCCGTTGAAGCGAGACGGGAACCACCGGAGGACGCCTGTCTTCCGGATCTGCTCGACGCTCAGGCCCGGTTGCGTCCGGGCGCCGTCGCGGTCGTCTGCGGAGAGCGGCGGCTGACCTTCCGCGAGCTCGCGGAGGGCGGCGCGGCTCTCGGCGGGCACCTGCGGGAGCTCGGTGTGGAGCTCGACGAATGCGTGGGGCTGTTCGTCGAGCCGTCGATCGACCTGATGGTCGGCGTCTGGGGAATCCTGCGGGCCGGCGGCGCCTATCTGCCGCTGTCCCCCGAATATCCCGAAGAGCGCCTCCGCTACATGATCGAGGACGCCGGCGTGCGGGTCGTCGTCACACAGGACGAGCTCGTGGACCGGCTGTCCGAGCTCGCGCCCCCGGGGACGCGGATCGTCACCCTGAAGGACGCGGAGACATCGGGACACGCCCGTCACCCGGGCCTGCGCCCGGGCAACCTGGCGTACGTCATCTACACCTCCGGCAGCACCGGCAAGCCGAAGGGCGTGATGATCGAGCACCGCAGCATCGTCAGCCAGATGCGGTGGCTGCGCGCCGCGTACGGGATCGACCAGACCAAGGTCATCGTGCAGAAGACGCCGATGAGCTTCGACGCGGCACAGTGGGAGATCCTCGCGCCGGTCTGCGGCTCCCTGGTCGTCGTGGGCCCGCCCGGGGTCTACCGGGACGCCGAGCGGCTGATCGACGTGATCAGGAGGCACGACGTCACCACGTTGCAGTGCGTCCCGACGCTGCTGACGGCGCTGCTCGACACCGAGGAGCTGCAGAGCTGCACCTCGCTCACGCAGGTCTTCACCGGAGGCGAGGTGCTGTCGAAGGGGCTGGCGACGACCTTCCTCGACACCATGCCCGGGTGTGCCCTGGTCAACCTGTACGGCCCCACCGAGTGCACGATCAACTCGTCGTCGTATGTCGTCGACCCGGCGGCCGTCGGCGAGGGCCCGAACGCGATCTCGATCGGCGCGCCGGTCGATCACACCGACTATCACATCCTCGATCCGGCCGGGGCGCCGGTGGCCGTCGGCGAGATCGGCGAGCTGTTCATCGGAGGCGTCCAGGTCGCCCGCGGCTACCTGCACCGGCCCGAGCTGACCGCCGAGCGGTTCGTGGACAACCCGCTCGGCGAGGGCAAGGTGTTCAGGACCGGCGACCTCGCGTACTGGAACGCCGACGGCACCGTCCAGTTCGTCGGCCGCGCGGACAACCAGGTCAAGCTGCGCGGATTCCGGGTCGAGCTGGACGAGATCAAGCTCGCCATCGAGACCCACGACTGGGTCAAGCACGCCGCGGTCATCGTCAAGAACGATCCGCGCACCGGCTTCCAGAACCTGATCGCCTGCGTCGAGCTGAACCCCAAGGAAGCGGCGCTGATGGACCAGGGCAACCACGGCGCCCACCACCAGTCCAAGGAGAGCCGGCTCCAGGTCAAGGCGCAGCTGTCCAATCCCGGGCTCAGGGACGCCGCGGAGCTCGACGGCAGGCCGGTGATCGACCTGCCGGGCAAGCAGGCGACCGCGCGGCAACGCGCGCTGGCGTTCGCGCGCAAGACCTACCGGTTCTACGAGGGCGGCGAAGTCGGCCGGGGCGACATCCTGAAGCTGCTGGCCAGGAGGCCCGAGGGCGCGCGGTCCCGCGGCCTCGACACCGTCGGCCTCGACACCCTGGGCGAGATCCTGCGTTACTTCGGCCAGCACCACAGCGAGGAACGCCTGCTGCCGAAGTACGCGTACGCCTCGCCGGGCGCGCTGTACGCGACCCAGCTCTACCTGGAGATCGACGGGATCGGCGACCTCCGGCCCGGCTTCTATTACCACCACCCGGTGGACCACCGGCTCGTGCTGATCGCGCCTGCCGCCGGGGGAGCGCGACCGCGCGTGAAGCTGCACTTCGTCGGCAAGAAGCGGGCGATCGAGCCGGTCTACAAGAACAACATCCGCGAGGTGCTGGAGATCGAGACCGGCCACATGGTCGGCCTGTTCGAGGAGGTGCTGCCGGAGTACGGCCTGGACATCAGGCCCCTGGAGTACGCCCCGGCCACGATCGACCACCTCGACTGCGCCGCCGAGGACTACTACCTCGGCACGTTCGAGCTGGTGCCGTACGGCGGGCCGCGCCGGGACGAGGTCGACCTCTACGTCCAGGCGCATCCCGGGAAGATCGCCGACCTGCGGGCGGGTCAGTACGCCTACGAGAACGGGCGGCTGCGGCTCATCTCCGACGAGCTCATCCTGAAGAAGCAGGTCATCGCGATCAACCAGGCGGTGTACGACCGGTCGAGCCTCGGCATCTCGGTGATCAGCAGGAACAGCGAGGAGTGGCTGCACTACATCGACCTGGGGCGCACGCTGCAACGGCTGTCGATGAACGACGTGAACCTCGGGTTCATGTCGTCCGGATACAGCTCCAAGTCGGGCTTCGACCTGCCGTCCGCGCGCCGGATCGACGACATCCTCCGCTCCAACGGCCGGCCCACCGGCCCGTCGTACTTCTTCATCGGCGGCCGGGTGAGCGACGAGCAGCGGCTGAGCGAGGGGATGAAGGAGGACTCGGTCCACATGAAGGGACCGGCGGAGATGATCAGGGACGACCTGATCAACTTCCTGCCGGACTACATGATCCCCAACAAGGTCGTCGTGCTCGACCGGCTGCCGTTCACGGCCAACGGGAAGATCGACGTCAGGGCGCTGGCCGAGTCCGCGGCGACGGACGTGGACAACGCCGACCGGCCGTACGTCGCGCCGCGGACCATCACCGAGCGCCGCATCGCCGAGCTGTGGAAGAAGGCGATGAAGCGGGAGACCGTCTCGGTGGAGGACGACTTCTTCGCCTCGGGCGGCAACTCGCTCATCGCCGTCGGGCTGATCAACAAGATCAACCGGGAGTTCTGCGGCTCGCTGCCCCTCCAGGTGCTGTTCGAGTGCCCCACGATCGAAAAGCTCGCCCGGCGGCTCGACGGCACCGGCGCGGAGGCGTGCTCCCGGCTCGTGCCGCTGCAGCGGGAGGGCTCCGAGCGGCCCATCTACTGCTGGCCCGGCCTCGGCGGCTACACGATGAACCTGCGCACGCTGGCCGCCAGGATGGGCACCGCCCAGCCCTTCTACGGGATCCAGGCGTACGGGATCAACCCCGAGGAGGTGCCGTACGCGACCATCGGCGAGATGGCGGCCGAGGACGTCAAGGCCATCCGCCGGCTCCAGCCGTCCGGGCCTTACACGCTGTGGGGCTACTCGTTCGGCGCGCGGGTCGCGTTCGAGGCCGCCTACCAGCTCGAACAGGCCGGCGAGCGGGTGGAGCACCTGTTCCTGATCGCGCCCGGCTCGCCGAAGGTCCACACGGCGGGCACGGCCGAGCACGAGCGCGAGGCCGGCTTCGGCAACAAGGCGTACGTCACGATCCTGTTCTCGGTCTTCGCCGGCACGATCACCGGGCCGCTGCTGGAACGCTGCCTGGCCGAGGCCGTGGACGAGGAGAGCTTCGCCGCCTTCATCCACCGCAACTTCCCCGACCTCGACATCGACCTCGTACGCCGGATCATGCGGGTGGTGGGCGAGACCTTCGAGTTCAGCTACACCTTCCGCGAGCTGGCCCGGCGGCGGATCGACGCGCCGATCACCATCTTCAAGGCCAGGGGCGACGACTACTCGTTCCTGGAGAACAGCAACGGCTACTCGGCGGCGCCTCCGGTCGTCGTCGACCTGGAAGCCGACCACTACGGCCTGCTCAAGGAACCGGACATCGACGAGCTGGTCGAAGCCATCAGGGATCGTCTCGGGACGCACAGTAAGGAGATCGTCATGCCGCACGTCAGCATCAAGCACTTCCCCGTCCCCCTCACCGAGCAGCAGCACTCCGACCTGGTCGCCGCGGTGACCAAGGCGATGACGAGCGCCTTCGGCTGCGAGGAGGGCTCGGTGTCGATCATTCTGGAGCCGGTCGCGAAGGAGCTGTGGGACGAGAAGGTCTACATCCCCGAGATCCTCAACCAGAAGCACAAGCTGAACAAGCTGCCGAACTACGGCCCGGCCGCGAACTGAGAGGCGACGATGACCCGCGAGCATGGGCGCGTCCCGCTGGTGTTCAGCGAGGAGGTCGCGGACGCACTCGCAGAAAGACGCCCGGTGGTGGCGCTGGAGTCGAACGTCATCACCCACGGCCTGGCCTACCCGGACAACGCCGCGACCGCACGCAAGGTCGAGGACGCCGTCCGCGCGGGCGGCTCGGTCCCGGCCACGATCTGCGTCGAAGGCGGGCGGATCAAGGTCGGCATGACCGACGAGGACGTCGAGCGGTTCGCCTCGACGCCCGGCATCCCCAAGGTCAGCAGCCGGGACCTGCCGGTGATCCTGGCCCAGGGCGGGCTCGGCGCGCTGACCGTGGCCAGCTCGGTGGTGGCGGCCGAGCTGGCCGGCATCCCGTTCTTCTCGTCGGCCGGCATCGGCGGCGTGCACCGGGGTGCGGAGAAGACGATGGACATCTCCTCCGACCTCATCCAGTTCACCCGGTCGAAGGTGGCCGTCGTCTGCGCCGGGGCCAAGAGCATCCTCGACCTCAACCTGACGATGGAGTTCCTGGAGACCCACTGCGTGCCGGTGGTGTCGTACCGGTCGGACGACTTCCCCGCGTTCTACTGCGTCTCCAGCGGCATCCGCAGTCCGCAGCGGCTGGACGACGAACGGGTGATCGCACGGGCGGTGGAGAACCACTGGGCGCTGGGCAACCACAGCTCGTTCCTGATCACGACGCCGGTGCGGGAGGAGGACGCGATCGACGCCTCCGAGGTGGACGCCGCCATCGCCGGCGCGATGGCCGCCGCCGAGCGGGACGGCGTACGCGGCAACGCGATCACGAAATATCTGATGCGTGCCGTGGACGCGGCCACCGAGGGCCGGTCGTCGCGGGCGAACATGGCCGTGCTCGTCAGCACGGCCGAGGTCGGCGGCCGTCTGGCCGCGGCGCACGCGCGGTATCTCGCGGAGATCGCCTGATCCGGGGAAAGCCCGATCAGGGACCGTCTGATCGGGGACCGCCTGATCAGAGATCGCCCGACCAGAGACCGCTTCATCCGAGATCGCCTGGTCCGAGCGCGGAACCGCCCCGGAGCCCGTCCGCTCCGGGGCGGTTCCGCATGCCGAAGGACAAATCCCGCGGAAAATCAAGGGATAGCGTCGGGACCGTTCCGCGCGGTACAAACGTGCCACACATTTTTCGGGCCTTGAATCAAGAAGGTCTCGTGAGAGAGCGCTCTCTCGGCTGCGGCACGCAGCGGAAAGGACGAACCGTATGACGACCCAGACTCATGACTCTGGGACTCCCGGCGCCGATAGTCCCACAAGGCGGCGTTCCGGCCGCCGCCTCATCGGCCGGGCGTTCACGTTCGGTCTCGTGCTGACGACCGCCGTCGTGACGGCGGGAGCGACGGCCGCCGCCGCCGCACCGGACCACGGCCCCGCCGCACCGGACCACGGCCCCGGCGCCCCCGCCGTCCCGGGTGGTCCCGGTGGTCCCGGTGGTCCCGGCGGCCCCGGGGGCCCCGGGGGCCCCGGGGGCCCGGGTGGCCCCGGCGATCACGGAGGAGTGCCCGACCTCGGGCCCGGCGTCACCGTCTTCGACCCGAGCATGCCGGTCGACCAGATCCAGGCGACCCTCGACGCGGCGCACGCGGCGCAGGTCGACAACGAGATGGGCACCGAGCGGCACGCCTACCTCTTCAAGCCCGGCACGTACGGCACCGCCGAGCATCCGCTGCAGATCAAGGTCGGCTACTACACCGAGATCGCCGGTCTCGGCGCCTCGCCCACCGACGTCGTCATCAACGGCAAGGTCGAGGTCTACAACCGCTGCCTGGAGAACAACGGCACCGGCAACTGCCTCGCGCTCGTCAACTTCTGGCGCACGCTGTCGAACCTGTCGATCGACATCAACGCCGCGGGTCAGGACGGCTGCCGCCAGTCGGCGAACTTCTGGGCCGTCTCCCAGGCGGTCTCCATGCGCCGCCTCAACGTCACCGGCGGCACCCTGTCGCTGATGGACTACTGCACCGCCGGCCCGCAGTACGCCAGCGGCGGCTTCATCGCCGACTCCCGCCTGCCGTCCGTCACCAACGGTTCCCAGCAGCAGTGGCTGACCCGCAACACCGAGGTCGCCGGGTGGTCCAACGCGGTGTGGAACCAGGTCTTCTCGGGCGTCGTCGGCGCGCCGGACGAGTCGGGCTTCCCCGACCCGCCCTACACCACGCTGGAGAACACCCCCGTCAGCCGTGAGAAGCCCTACCTGTTCACCGACGCGCAGGGCAGGCTCAACGTCCGCGTGCCCGCCGCCAGGAAGAACACGCGCGGCATCTCGTGGGCGGACGGCATGACGCCGGGCCGTACGGTGCCGCTGTCGGACTTCTACGTCGCGAAGCCGTCCGACTCGGTGCAGGCGATCAACAGCCAGCTCGCGCGCGGCAAGAACCTGCTGCTCACGCCCGGCGTGTACGACATCGCGAAGAGCATCGAGGTCAAGCGCCCCGACACCGTGGTCCTCGGCCTCGGGCACGCCACCCTCACCGCCTCGCACGGCGCGACCGCGCTCGACATCGCCGACGTTCCCGGCGTGATCGTCGCGGGCGTCACCGTCGACGCGGGTCTGCAGAAGTCCCCCGTCTTGCTGCGGGTGGGCAAGGAGCACGGCGGGCCGGCTGGCGCTGGGCCTGGTGGTGGGCCTGGTGGCGGTGGACCCGCTGGTGGGCCTGCTGGTGGGCCCGCTGGTGGACCCACGGGTGGTGGGCCCGCGGGTGGTGGGCCCGGTGGCGGCCACGGGAGCTCGCCGGACAACCCGACGACCCTGTCCGACGTGTACTTCCGGGTCGGCGGCCCGCACGTCGGCAAGACCGAGACCGCTCTCGAGGTCAACAGCGACAACGTGCTCATCGACCACACCTGGGTGTGGCGCGGCGACCACGGCGTCGAGGGCTTCACCGACACGCAGCGCTGGAACACCAACATCGGCCGCTACGGCGTCGTCGTCAACGGCGACCACGTGACGGCGACCGGCCTGTTCGTCGAGCACTTCCAGCGCTACAACACCGTCTGGAACGGCGAGGACGGCACGACGATCCTCTACCAGAACGAGCTGCCGTACGACCCGCCGACGCAGGCCGACTGGATGAACGGATCCGTGGAGGGCTACGCCGGCTACAAGGTCGGCGACCGCGTGAAGAGGCACAACCTCTACGGCGCGGGCGTCTACGTCTTCAACCAGAACAACCCGGAGATCCACACCGAGAACGGCTTCGAGGTGCCGCAGACCCCGGGCGTGAAGCTGCACCACATCATGACGGTCAACCTCAGCGCCGGGACGATCGACCACGTCGTCAACGGCGTCGGCGACGCGGCCGACACGACCAAGGTCGGCGCGCCGGTGTTCGTCACGGACTACCCGGCCCCGTAGTCACCCGCGTGGGCCGGAGCCCGGGGTCACGTCCCCGGACCCCGGCCCACCGCTCACTCGCTCACCAGGACCCGCGGTGATGAGTCCTTCAGCTTCTCGCGGGCCTGGACGCGCTTGCCTCACACGCCCGCGCCGGACTCGCAGCGTCGTTTGAGGCTCTCCGCCTCCGTGCGTACGAACCTTCGGGTGCGGCCGCCGGCCAGCAGGCTCACCAGCGGCGACAGCGGTCCTGACTGGTCGATCCCGAGCCGGACCGACACCCCGTTCTCGCGGGGCGTGAGCACGTGCGTCCCGACCGTGGTCACGCCCCCGCCGGTCGCCTGCCAGGTGAAGGAGGCGCCGTCGGTGAACTCGGTCACCTGCCAGACCATCGGGGGAAGCCCCGGCTGTTTGATCCGGAACCGGCCGCCGATGCCGAGCGGGCCGTCGCCGAGGGGCTCGATCGCGGTCATGGTGGGGGTGAACTCGGGCCATCGGGTGACGTCCGTCATGACCCGCCAGACCCGCTCCGCTGCGGCGTCGATGTCGACGCCGGTCTCGAACCGCATGCCCGCCACTTCCTCTCATCCCGATGCCGATCGGCCCGGCGGCTCTGCGAAGGCCGCGGACACCCTCATGATGCTGCAGGGGTCCCTGCGGCTGATCAACGGGGGAGGGCGGCGCCGCCCAGGTCCCGGCCGGCGACGAGGTGGGCGTAGACGATGACGTTGTCGCGGTAGTGGCCGCCGGCCGTGTCGAACGCGCCGCCACAGGTGATGAGGCGCAGGCCGGGGAACTTCACCATTCCGTAGACCCTGCGGGTGGGGAAGCGGTCCTTCGGCACGCTCTCCAGGGAATCCACCTCGAAGATCGCCTGGGTGCGGTCCTTCCTGGAGATCCTCACCGTGTCGCCCGGCCGCAGGTCTCCGAGCCGGAAGAAGACGCCAGGTCCCTTCTTCGAGTCGACGTGACCGGCGATGACCGCGGGGCCGGGTGACCCGGGCGAGGGGCCGAGGCGGTACCACCCCGCCTCGTCGACCCTGTCGAGAGGCGGGACCTCCAGCGTCCCGTCCGGATTCTTGCCCAGCGTCATCAGCGTGGTCCGTACCCCGATCTTCGGAATCTCCAGCATGACCGGGGGCGACGACGCGAGGGCGTGCGCGGTGGCCTTCGGATGCGCCCGAGGGGTGGAGACGCTGACGGGAGGGCTGGGCGGCGTCGCCTGACGGTCGCCGGAACGCCCGGCGGCCACCGTGACGGCCACCGGGACTGCCACCGTGACGGCGACTGCGACTGCGGACAGGCCCAGGAGGACGGCGACAGCAGCCCTGCCCATTTCATCACCGTTTCCATACTGAGACCTTCCGGGACATCATATGTCGCTTTCATGACAAGCAGGCACTCCCGTCACGCGTGTAACCTTCTGGAAGTTGTTGCCTAAATATGGCTGTTTGCGGTGATCTGGACGGTTTGAGTGGTTCAGTCGGAAAATTTGACCGGGCCGCCGGAGATCGGGCGCGGCCACGTCCCCGATGCCGGGCATTCCGGACCCGCGGCCACGCCGGTTCGTCCGAGCATCCTCGCCGCGGCCCGTGGGGGCCGGCGCCGGGCCGTGAAGGGCGCCGACGGCAAGCGGGACCTTCCTGAGGTCGACCCCTCGCGCATGCACGTCACCGTGCTGGTCCCGGCGCACGACGAAGAGGACCAGATCGCCGAAACGATCACGTCCCTGCACGGCCAGCGGCGCAGGCCCAACCGCGTCATCGTGATCGCGGACAACTGCACCGACAGGACCGCGGACATCGCACGCGCGCACGGCGCCGAGGTGATCGAGACGGTCGGCAACCGCCACAAGAAGGCGGGCGCGCTCAACCAGGTGCTCAAGGCTCTGCTGCCCGAGATGGGGTCTCGGCATGCCGTACTGGTCATGGACGCGGACTCGGCGCTCGACCCCGGTTTCATCGAGCACGCCGTCCTCCGCCTGGCCACCGGCGAACTGGCCGCGGTGGGGGGCACCTTCACCGGCAAGCCGGGCGGCGGCCTGGTGGGCATGTTCCAGCGCAACGAGTACGCGCGCTACGCCCGCGACGTGCGACGGTTGCGGGGAAAGGCGCTGGTGCTCACCGGGACGGCGACGCTGTTTCGCGCGCTCGCGCTCAAGGAGGTCGTCAGGGCCCGCCGCAGTGGTCGTCTCCCCGGTCGCGACCAGGTGTACGACGTGCGCGTGCTGACCGAGGACAACGAGCTCACCCTGGCGCTGCTGCACCTGGACTTCCGCATCCTGTGCCCTGCGGAGTGCACGCTCTCGACCGAGGTCATGGAGACCTGGAGGGACCTGTTCAAGCAGCGGCTGCGGTGGAAGCGAGGGGCGCTGGAGAACCTCACCGACTACGGCTGGACGCGGATCACGTTGCCCTACTGGGGGCGCCAGCTCCTGTCGTTGATCGGAATCATCGTGATCTTCGCGTACCTGGGCGCCACGGCCTGGTCGATCGCGGTCACGGGCGCACTCGCCTTACATCCGCTCTGGGTGGCGGTCACGGGCGTCTTCATGGTCGAGCGGGTCGTGACCGTGCGGAGCAGGGGCGGCGTACAGATGGCTCTCGCCGCCCTGCTCGTCGTCGAAATGATCTTCGATGTCTTCTTGCAGATCGCACAGGCGAAAGCCTTCTGGGACGCCGCATGGCGTCGGGAAAGGAAATGGTGATTATGTACAACAACCCACCCATCGGGGGCGTTGCGGCGGGCTTCGGCGGCGCGGCGCTGACCGCCCCGTTCATGGGCTGGAACGCGCTCTGGATCGCCCTGGGCCTGTTCACGCTGGCCTCCGCCGCGGTGGCGGTCAAGCGGGTCATCCCGAAGCGGGAGGCCTGATCGCGGGAGGGAAGCCCTCTCGCCGTCGGGGCGAGAGGGACTTCCGGGCCGGATCAGGGCCGGACGCGCTCGCGCCGCTCGTCGTCACCCTCCTTCGCGGCCGCCCGGCCCCGGCGCAGGACGGCGATCGCCGCCGCGACGGCGGGCACCAGGATGGCCGCCGCCGCGACATTGACCGCCTGGAAGCCGCCCGCGGCGAGGATCGGCCCGGCCAGCGCGGCCGCGGCGGCGCCCGCGTAGTTCATCCCGGCGTCCGTGGCGCCCTGCAACGGCACCCGTACGTCGTCCGCGGCGGTGCCGGCGAGCAGCGCGGACGCGGAGATCAACGAGACAGACCAGCCCAGCCCGAGCACGATCAGCGCGAGCGCGGTGAGCGTGCTGCCCTCCCCGGCGGAGGCGGCCACGAAGCCGAGCGTGACGGCGGCCACGAGCAGCAGCATCCCGCCGCACGCCGTGCGTACCGCGCCGATCCGGTCGGCCAGCCAGCCGAAGACCGGGCTCAGGGCGTACATGCCGAGCACGTGCAGGCTGATCACCACGCCCACGAGCTGCAGTGACATGCCGTGGTGCTGCATGTGCAGCGGCGTCATCACCATGACCATGACCATCATCGCGTGCGCCACCGCGATGAGCACGACCGCGAACCGCGCCGCCGGGTCGGCCGCAGCCCAGCGCAGCGCCGCCACCGCGCCCACCGCCCGGGCACTCGTGACCGCCTCACCGGAGGCCGGGCCAGAGGACGGCGCGGCCGGGGCGGCCTGCCCGGAGGCCGGTGCCGGGGCGGTGGAGGAGGGTGCCGCAGGACTCGATGCCGATGTGGCTTGCCCGGAGGCTGATGTGGCAGGTGCGGACGGCGCGGCCGGGGTGGCCTGCCCGGAGCCCGGTGAGGCTTGCCCGGAGCCCGGTGCTGACGGGGTGGAGGACGGCGCGGTGGGTCGGCGGAGGAACACGGTCACCACCGCGCCCGCGAGGGCGAAGGACACGATCGAGAACACGTACGGCCCGGCCAGGCCGGGCAGCCCGAGCCACCGGCCGAACCGGTCGGCCACCTCGCTGAGGTTGGGGCCGGCCACGGACCCGATCGTGGTCGCCCAGATGACGATCGACATCGTCCTGGCCCGGTTGCCGGGCGCCGCGCCGTCCGCCGCGGCGTACCGGGACTGCAGGTTGACCGCCTGCCCGACGCCGAACAGCGCCAGCCCGGCCAGCAGCACGGCGAGCTGCGCGACGACGGCGGCGGTGACGATCAGCGCGCCGCCGAGCACGGCGATGGCATACCCCAGGGTGAGCGAACGGCGCCGTCCGCGCCGGGCCGCGACGCCGGCCAGCGGCACCGCGGCGACCGCCGCGCCGAGCACGCTCGCGGCCTGGCCGAGCCCCGCGACGGACGTGCCGCCGAGCCGTTCAAGGAGCAGCCCGCCGACCGCGATGCCGGAGGCGACCGCGACGCCGCCGAGGAGGTTGCCGGTGACGAGGGCGCCGATGCCCCTGCTGCGTTCCCCACTTGGCACGGACACCACCGCCGAGATCACCTTCCCCTGAAGCCGGTCCGGGTGATCCGGAAAACGGCACTCGATCATATGTCCGGCATGTGGAGATCCGTCGCCCTATTTATGTCTGGGCATGCGCCCTCGATGCACGGGGATGTACGCGTGCGGAGGGGGATCCGATGTCCGGAGATCGGTGGCGGTTCTGGGTGGACCGCGGCGGGACGTTCACCGACGTCGTCGCCCGGCGCCCGGACGGACGGCTGGTGACGCGCAAGCTCCTGTCGGAGAACCCGGCGCGCTACTCCGACGCGGCGGTGGCGGGCATCCGCGCCCTGCTGGACGTCCCCGAGGGGGAGCCGATCCCGGTCGAGTGGATCGAGTCGGTGCGGATGGGCACCACGGTCGCCACCAACGCCCTGCTGGAACGCCGCGGCGAGCGTACGGCGCTGGTCATCACCAAGGGGTTCGGCGACGCGCTGCGCATCGGCTACCAGAACCGCCCGCACATCTTCGAGCGGCGGATCGTGCTGCCGGAGATGCTGTACGAGCACGTGGCCGATGTGGACGAGCGGATCACCGCCGACGGCACGGTGCTCCGCCCGCCCGACCTCGACGCGCTCGCGCCGGAGCTGCGTCGGCTGCGCGAGGAGGGCGTCCAGGCGGTCGCGGTGGTCTGCCTGCACAGCCACCTCCACCCGGCGCACGAACGCGCGATCGGGAGCCTGGCCAGGCGAACGGGCTTCGCCCAGGTGTCCTGCTCCAGCGAGGTCAGCCCGCTGATGAAGCTGGTGCCGCGCGGCGACACCGCCGTAATCGACGCCTATCTGTCTCCCGTCCTGCGCCGATATGTCGAGTCGGTGGCCCGCCAACTGCCCGGCGTACGGCTGATGTTCATGCAGTCGAACGGCGGGCTGGCCGAGGCCGGGCACTTCCGCGGCAAGGACGCCATCCTGTCCGGCCCGGCCGGGGGCGTCGTGGGCATGGCGGGCATGTCCCGGCTTGCCGGGTTCGACAAGGTCATCGGCTTCGACATGGGCGGCACCTCGACCGACGTGTCCCACTACGCGGGCGCGTACGAGCGGGTCGTCCAGACCCAGGTGGCCGGCGTACGGCTGTCCGCGCCGATGATCGCCATTCACACGGTGGCGGCGGGCGGCGGGTCGGTCCTGCGGTTCGACGGCGGGCGCTACCGGGTCGGCCCCGACTCGGCGGGGGCCGACCCCGGCCCGGCCTGCTACCGCAACGGCGGCCCGCTGTGCCTCACCGACGCCAACGTGATGCTCGGCCGCATCCAGCCCGGCCACTTCCCCGAGGTCTTCGGCCCGGACGGCGACCTGCCGCTGGACGTGGACGAGGTGCGGCGGCGGTTCGCGGAGACGGCCGCCGACATCCGCGACCGCACCGGAGACGAGCGCGATCCCGAGCAGGTCGCGGAGGGCTATCTGCGGGTCGCGGTCGCGAACATCGCCAACGCCATCAAGCAGATCTCCGTGCGGAAGGGCCGTGACGTCACCGAATATGCCCTCACGACGTTCGGCGGCGCCGGAGGGCAGCACGCCTGCGCGGTCGCCGACGCGCTCGGCATCCGCACCGTGCTGGTGCCGCCGATGGCGGGCGTGCTGTCCGCCCTGGGCATCGGGCTGGCCGACACGACCGTGCTGCGGGAGCAGTCGGTCGAGGCCCGGCTCGACCCCGCCACGACGCGGCGCCTGACCGGGCTCGCCGGCACCCTGGAGGCGGCGGCCCGCCGCGAGCTGTCAGATGAGGGGGTGCCGGACGAGCGCATCCGGGTGAGCCGGCGGGTGCGGCTGCGCTACGACGGCACCGACACGCCGCTGCAGGTGGACCTGGCCGAGACGGACGCGATGGTGGCCGCGTTCGAGGCCGCCCACCTGCGGACCTACTCCTTCCTCATGGACCGGCCGCTGGTGGCGGAGGCGGTCTCCGTCGAGGCGGTGGGCCTGGCCGAGCGGCCCGATCTTTCGGTCCTCGCCGAGAGATCGGACGCCGGGGCGCCCGAGGCGGTCCGGATGTACACCGGCGGCGCGTGGCGCGAGGTGCCGCTCTACCGGAGGGAACGGCTGCGCCCCGGCGACGCGGTCACCGGCCCGGCCATCGTGGCCGAGGCCGACGCGACCACCGTCGTCGACGACGGCTGGCGGGCAGGCGTGACGCCGTACGGGCACCTGCTTGTGGAACGGGAGCGGGCCCGCCCCCGGGCCGCGGGCGTGGGCACCGCGGCCGACCCCGTGATGCTGGAGGTGTTCAACAACCTCTTCATGTCCGTCGCCGAGCAGATGGGCGCGCGGCTGGAGGCCACCGCGCAGTCGGTGAACATCCGGGAGCGGCTCGACTTCTCCTGCGCGCTGTTCGACGCGGGCGGCGATCTCGTCGCCAACGCGCCGCACATCCCGGTGCACCTCGGGTCGATGGGCGCGAGCGTCAAGGAGGTGATCCGCCGCCGGGGCGACGGGATCCGGCCCGGCGACGTGTACGCGATCAACGACCCCTACCACGGCGGCACCCACCTGCCGGACATCACGGTCGTCACCCCCGTCTTCGACGACGCGGGCCGGGAGATCCTGTTCTTCGTGGCCTCCCGCGGCCACCACGCGGAGATCGGCGGGCTGACGCCCGGCTCGATGCCCGCCATGAGCAGGACCCTCCACGAGGAGGGCGTGCTGTTCGACTGCCGCCTGCTGGCCGACCGTGGCGGCCTGCGCGAGCAGGAGACGAGGCGGCTGCTCACCGAGGGGCCGCACCCGTCCAGGGACCCCGCGACCAACCTGGCCGACCTGCGCGCGCAGATCGCCGCGAACGCCAAGGGTGTCGAGGAGGTCGGCGCGATGATCGGCCACTTCGGCCTCGACGTCGTGCGGGCCTACATGCGGCACGTGCAGGACAACGCCGAGAGCTCGGTCCGCGCGGTCATCGACGCCCTCAGCGAGGGGAGCTACCGCTATGAGACGGACTCCGGAGCCGTGATCGCGGTGCGCGTCTCGGTGGACCACGCCCGCCGCACCGCGACGATCGACTTCACCGGCACCTCGCCCCAGCTCGACACCAACCTCAACGCGCCGTCCGCCGTGGTCACCGCCGCCGTGCTGTACGTCTTCCGCACCCTGGTGGCCGACGAGATCCCGCTCAACGACGGCTGCCTGCGGCCCCTGCGGATCGTCGTGCCCGAGGGGTCGATGCTGGCCCCCACGTACCCGGCGGCCGTGGTCGCGGGCAACGTCGAGACCTCGCAAGCGATCACCGGCGCGATCTACGCCGCGCTGGGCGTCCAGGCCGAGGGGTCGGGGACGATGAACAACGTCAGCTTCGGCGACGAACGGCGTCAGTATTACGAGACCGTCGCCTCGGGGTCCGGGGCGGGAGACGGGTTCGACGGGGCGTCGGTGGTGCAGACCCACATGACGAACTCCCGGCTGACCGACCCCGAGGTGCTGGAATGGCGGTTCCCGGTGCTGCTGGAGGAGTTCGCCGTACGGCACGGCAGCGGCGGCGCGGGACGGTGGCGCGGCGGCGACGGGGCCGTGCGCCGCATCCGGTTCCGCGAGCCGATGACGGTCAGCGTGCTGTCCAGCCACCGTCGTGTGCCGCCGTACGGCATGGCCGGCGGCGCGCCCGGCGCGCTGGGCGTCAACCGGGTGCGGCGCGCGGACGGAGACGTGGTCCACCTGGCGGGATGCGACTCGATCCGGGTCGAGCCGGGTGACGTGCTGGAGATCGAGACCCCCGGCGGCGGCGGATACGGCCCCCCGGACGGCGGCCCCTCGGACGGTGACCCCCGGACGGTGACCCCTCGGACGGCGGCCCGTCCTGACCGGGCCCTGTGCTCGACCGCGCCTCCTCAACGGGCCCCTGAACGGCCCTTGAACGGCTCCTCAGCGGGCCCTGCACGGAAACTCTCGACGGAGCTCTCGACGGGCGGCCCGGTAGGGGACTCGGTGGGCGGCCCGGCGGGTGGGCTCGGCCGGCGGACTCGGTGGGGGACTCGGCGGGCTCCGCCCTCCTCGGCCTTCGCGGCGAGGAGGGCGGGCTTCCAGCGGTTTCGCCGTTACCACACCGGGCGGCTTTGTTTTTTGGCGATGAGCCGCGGGGTTTTCGCACCTGACACGGCAGGCGCTTGCTCAGGAGTCTCTCACCCCGCCCTCAAGACCGGGTGCAAGACGACTCCCTGATCGCGCCAAGAAAGCGCCGGTCACAGCCTCGATCACAGGGCCGGTCACAGGGCCGGTCACAGCGCCGAGCAGACTGTGCCGTTCGGGCGGAAGACCGCGGGGAGCGCCAGGGCTCTTCGCCTCGATCACTCCCGGGGTCGAAAGGGGGACCGGTTCGTGGAGCAGGCCCCGACGATCACCCGAGGTGATCTCCCGGTCAAGCGCCCGGGGCGTCGCCCCTGATCGGCACGCGTGGTCGTTTCATCGGTGGTCTCCCGTCGTGCCCTCGGGCAGCGTGTCGGCGAGGTACGCGGCGAGGTCGGGCCGGTCGGGGGCGAGCACGTGCCGCACCCACGCGTCGCGTTCGTGCAGGATCGGTGGCAGCTCCCAGACGCAGCCGATGAGCGGGCGTTCCAGCCGGACGAAGTGGGTGGGGTCCCGGTCGGGGCAGCCCAGCACGGGCTGACCGGCCACCGCGATGCCGCAGTGCAGGGCGTTGTCCCAGGCCCAGGTGTAGGTGTTGATGTAGGCCCCGTCGTCCCCGCCCCTGTGGAGGACGACGAAGGCGGCCGGGGGCGTGCCGTCCGGCTCCGGCAGCAGCTCGGGCAGGACGGCGTAGGCCGCCTTCTCGACCTCGGGGGCGATGCCGTCCGGGTCGGCGGTGACGTGGTAGCGCTTGACGTGATAGCCGCTCACCTCGATCGGGGGCGGCACGAAGAGCAGTTTCTCCGTGAAGGCCATGCCGGGAACGGTAGGTCCGCTTCACTGACACCCTTCGTCAGTGGAGTCGTGCGATGGTGAGGGCGTGCGTGCGTCCCGGCTGCTGTCGATCCTCCTGCTGTTGCAGTCGCGTGGCCGGATGACGGCCCGGCAGCTCGCCGACGAGCTGGAGGTCAGCGTCCGCACGATCTACCGCGACGTCGAGTCGCTGCACGCCGCAGGCATCCCCCTGTACGGCGAGGCCGGGCACGAGGGCGGCTACCGGCTGATGGACGGCTTCCGCACCCGGCTCACCGGCTTGACCGAGCGGGAGGCCGCGGCGCTGTTCCTGGCCGGGCTGCCGGGACCGGCCGCCGACCTCGGTCTCGGCGCGCTGCTGGCCGCCGCGGAGCTGAAGATCGAGGCCGCGCTTCCCGCCGGGCTGCGGGAGGAGGCGCGGCGGGTGCGGGAGCACTTCCTCCTCGACGCGCCCGGCTGGTACTACGACGGCGACCGGTCGCCGTACCTGCCGGAGGTCGCCGAGGCCGTCTGGAACACCCGGGTCGTCCACGTCCGCTACCGCCGCTGGGCGGAGCCCTGCGAGGTCGAGCGGAGGCTGGAGCCGTACGGGCTGGTCCTGAAGGCGGGGAAGTGGTACCTCGTGGCGCGGTGCGACGGTGCGCTGCGCACCTACCGGGTCGGCCAGATCCTCGCCCTCACCGTGACCGACGAGACGTTCGAGCGCCCGGACGGCTTCGACCTGGAGCGGCACTGGCGTGAGCATCTGGCCGGCTTCCGGTCACGGCTGCTGCGCGGGCAGGCGGTGATCCGGCTGTCGCCGCAGGGGCGGGAGCGGCTCGGGGAGGTCATGAGCTCGGTCGTCGCCGGGGCGGTGGACGAGACGGCGGGCCCGCCGGACGAGCGGGGCTGGGTCACCGCCACGGTGCCCGTCGAGTCGGTGACGCACGCGCGCACGGAGTTCCTGAAACTCGGGGCCGAGGTGGAGGTCCTGGAGCCGGCCGAGCTGCGGCGCGAGATGGCGGTGACCGCGCACGCGCTCGCGGCCCTCTACCCGCCGACCCCGCCGCCTGCGGAGCCGCCGCCTGCAGAGCCGCCGCCTGCAGAGCCGCCGCCGACGGAGCCGTCTTCGCGTCTGTCGTAGCGGGCGTCAATGAAAAATCGGCTCGCAATTCCGGCGAATCCGATAAAAGGTGATACCAACTTGATGGGCACCCTGACGGCGTGCGGTCCGAGTTCTATCCTTGACGGCGTCACTGACAAGATTCTCGCGGATTGCGGGAGAAGAAGTGCCCAAGACCACGCGTACGCCGCGAAGGGAGAAAGCGCGAAGCGAGGGCGCGCGAGTGGACGGGCTTCGTGATCCGGATGTCGAGACCTTCGTCGGCGCGATGGGGACGCGCATCCGCGCGGACGCCGAGACGGTCGGAGTCGGCCTCCGGACCCTGGAGATCCAGGTAAGACTGCACCTGCCCCGGTTGAGCAGGCCGGCCATCGCCGGCTGGTCTCCGGACAAGGTGTACGAGGAGATACGGCTGCAGGCAGTCGTCAGGGCGGCGCAGGTGCGCCAGTCGGCGGAGGACGCCGCCCACCAGGCCCATGCCTCCGTCCTCCTCAACGTGCACAAGGCACACCGCGACCTGAGCCTGTCGTTCGGCGACGGCTACCGCACCCGCGTGCGCTTCGCCGAGGTCGGGCCGAGCGCCGGCCACCTGGTCCAGTCGAGACTGCACTACCTCCACAGCGAGAGGGCCGACACCGCCGCGCAGTTCGGGCTCTTCCTGCCGGGCGCGACGATGCCGATCACGTACGCCGCCTTCTCGCGGTGCGACCGCCAGTATGTCCTCGACGCGCTCACCGGGCACGGGCTGGACGTGAATCCGGAACGCGTAATGAACGTTTTTCATCCGCCGGGCGGCTAAGCCGGTCACAGCATGATCGCGATGCTCGGGTTTTCCTCATGATGTGGCGAAGCTCCTGGTAGACGGGTTGATCACCACAACCATCACCGTCATCGCCAGGAGCTTCGGGTGCTGTTCTATCGTGCTGCCGTCGATTTGTCGCGTTCAACGCTGAACTACGTGGCCGGACTGATCCGCAGGCGGCGCAAGGCCATCGGATCGACGTGGCGGCGGCTCAACCCCGGGCAGCAGGCGCTCCTGGTGCTGGTCTATCTGCGCAAGGGCGAGACATTCGCCGAGGTCGGAGCGGGTTTCGGAGTGTCGGCGGCCACCGCGTGGCGGTATGTGGAGGAAACCGTCGCCCTGCTGTCGGCTCGATCACCGAAACTGGCGACGGCGCTGCGGAAGGCCACGAAGGACGGCCTGCACTACCTGGTCTTGGACGGCACGCTCATCCGCACCGACCGAGTGAAGGCCGACCGGCCCTACTACTCGGGCAAGCATCGCGTGCATGGGATGAACGTGCAGGTCATCGCGGGACCGGACGGGACCATCGTGTGGACCTCCGGTGCGCTGCCAGGCAAGACCCACGACCTGACCGCCGCCCGGATCTGGGGCATCCTGCGCGCGCTCGACCAAGCCGGGATCATCACCCTGGCCGACAAGGCCTATCAGGGCGCCGGGGCCGAGGTGCTGATCACGCCGTACAAGGGCAGGAACAAGCCCGAGTCTCAAAAGCAGGCCAACCGGTCACACGCCAAGCTCCGCGGGCCTGGTGAGCGCGCGAACGCCCAGCTCAAGAGTTGGCGCATCCTGCGCAAGCTGCGATGTAGCCCGAGCAAGACCGGCCACCTGGTCAAAGCCATCGCGGTCCTTCAGAACCATCGGGTAGCACACGCCTCCCGAGGATGAAATTGGCTCAATGGTCCTGACAAGAATGCACGGGCTGGCGGGAATTCCGGCGAACCTCATGAGCCTGACCATCGCCCGCGCGGTCCGGGAGATCAGGGCGAAAAACGCCGGAGATTATGTCATCACGGCATACAATCCGATGCTCGGTTTCTGCGGCACCTCATTCGTCGCGTCGGGATTCCGGCCGGTCGCCCTGTCGCCCGTGGCGTACTGCTACGACGGCAAAGGCCTTTTCCAGACCCGCCGGATGTCCGGGGAGTCGGTGCCGCAGCTCCTGGACACCCCGGACAACGTGCTCATGGCCCTCGGGGTCACCCCGGCCGCGAAGCGGAACGTCGCCGGGATCGAGGGCCTGATCAGGGTGTCGAGCCGCACCCACTCGGGCGGCGACCATGTGCGGCCTCTCAAGGCGGACCTCGCCTCGCCGGAGTGGCGGGACCGCCTGCTCGGCTACCGCCGGATGCTGGAACCCTGCTGGTCGGAGCGCACGGTCCATCCGCGCTATCAGGAGTCGCCGGTCGCGGCGGGCGATCCCAGGGGCCAGTGCGGGGTCACCTCCGTCTGGCTCGCCCGCACGCTCCGCACCGACCTGCTGCTCGAACCCGTCTACTGCTACGGGCGGCTGCGCGTCGGCCGCGACGACGTCGAGGACGTGAGCCATCACTGCTGGGTCGAGATCGGCCCGGCCCACGATCCCCGGCGGTTCGTCATCGACCTGACCGCCGACCAGTCGGACGGCGTACGCGAGCAGGTCACCCTGGGCGAGCACCGGGCGCTGGCCGATCGGGGGCTGCGGTACGAGAGCGCGGCGCGCCTGCGCCTCGACGAGCTGCCGAGAGACCGGGTGTGGCCGCGCTTCCTCGCGCTCGCCGACCGCCTGCGCGACCTGGACGAGCTCCGGAGGCGGCCATGACCCGGCACATGACCGCGTCCATGGCCGGGCGCGCAAACGAAGCCCGGCCCTCGGTGCTGCTGCTGTCGTCCGACAGCAGGCGGCGCTACGCGGAGGACGTGCTGCGGGCGCTGGCCCTGCCCAGAGGGGCGATCATCCAGTTCCGCTACGAGACCGACTACGTGGCGGGCGCCCTGCAACAGGCGATCGCGAGCGGCTCCGCCGTCGGCCGGCGGTGCCTCGTGGCGTTCCTGGCCGACCGGGAGTCGCCCGAGACCGAGCCGTTCGTCGTGCCCGTACGCTTCGCGACGGTGGTGGCGACCGCGTGCGTGGCCGACATGGC
The DNA here is from genome assembly GCF_036186745.1 of Microbispora hainanensis. Classification (NCBI taxonomy): domain Bacteria; kingdom Bacillati; phylum Actinomycetota; class Actinomycetes; order Streptosporangiales; family Streptosporangiaceae; genus Microbispora; species Microbispora hainanensis. The sequence continues at coordinate 1,535,828 of NZ_CP108086.1, read as the reverse complement.
CGTCTTCCGGCTCCGGGTGGACGACTACGCGAACCTGGAGGACTTCCCGCTCACCGAGGCGGACATCAGGGCCAGGGGCGGCTGGTTCGTGGACCGGCTCGCGGAGGCCAACGGCGGGCGCTGGTATCCCGCCACCACCCGCTTCCCCGACCTCCACCTGCACGAACGGCCCGGCGACGACCCGGAGGCGTGGCTCGGGGTGGCCCGGCGGCTGGCCCGGCATCCCACGTACAGGACCTGCTACTTCGTACGCACCGAGGAGCCGCTGCTGGGCAGGGGCAGGACGGGCGTGCTCGACGCCGAGGGGCGGCTGCACCTGAGCGACGGCGACTCCGTGCGGATGCGGGTCAGCTTCTACTCCGACGGCTACACGCCGGCCCCGAAGCGGCTGGTCTGCGCGACCGACGGCACCTTCCTGAAGATCGCGTCCGACGACTCGTACGACGTGGCGTCGCGGTACGACACGGTGGAGTTCTGGCTGCGGCCCGAGCTGCTGCGCTTCGACGCGCTCGCGCGGGTCGGGATCACACTGGCCGCCGACACCAGGGCGGGCCCGGAGCCGGGAGGCGGCTCACTGACGACGAGCGCCGGATTTCCTGTGATCGTGCGCCGCTCGCGGTCGCGTCTCCTCACGCGGGCGTCGGCCGCCGCGGCCGGGGCCGTTCTCGTCGCCCTGCCCGCCGTGCTCGGGCCGGGCGCCGACCTGTCGCTGAGGGTGCTGTGCGCGGTCTGCGGCGCGGCCCTGCTCGCCGTCGCGAACATCGTCATCTCCCACGCCAGGTGACACCCCGCCGGAGAACAGGTGCGGGCGCCGCGCGAACTCCCGGCACAGCTCGTCGAACAACGGCAGCAGTGCCGGGCAGCTCATGCGGATCTTCCGCCTGGCCGTGATCTCCGTGCGCTTGTACGCCGCCCAGGTGGGCCGCAGCGGGTGATGATCGGCCAGCAGCACGTTGACGTGGGGGAGCAGCTTGTCGAGGGCGTGGACGAACCTGCTTTCCGGGTCGTGCTGCGCCTTGTAGCCGTACAGGTCCTCCACCAGCCAGGGGAACGTCCCGCCGAAGTCACGGGCGATGATCTCCCGCGCCTCCTCCTCGCGCACGGCCTTCTTCTCGCGTTCCGCCGGGCCGGCGTAGACGGAGACGTCGCCCGCGTGGACCTCGGGCAGGTCATGGACCAGCGCATATCTGGCGACCCGGCCGGGGTCGAGGGCGGGGTCGATCAGCGGGGCGAGGCAGACCGCGGCCAGGCCCAGGGTGAAGGAGTGCTCCGCGTCGTTCTCCCGGCGGGTGACGTCCTGCGGCACCACCGAGGTCCGTTCGATCGCGCACGGCGGGAATGCCAGTTCGCGCATGAGGGTCATCAGCGTGTTCGCGCCGACCGGGGAGCCGGTGTTTTTCGCGTTGTCCCTCGCCATCGGGCCGCCCTCGCATTGTTCGCCCGCACGCGGCCACGGCGTTTCGCGTACGGCCTGATCTCCCAGCGTAGCCGACCATTAATCGGCGCCGTGGGAAGTGTTTCCCAAGGAATGGCGGCGGGAGCCGAATATGTGTTCGGTAATCGGCATTTCCGCATTTCAGGCCGCACAGTCCTGGAGCGTTGTCGAGGTGGCCGCCATGGGCCCGGGCCGGTGCGCAGGCGGCGGATCTCGTCCAGGACGCCCATCCGCCGCAGCACGTCCATGCGCACCGCCCCACGGAAGCCGACCGTGCGGCCCATGACCTGCTCACATGTTGATCATGTGTCCGGCCAGGCCGTGGATCGCCTCCTTCACCGCCTCGCCCAGGGTCGGATGGGCGTGGACGTTGCGCGCCACCTCGTGCACGGTGAGGTCCCACTGCTGGGCCAGGGTCAGCTCGGGCAGCAGCTCGGTCACCTCGGGCCCGATGAGGTGGGCGCCGAGGATCTCGCCGTACTTCGCGTCGCTGAGGACCTTGACGAACCCGCTCGGGTCGCCCAGGCCGTGCGCCTTGGCGTTGGCCGTGAACGGGAACTTGACCACCTTCACGTCGAAGCCCTGCTCGCGCGCCTGGGCCTCGGTGTAGCCGAAGCTCGCGATCTGCGGCTGGCAGTAGGTCGCCCTGGGGATCATCACGTAGTCGAGCTCCATCGTCTCGGCCCCCGCGATGGTCTCGGCGGCGATGATGCCCATCGACTCGGCGGCGTGCGCCAGCATGAGCTTCGCGGTGACGTCGCCGATGGCGAAGATGTTCGGCACGTTCGTACGGCAGCGGCCGTCCACGGCGATCGCGCCCCGCTCGGTCAGCCGTACGCCGGTGTTCTCCAGGCCGTATCCCTCGACACGCGGCTGGAAGCCGATGGCCTGCAGCACCTTGTCGGCCTCCAGCACGGACGTCTCGCCGTTCTTCGAGACCGTGACCCGCACCTTGTCGCCGCTGTCGTCGATCGACTCGACCCGGGTGGAGGTCAGCACGTCGATGCCGAGCCGCCGGTAGCGCCGCGCCAGCTCGCCCGACACCTCCTGGTCCTCCAGGGGCACCATCCGGTCGAGGAACTCGACGATCGTGACCTTCACGCCGTAGTTGTGCAGCACGTACGCGAACTCGACGCCGATCGCGCCGGCGCCCGCGATGATCACGCTCTCCGGCAGCGTCTCGCTGAGGATCTGCTCCTCGTACGTCACCACGCGCTCGGACAGGGACGTCCCCGGCAGCAGGCGGGTCGTCGCTCCGGCCGCGATGATGCAGTGGCCGAACGTCACCGTGCGCACCGAGCCGTCCGCGCCGCGCACCTCCATGGAGTTCGGCCCGGTGAAGCTGCCCCGGCCGTCATACTCCGTGATGCCGTTCTTCTTCATCAGATAGTGGACGCCCTTGACACGCCCGTCCGCGACCTGGCGGCTGCGGCGGAAGGCCGCGCCGTAGTCGAGCGTGATCGGGCCGTCCGTCTGGATGCCGAACGTCTTGGTCTCGTTCGTGAGGATGTGTGCGAGTTCGGCATTACGCAGCAACGCCTTGGAGGGGATGCATCCGACGTTGAGGCAGACACCACCCCAGTAGCGCTCCTCGACGACCGCTGTGGTGAGCCCGAGCTGGGCCGAACGGACCGCGGCGGTGTAGCCGCCGGGCCCTGCGCCGAGGACGACGACATCGTAGTGATCGGTCATGCACCGGACCCTACGCCGCCGCTCCCCTCTGCCGCGGAAGGGGGTGTCCACCAGGCGCCGGGCCACCCGCGCGGCCCGCTCGGGCTACTTCGCGTGCCCGCCGGGGTCCGGGCCGTCCGCGTCCGCGGAACGACCCGGGTGACCCGGCCCGGTGGACGGAAGGGGCGGAAGAGCGGGCAGCGGGGGCGGAGTGCGCAGCGGAGGCGGAGTGGGCAGGGGCGGGGGGAACGCGGAGGCCCGGGCGCCGGCCAGGCCGAGCACCTGGCGCATCCATGCCTCCAGGCTCGTCGGGTCCGGCGGGATCAGCGGGTCCTGCCCGTCCTGCCCGTTCTGGCCGTTCTGCCTGTCGTGACCGCCCTGCCTGTTCTGGCCGCCCTGGCCGTTCTGCTCGCCCTGCTCGCCGCGCCCCCGCCCGGGAGCCGCCGTGGTCACGCCGTCATCCCAGGAGAGCCGGGGCCAGCAGCCGCAGGTGCTCTGTCTGCGTGCCGACCGAATCGGCCAGTGGCTGTACGCACACGTGGTCGGCCCCCGCGTCGTGGTGGGCGCGCACCCGCTCGGCGATCGTCTCCGGTTCGCCCCAGACCACGATCGCGTCGATGAGCCGGTCGCTGCCCCCGCCCGCGAAGTCGTCGTCGGAGAAGCCCAGCTCGCGCAGGTTGTTGATGTAGTTGGGCAGGGAGAGATAGAAGGCGGCGTATTCGCGGGCGATCTCCCGGGCGCGCCCGGCGTCGGTCTCGACCACCACTGCCTGCTCCGGGGCGAGGACCGGGTCCGGCCCGAGGATCTCGCGGGCCTTCGCGGTGTGCTCGGGCGGCACGAAGTACGTGTGCGCCCCCTGGGCGCGCTGCGCCGCCAGTTCGAGCATCCGGCGGCGCAGCGCCGCCAGCACCCGGGGCGGCCTCTCCGCCAGCGGCAACACGCCGAACGACGCCTGGTCCATCCCGTCGAGGTAGTCCTGCATGAGCCGCAGTGGCGCGGAGTATTCGTGGCCGCGAGGGGCGACCAGCGGCTTGTGGCTCACACCGAGGCCGAGCACGAACCGGTACCCCCATGCCTCGGCCAAGGTCGCGGCGCCGTTGGCCGCGGCCACCGCGTCCCGGCCGTAGATGTTCGCGATGCCCGTCGCCACGTGCAGCCGCTCGGTGGACGACAGCAGAAGCGCCGAGTTCGTGTACGCCTCCCGCCCGTCCGGGGCCTCGCCCACCCAGAGCGCCGGATATCCGAGCCGCTCGATCTCCGCCGCGGCCGCTCTGGCCTCGTCCGCGGTCGCCGTTCTCGACAGTGAGAACAGCCACACTCCCGTACGGCCGAGGCGGCGCCTCAGCTCCGACGGTTCCACGGTGGGCGGTTGCGTACGCTCGGCCATCCGGACGCTCCTTGTCTGTCACACGAGATCGGGCGAAGGGGGGCGGTTCGCCGGAGACGCCGCCCCCGCCGGGCCGGACGGCCGCGCCGGCGGGCGTCGCAGCCTCAGCATGTCATCGCACGCGCCGGTGGCCTCGGCACCCCCCTGTGATCGGTTCACGTGTCGGGGCGCACCGCCCTGCCCGTACGGCTTACTGCGATTTCCCCCGGATCCAGATGGTCATCCCCATCGGTGGCGGAATCGCCCTGAGGGTGGTGAGAGCCCCGTGAGCGGGAACCCACGAAACGGCAAAGGCCTGTCCTGGATCTTCGCGTCCGGGCGGCGGGGCCGCCGTCGCCGCGTGTGTCCTTGGAGCCGACTCGCTCACTCTCCAGGAGGCCGAACATGAGGAAACTGCTGTATGCCGGCGCGGTCGCGATCAGCCTGCTGGCCGCCGGATGCGGCGGTGCCGGCGACGACGCCAGCCGCGTCGCCAACGACCAGCTCAACGAGTCGCAGACGCCCGAGCCCTCCGAGAACCAGCCGGAGACGACGCCGTCCGCCACCGATTACCCGGCGTCGCCGACCTCTCCCGTCCAGGCGTCCCCCACGGGGCCCGCGCGCATCGACACGGCGTCCACCTCGCTCGGCACCGTGCTGGTCGGCATCGAGGGCCGCACGGTGTACCTGTTCACGAAGGACAAGGGCGGCACCTCGGCCTGCACCCAGGCGTGCGCCGCCGCGTGGCCGCCCGTGCTCACCGTCGGCGCGCCCCAGGCCGGCACGGGTGTGCACCCGAACCTGCTCGGGACCCTCCACCGCGAGGACGGCACCACGCAGGTGACCTACAACAAGCACCCGCTCTACTACTACTCGAAGGACCAGAAGGCCGGCGACGTGCTCGGCAACGACGTGAAGGACTTCGGCGGCGAGTGGCACGCCGTCACCCCCGAGGGCAAGAAGGTCAAGGGCTAGTCCCCTGGCATGGCCATGCTGTGCGGCAGCCGGGCGAGCAGGGCCGACATCCGCTCACGCTCGTCCGGCGACGGCAGCGATCCCGGCCTCGTACGCCGCCCGGACGAGACGCCGGAGCAGGACGCCGGAACCAAGACAGGGCCCGGCCCGCGTAGGTCCCACTGGTCCGCCACCACGCCGTCTTCCCGGCGTTCTCCGATCCGCCTTCCCCTGCGGGAGGGCGGATTTCTCATGCCTCTCGCAGTCCCGGCGGTTGCCGGTCCTTCCGGCGACCTCCGGGATCACCTGGCTACCACCGCTCGGAGCCCACTAGGCTGAGGAACACTCCGCCCTGTGTCCGCGGCCGCTTCTCCGTACGAAAGTGGGCTCGCGATGGCATCGGACGCGTCGTCCGTTCTAGAGAACGTCCTCACCGGCACTCCGCCAGGCCCATCGAAGATCCCGCATGGGGGATCACATCAGATCTGGCGGAGATCAGGACTGACCGAGCCCTCTCCGGGCAGTCGTGATGGCCGAATCGGCGCCTCTTCCCCCAGGCCACGGCCGTGCGAGGTGAGGTTCACGAGAGGACACGGAATGACTCATATCGATCCTGAGGCTCTTCTCACCAGCCTGCGACGTCTGCAGAAGGACAGGGCGGCGACCGGGATCGTGCACCACCTTGAGCGCATCGTCCAAGTGGTCGACCGGCTCTTCGGATACTCCGGCGCGGGCCTGATGTTCGCCGAGGAGGACCGCACGCTTCGCTACCTCTTCGCCACCGACGAGCGCGGCCGCAGCCTGGAGCGCGCCCAGGCGGTGACGGGCCAGGGCCCGTGCGTGGCGGCGTACGCGGGCGACACCGCGGTGACGACGGCCGACGTGCGGTCGGACCGGCGCTGGCCCGCCCTGCGTGACCTGCTGCACCCCGAGGTGCGCGGGGTGGCGGGAGTGCCGATCCGGCTCGGCGGCGTGCCCGTGGGCACCCTCAACGTCTACCAGGACGCGCCGCACGAGTGGCAGGAGAGCGACACCCAGTCCCTCCACGCGTACGCGCACGTGATCGAGCAGGTCCTCGTGGCGTCGATGGAGGCGGACGAGAAGGCGGCGCTGGCCGGCCAGCTCCAGTACGCCCTGGACTACCGCGTCGTGATCGAGCGGGCCATCGGCTATCTCATGGGCAAACACGACCTGACGGCCTCGCAGGCGTTCACCGGACTGCGCAAGCAGGCCAGGGACAGCAGACGGAAGGTGTCCGAGCTCGCGGCGGAGCTGCTGGGCGAGCAGGGCCAGAGGAATGTTGCGAATCCAGACCACGCCGTCTGAGGCCGGCGTCCGCGTCGCCGTGCACGGCGACCTCGACCTGTCCGGGGTGCCGGAGCTGCGTGCCCGCCTCCGGCAGGCGCTGGCGACCTACGGGCCCGGGCACGTCGAGATCGACCTGGCCGGGGTCGGCTTCCTCGACTGCGCGGGCGCGCGGAGCCTCCTGTGGGCCGACGCGCACGTGCGGGAGCGGGGCGGCCGGGTGACCTTCGTCCGCCCGGCCCCGCCGGTGTCGCGGCTGCTGCGGCTGCTGGGCTTCGACTCCGCGCTGACCCTCCGTACGGCGTCGCACGTGCCGCTGCCCCAGCCCACGGCCGAGGCCCGTCCCCGGCCCGACTGACATGGCGTACGGCACCGGACCCTGCGGGCCGAAGTGCGAGGCGACCGGGCGATAGTCTTTCCGTGATGTATCGACTCGTGTTCACGCAGGTCCTGAGCCGCCTCGACGCGGAGGCCGTCCACCACCTCACGATCAGGCTGCTCCGCCTGCTCGGGATGTTCCCGCCCCTCGTGCGGCTGCTGCACCGTTTGCTCGCGCCGAAGGCGGAGTCGCTGCGCGTCCAGGCGTTCGGCGTCCACTTCGCCTCGCCGTTCGGGCTCGCCGCCGGGTTCGACAAGGACGCCGGGTGCGTCGAGCCGCTGTCGGCGCTCGGATTCGGGTACGTCGAGGTGGGCACGATCACCGCGCACGCCCAGCCGGGCAACCCCCGGCCGCGGCTGTTCCGCCTGATCGAGAGCCGGGCGATCATCAACCGGATGGGATTCAACAACGCCGGGGCGGCGGCCGCCGCCAAGCGGCTGCGCCGCGTGCGCCACATCCCGGCCGTGGTCGGCGTCAACATCGGCAAGACCAAGGTCGTGCCCGAGTCCGAGGCCGTGCGCGACTACGTGGACAGCGCCCGCAGGCTCGCGCCGCTCGCCGACTATCTCGTGGTCAACGTCAGCTCGCCCAACACCCCGGGCCTGCGCGACCTGCAGGCCGTCGACCGCCTGCGCCCGCTGCTGTCGGCGGTGAAGGAGGCGGCCGGGCGCACCCCGCTGCTCGTGAAGATCGCGCCCGACCTGGCGGACGAGGACGTGGACGCCGTGGCCGAGCTCGCCACCGAGCTGGAGCTGGCGGGCGTCATCGCGACCAACACCACGATCAGCCGCGAGGGCGTCGCGAGCATCGAGACCGGCGGCCTGTCCGGACGGCCGCTCAAGGCCCGCTCACTGGAAGTGCTGCGCCGCCTGCGCCAGAAGGCCGGAGACCGGCTCACGCTCGTCTCGGTCGGCGGCGTGGAGGACGTCGACGACGTCTGGGAGCGGCTGCTGGCCGGTGCCACCCTCGTGCAGGGATACACCGGCCTCATCTACGAAGGTCCCCTGTGGCCGTCGCGGATCAACCGTCAGCTCGCCCGCCGGCTGCGGCGGCACGGCTACGGCTCGGTCCGCGAGATCGTCGGCCGCACCGCATAAGTCCCCATTCCCCTGGAAACGGAGAGCGCCATGAGCGTCAAGACCTACACCGTGCAGGGCATGACCTGCGGCCACTGCGTGAGCTCGGTCAAGGAGGAGGTCGGCGAGATCCCCGGCGTCACCGGCGTCGAGGTCGACCTCGACAGCGGCCGGCTCGACGTTTCCGGCGACGTCGCCGACGACGCGGTGCGCAAGGCCGTCGAGGAAGCCGGCTACACCCTCGTCTGAGCCACGCCCGCGCTCGGACGGTCGCTCACGCGGTGCGTTCGCCGAGGTCGTCGCCCGGGGTAGGGCGAATCACGATCATGCGCTCCGAAAGTACGAGATCATGCATGAGCGGAGTCTCGCAGCCCGCCCCGACAAAGCTAAGCGAGCGACCCCTCATGAGCGCCATCTACGACCAGGCCGACGGCGAGCGGATCGCCGTGGCCGACAGCGGTGATTCCGTGAGCATCATCAACCGCTCCGGAAGGATCGTCGTCGGTAAGAAGGACGTACGCAGGCTCGCCGAGCGGATCCTCGCCGCGGCGGGCCGGGTGGCCGTCGTCCTTTTCCCGCCGGCCCTGCGCAAGGACACGCTGTCGGTCGCCGGCCCGTCCGGGCGGTGGAAGGTCCGCGTCTCGCCGAAGAACGGCGCCCGCGTCCTCGTCGAGGTCGATCCGCAGGGCATCGGGCCGGCCGAGGCCTACGAGCTCGCCGCCGCCGTCGCGGTGGCCGGGCGCCACATCGGCGACGCGGAACAGGCGGACCAGCGCCTCACCGCGAGGATCCGCGAGGTGATCGACACCTATCAGGGCCTCGACCCGGAGAAGATCGCGGCCGCCATCGTCGCCGAAGTCCTCGACGGAGCATGACCCCCCGCCCTCCGCGTCCCCCGAGCGCCTGTCCCTCCGCCCTCCGCATCCCCGCGCGCCCGACCACAACGCGCCCGCCGCGGCCCCGCATGCCCCGCCTCCGCGCCGTGCCCGCCGCGCCCCCACACGCCTGATCGTGCCGTTGCCAGCCCCGTCTTCACCGGCTCCTGCGTCCCGCGCGGACGCCCGGTGACGTGGGAAAGCCGGTTGCTCCGCCCGACGGTGCCTGTGGAGGATGCCGGTCATGCGAGACGGGAACGTGCGCGGGCTGGAGCTGTCGCGGCGGTTTTACCTGGAGGCGGTGGCACCGCTGCTGGCGCGGCACTTCGGCGGCCTCACGCACTCGGCGGCACTCCTCGGTCCGGGCTCGGAAGTGCTCGGATACGACACCGTGCGATCCACCGACCACGACTGGGGCCCACGGCTGCAGCTCTTCCTGAGCCCCGAGGACGCCGCCGCCCACGGTGAGGCCGTACACGCCATGCTCGCCGGGAGCCTGCCGCCGCGGTTCCTCGGCTATCCCACACACTTCCGCTCGGTCGGCCGGACCCGGCACATGGAGACGACGGACGGCCCGATCCGGCACGGAGTGGTGGTGGCCGACCTCGCGGCATGGCTCACCGGGCATCTCGGGTTCGACCCGATCGCGGGCGTCGGCCTGTCCGACTGGCTGGCGACGCCCACCCAGACGCTCGCGGAGATCACGGCGGGGGAGGTCTTCCACGACGGCCTGGGGCTGCTCCAACCGGTCCGGCGGCGCCTCGCCTGGTATCCCGGCGACGTCTGGCGCTACGTCCTTGCCTGCCAGTGGCGGCGGATCTGCCAGGAGGAGGCGTTCGTGGGCCGCGCCGGTGAGGCCGGTGACGAACTGGGCTCGGCCGTCACCTGCGCCCGTCTGGTGCGCGACCTCATCCGGCTCGCCCTGCTCATGCACCGCCGCTACCCGCCGTACGGCAAGTGGCTGGGCAGCGCCTTCGCCGCCCTGCCGTGCGGCCCGGATCTGGCACCCGTGCTCATGGCGGCCGTGTCGGCCACCGGCTGGCGGGAGCGTGAGCGCCACCTGGCCGGCGCCTACGAGGCTCTCGCGGCCCTGCACAACGACCTCGGCCTCACCACGCCCGTCGATCCGCGCACGCGGCGCTACCACGGCCGCCCCTACCGGGTGCTGCACGCCGAGCGCTTCACCGAGGCGCTGCTGGGGACCATCGCCGATCCCGAGGTGCGGCGGCTGCCTCTCACGGGTGCCGTGGACCAGTACATCGACAGCACCGACATGCTGGGCGACCGCTCCCGCGTACGCCGCATCGCCGGCCCGGCACGGCCCTAGAGCCCGAGCCGGGGGCTCAGTGGACCGGGCCAGGACGTGTAGAGACCAGGCCGGGACCCTCAGAGACCACGGCCGGGACCGTGAACCCCGGGCGGGGGTCTCAGAGACTGGGCCGGGTGGAGTCGGCGGACAGGCTGAGCTCGTGCAGGTGGCGCATCACGTCCTGGACGTCGACGGCGCCGGGGCGGTGACGTCGCCATCCGGTGCCGCCCCGCTGCCAGGGCCGGGGGCCGGACAGCGGGCGATACTCCACGCCGAACGCGTCGAGCCGGGCCAGATGGGCCTCCAGGCGGGGGAAGAAGTCCTCGGGCGCGGCAGGGCCGCCGGTCCACGCGACTTCGGCCGCCGCGCAGCCCCGGGGCCAGGCGCGGTAGTCGAGCGTACGGCCGTCGGGGATGCGCTCGCTCCAGAGCTGGAACTGCGCGCCGATCACCCGGGCGCGCTCCTCCTCCGGCCACTCGGACGGCGCGGGCGCGAAGGCCACTACGTCGGCCACGGTGATCGCGTCTCCCAGCCCGGCCGGCTCCTCGGGCGAGGCCGCCTCGGCGTAGTCGAAGTACATCGGGAAGACCGGCGTCGCCACCACGTCGTGACCGGCCGCCGCGGCCCGGCGGGCGACGTGCTCGCCGCGCCAGGGCATCACGACCGTGTCGGGCCGCAGCCTGCCGCTGACGAACGCCTCGTCCCACACCACCGCGCGGCTGCCCTGCTCGGCCAGCGCGTCGGCGAGCCGCCGCAGGAACCACGCGTGGAGGTCACCGGTGGTCTCCAGGCCCAGCGACGCCTGGTAGGCCGAGATCTCGGCCGACGCCGCCCAGTCGTCGAGCACGCACTCGTCGCCGCCGATGTGGAAGTAGGGCACGTCGCCCAGGGCGTCGGTGATCTCGGCGAAAACGGTGGTCAGGAAGTCGACGGTCGCCGGAAGCGGGGACAGGATCGCGGGCGAGATGCCCCACCGGTCCAGCACCTCGTAGCGCTCCTGCGGCCGGGACGCCAGCGCGGGATAGGCGGCCAGCACGGCGGAGGCGTGCCCCGGCACGTCGATCTCCGGAACGACCATCACCTCCCGCGCCCGGGCGTACGCCGCGATCTCCGCGAGGTCGGAGAGGGTGTAGTGACCGCCGTGGGGGACGCCGTCGAAGGCGGGCGCCTCCCCCTTGTGGCTCGTGATCGTCTGTGGACGGTGCGAGCCCACCTCGTGCAGCAGCGGGAACGCCCTGCTCTCCACCCGCCAGCCCTGGTCGTCGGCCAGGTGGAGATGCAGCCGGTTGAGCTTGTGCAGCGCCATCAGGTCGATCATCCGCAGCACCTCCCGCTTGGGCAGGAAGTTGCGGGCCACGTCGAGGTGCGCGCCGCGCCAGGAGAACCGCGGGGCGTCCTCCACCCGCCCGCAGGGGACCGTCCAGGACGTCCCGGGGGCGACGGCCGACCGGAACGCCTCGGCCGGCAGGAGCTGCCGCAGCGTCTGCGCGGCGTAGAAGGCACCCGCCCGATCACCCGCCGCGATGCGCACCCCGTCGCCCGCGATCGTCAGCTCGTACGCCTCGGGACCGAGCCGGGGGTCCTCCTCCACCCGCACGGCCGCCGTCGCGGCGTCGCCGGGCCGGAGGTCGAGCACCCGGAGGTCGAGCACCCGGAGGTCGAGCACGGGGAGCGCGAGCCGTACGGCGTCGGTGAGCGGGGCCGGGCCCGAGACGGAGGAGCCGGGCGCGATCTCGGCCGACCCGGGGCCCGTCTCGGCACGCCTCGGCAGGGGGAGGAGATGCTTCATTCCGCAGATGATGCCAAACCCCGCCGACAGTCCCGCCACCCGGTCCACAGCCCGCCGGAGCCCGCCTGCAAGCCCGTCCCAGAGCGCGTCCAGAACCCGCTCAGAACCCGCTCAGAACCCGCTGAGAACCCGCTCAGAACCCGCTCGGAGCCGCCGGGACGCGTCAGCGGGTCGAGGTGAGGTAGTTCTCCAGGCCCTTCGCCAGCGCCCGCGCCATCTTCGCGCGGAACGCGGGGTTCTTGAACTTGGCGGCGTCCGTGGCGTTGCGCATGTTGCCGCACTCGATGAAGATCTTCGGCACCGTCGACAGGTTGAGCCCGCCGAGGTCGCTGCGATAGTTCAGCGCCTGCTTGCCGATGTAGTTCGAGTACGGCAGGCCGGTGCCGCTGTGGAAGGCGTTCCGCACGTCCACGCCGAGCCTTGCCGAGTCCTTCACGACCGGATCGACCGGGCCGCCGATCTTCTTCGGCATGATGACGTGGAACCCGCGGAGGTTCGCCCCCGCGCCGTCGCCGTGGATGGAGATCGCCGCGTCCGCCTTGGCCTTGTTGCCGATGGCGGCCCGCTGGTTGATGCAGGGACCCCACGGGGTGCTGCTCGTACGGGTGAGCTTGACCGTGGCCCCCTGGGCCCGCAGCAGCTTGGCCAGCCTGGTGGACACGTCCAGGGTGAAGGCCGCCTCGGTGTAGCCGTCGTTCGTCGAGGTGCCGGTCGTGTCGCAGGCCTTCTTCTGGTTGGCGATGTCGACCAGCTGGTTGATCTCCCTGGTGTGGCGGAAGTTGCCGCCGTTGTGGCCCGGGTCGATCACCACGACCTTGCCGGCCAGGGGCCGTGCCTCCACCTCGGAGGCGGCCGCCGTACGCGTGGCCGGGGCGGCCGTCCCGGCGGAGGCCGTGTCCGTCGCCTGGTCCTCGGCCGAGGCCGGCCGGCCGAGCTGGGACGAGGCGGTGGAGGCTGAGGTCCCCGTGCCGGAGACCTCAGCGCCGGAGACCTCAGCGCCGGAGACCTCAGCGCCGCCGCAGGCGACGGCTCCGACCCCGCACAGGGCCAGGGCTGCGGCGGCGAGTGGTCGTCTGATCACGGTCGAATCCCCTTCCCGGAGGTGTGGTCACCCCAACCTAACCGGGACGGAGTCGTGATCAGACCGTTATGCCGGAAACCTGGCCGCCCACGCCGGCTCGGGGACCTCCTGCCGATGCAGGAGAGCGGCCAGCTCACGGGCGTCCTCGGCGTCGAGGCCCAGCACCACGCGCGGCCGTCCCCAGGGGTGGTCGATCGAGTGGGCGACATAGCTCGCCACCGACTCGGCGACGTCCTCGCTGCCGAGCCCCCGGCTCTCCCTCCAGTGCGCCCAGGCCCGCTCCAGTTCGCCGGCGGCCCGTTGGGCGCAGGAGACCAACTCAGGATCACGCATGAATCCCCCCGATTATCCGGTCGCCGGCCTGCGGGCAGCCCTTCCGCGACCCGCCGGGGGCCGGCGCCACGGCTGAAGTCAACACCGGCCGCGAGGGGACACGTCGGTGATTGACCTAGCTTTGGCCACCGCTTGGAGCGGGCCCGGTGCTGCGCCGTACGACGAGCTGCGGGCTCACCTGCCGCAGCCGGGCGGTTTTGCCGGGCTCGGTTATGCGGTCGCTCAGCAGCGCCGCGGCCGAGCGGCCCATGGCCCGCCGGGGCTGGTCGACGCTGGTCAGCGAGATGTGGGTGACCGCCGCGAGGTGGGTGTTGTCGTATCCGACGACGGACACGTCCTCGGGCACCCGTAACCCCAGCTCGCTCGCCGCGGTCAGCACGCCCATGGCCACGATGTCGTTCGCCGCGAAGATCGCCGTCGGCCGGGGGTCGCGCTTGAGCAGCGCCAGCGCCGCGCGCCGGCCGCCCTCCTCGCTGAAGTCGCCGTGCTCGACCATGATGTACGGCGCCAGCGCGTGGCGGCGCATGGCGACGAGGTAGCCCTCGCAGCGGCAGCGGGCGGCCGACGACGGGGCGCCCTCGATGTGGGCGATGCGCTGGTGGCCCAGCTCCACGAGGTGGTCCACGGCGAAGCGGGCGCCGAGCTGGTCGTCGTCGACGACGATGTCCACGCCCTCGAGTTCGACGTCGCGCTCGCCGACCACCACGGTGGGCGTGTAGGCCGACGCCTCGGCCAGCGTGTCGCTGGACGGCGCGACTCCGAGCAGGACCAGGCCGTCCACCCGCAGTTCGAGGAACGCCTCGACGGCCTCGTCCTCGAACGCCGGGTCCCAGCGGCCGCTGCCGATCAGCAGCCGCAGCCCGTCGCCGTGCAGGCTCTCCTGCAGGCCGTCGAGGAACTCCGCGTAGAAGGGGTTGTGCAGGTCGGCCACGAGCGCGCCCACCAGGTGGGTGCGCCCCTCGACCAGGCTGCGGGCGACCGCGTTCGGGCGGTAGCCGAGCTCCCGGGCGGCCTGGAGGACCGCCTCTCTGCGGTGCTCGCTCACGTGCGGGGAGCCCCGCAGCACGAGAGACACCAGCGACTTGGAGACTCCTGCCCGCTCGGCCACGTTGCGGATCGTCGGGCGGGGCCGAGGGCTGAACCCATCGGACAGTCCGCCGGTGGGGATCGTGACCCCGACGTCTTTCCGGGCAGTGGTCTGCATGGACGGTCCTGACATGGTTCTCCCCACGATGCGTGGACGTGCACCTGACACACCAAACGATCGAGTTGCCCTGAGGGTACGGGTTGATCGCGGTTAGACAGGAACCTTCCTCTAGATCGGGCGTTGGGAAGGTTAGCGTTACCACGCGTGGGCGCGCAGAGCCGGGAGGGGGCCGAAGGCGCCCCGGAATTCGGCCACGCCTCTCTCAGGTGGGGATTCGCTAGGGTGCGAGGTGTGAGTGCCACACGCCAAGCGGAAGACGGGGCACGGCCGGCGCGACGCAGGCTCAGTGTGGACCGGCGGCGTGAGGAGCTCATCGCCGCCGCGCTGGAGCTCTTCAGCAGACACGACGCCGAGGACGTCTCGATCGACGACGTGGCGGCCTCCGCGGGCGCGTCGAGGGCGCTCGTCTATCACTACTTCGGCGGCAAGCAGGAGCTCTACGTGGCGGCCCTGCGGAGCGCGGCGGCCGAACTGCAGGCACGGTTGCAGGCGCAGGGCGAGGGCGGGCCGCTGGAACAGCTCGGTGCGGGCCTGACGCGTTACTTCGACTTCGTCGAGGAGCACGCGGCCGGCTTCGCCGCGTTGCTCAGGGGAGGCCCGGCGAACCGCACCGGGGAGATCGGCGAGATCGTCGACGGGGTACGGCAGCGCATGCTGCGCATGATCGTCCATCAGATGGGGGTCGACGCGCCCGGTCCGGTGTTGCGCGTCACGCTGAGATCGTGGGTCGCCTCGGTGGAGACGGCCGGCCTCGACTGGCTGGAGCACCGCGACATGGCGCGGGCCGAGCTGGAGCGCCTCCTGGTCGACCAGATGGTCGCGCTCCTGCGGGCGGCGAGCGGGCGGGATCCGGGGGTGCGGGTGCTTCTGGAGACCCTGCTGCCCACGTACGCGGCTTCCGAGCACGCGTCACCTGAAAGCGTGGCGTTCGGCGACCGAGCACCCGGCATCTGAGAGCTCGGCGTCCGAGAACGCGTCATGCGAAAACGTGCCATGCGAAAACGTGCCACGCGCGAACGTGCCATGTGACAACGCGTCACCTGCGAACGCGCCGTCCAAGGACCTGGCTCCTGAGAGCCGGGCACCTGGGAGCCCGGCTTCCGCGAACCGTGAGGCCGTTCCCTGAACCCTCACCGCGTTCAACGGGGGGAACCGCCGGGGGTGAACGGAGATCGTACGCGCGGGGAGGCGCCGGGCGGGCGGCGCCGACCCCAGATCCCCTCCCATGACCGGTGGGCGGTCATGGGAGTGTGGTGGACGCGCTCACATCCCCGACGCGAGCGCGCCGTCGTTCCCCCCGTGGCGTGACGGCCACGTCCTACTCGGACCGCTGCTGCGGAATCCCCGCGAGCAGTGCCCGGACCTCGGTCTCCCGGTAACGCCGGTGACCGCCGAGGGTGCGGATGGACGTCAACTTGCCCGCCTTCGCCCACCGGGTGACGGTCTTGGGGTCGACACGGAACATCGTGGCGACCTCCGCCGGGGTGAGCAGTGGCTCGGCCTCGGGTGTACGAGCTGACATTTGTGCGGCCTCTCCTCCGTGTGGACCGCCGGCAGCGATCCTGCGACTTGTCTGGCGCAAGTGCCCCTTCCGTCAAGCCCTGCCCGGTCGCGTCGGCCGGAGCGGCGTTGTCCGCCTCGACGCCGCTGCGCTCGGGGAAATCCTGTCGGTCGCGGCACTGTCACGGATGTCCGTCAATGATCCAAAAACGTGCGGTTTCTAGGACCATTTACGGCATCACCCGATGTGACCATACAGCCACGTAGTGCGATTGGCGAGCCCTCTGGGCACAACGTCTCGACCACGGGTTGATGTCACGCTCGGTGATTCTAGCGACACGTTTCGTGGTATCGCAGTGAAAACGGCAAACTACTCAGTTCGTAGATGTGAGATCGACGCAGCCATGACCTGAATTGGCAGGTCAGGGGATGTTCATGACCGTCAGTTTGCCGACTCCAGGGCGCGAATCGACCTCCAGCGGAGAATCACGCGCTGATACATCGCGAAGGCAAGTTCCTCCTGACCGTTGTCCAAACCCGCGAGGGCGGTCGCCACCTCGGCGACGGACTGGTCGCCCTGGAGAGTGCGGTCGTCCATCAGGTGGACGAGGCCGCCGTAGTCGAGCTCCACCAGCGAGTGGGGGTGGAACTCCTCCAGCCAGCGGCCCACCTCCTCGACCTCGGTGAGGGCCGCCACCTGCCCGACGTGCCTGCGGATCACCACCAGTGCCCGGGCCACCCGGCGCCGGGCCTGCGCCATCGAGGTGACGTACAGCATGTTCCTGGGCGGCGCGGCGGTGGTCTGCGCGCCGGCCTCGGCCGGCTGCTCCGAGCCCAGCACGAGCCAGCGCTCGGCCGAGTCGAACGGCACGAACCACGCGATCGGCACATGCCAGGTGCTCGTACGGATGTGGGTGCGCAGGGACTGCTCTCCCCGCTTGAACCGGTCGAAGTCGTCGGCGGTCTGCTCCGCGATGGCCTGCGGCACGAACCGGGAGGCCAGCTTGACCGGGACGCTCCCGCGGAACGACGCGAACGCCAGCCACGACCGCAGCCTGCTCTGCCATGGGCAGACGTACAGCGTCTCCTCCACCCGGCGCAGGTAGGCGTTGGGGCTTTCCCGCTCCGGCGCCGGCAGCGGCGGGACCGACAGCAGCCGGCGGACCGCCTCGCCGTGTTCGACCTCGAGCGCGCCCGCCCGGCGCGGCCGGTCGCGCGAGTCCGCGTACCGGGCCCACCGAGCCTGATCTTGCGGGGTGAAAGCGGTCAGCGGCTCGTACACACGGAGATAGGCGGCGTAGGGGAGCACACCAGAATCGTGCCACGTCGCGGGACACCTGTGCAGCACCGTCCCGGGTTTTCATGATCGTTTTATGGGGTCGTCCGATAAGCTGGAGGCCGATCGCCGCAACGAGGCGGCGTACACGATCAGGAGTCACCACCGTGACCGACGTTTTCGGGCTGTCCCACAAGGATTCCAGCTCCGGCGGCGACACGAACCCCGCCCAGCCGGTGCGACACGAACAGGTCGTCTTCTGCTCCGACGAGCGTAGCGGCCTGTACGCCATCATCGCGATCTACAGCACCGCCCTCGGACCGGGGCTCGGCGGCACCCGGTTCTATCCCTACCCGAGCGAGCAGGCCGCGCTCGCCGACGTGCTCAACCTCTCCCGGGCCATGGCGTACAAGAACGCGCTGGCCGGTCTGGACCTCGGCGGCGCCAAGGCCGTCATCATCGGCGACCCCTCGGCCGACAAGAGCGAGGCTCTCCTGCGGGCCTACGGCAGGTTCGTCCAGTCGCTCGGCGGGCGCTACTACACCGCCTGCGACGTGGGCACCTACAGCGAGGACATGGACGTGGTGGCGCGCGAGTGCTCCTACGTCACCGGCCGCACGCAGGAGCACGGCGGCGCCGGAGACTCCTCCATCCTCACCGCCTTCGGCGTGTTCCAGGGGATGCGGGCCGCCGCCGACCACGTGTACGGCGCCTCCTCCCTGCGCGGCAGGCGGGTCGGGATCG